>NZ_CAJMZG010000033.1:0-57836 GCF_905220255.1 Paraburkholderia sp. J69-1 | reverse complement strand
GTGGTGGGGCCAATAAAATTGGTGGGACCAATTATAGATTGAATCATGAGATGGTCAATATGATCGTCGCCGCTCGAAACGAGGATTTTCGACTAAAGGCACTATCGCACCTATCCGTGTAGTTAAAAATTATTTCTACGTTTTATGATCTTTTGTCGAATTTCGTGCCATAAATATTCAATATATCGCCGGATACTCTCGCCTTGCCTTCTCGGCTAAGGGATTTCCCGGGCTGTAAAATGCTGTCCTCGTCCAATATATTGACCCACCAAATTGGTCCCTCCAGTTAGGACAGACAATACAAGGAGATAAGCATGAGCGTGTCGCCCCAATCCCCAGCGGTCGCCTCGAAGCCACCGCCGGCCATATCGGGAGAGGCGGTAGTCGATGGGTCCCGGGTCGTCTCGCGCGTCGGACGGAGATTGATGTGGTATCTGATTGCGCTCTACGTCGTGTCCGTGCTGGACCGTGGCAATTTGAGTTTCGCCTCGTTCTCAATGAACAGGGAGTTAGGACTCACACCTCAGATGTATGGCATGGGCGTGGGTATTCTCTTTCTCGGCTACTCGCTTTTCGAGGTGCCCAGCAATCTGGCGCTAGCCCGTTACGGTGCACGCATTACGCTCACGCGCATTGCCATCCTATTTGGCATTGTTACGATGTCGATGGCATTCGTAAGTGGTCCTTATAGCTTCTATACGATGCGAGCGCTGCTCGGCATTGCTGAAGCAGGACTGACACCAGGCGTCTTCCTGTTCCTGAGCTACTGGATTCCTCAGCAATACCGGGCGCGCTACAACGCCATGTTCTCCTATTCGATCCCGGCGGCCTACGTGCTCGCATCGCTCGTGTCCGGCGCGATCATGCAACTTGACGGCACATGGAACGTCCCGGGCTGGAAGTGGCTGTTCCTCCTTGAGGGTTTGCCCGCCGTTGCGCTCGGCATCTTCGGCGCGTTCTATCTGACCGACCGACCGCATCAAGCGGGCTGGCTCTCGCAAAGCGAGAAGCTCTGGCTCGAAAAGCAGCTCGAAAACGATAACGCGGCGCCGGCACACGGCGTACCGTCGGGCGTCATGGCCCTCATGCGCCGACCCGAGATGTGGGTGCTCACGCTTGGCTACGTCGGCATCTTTTCGGGCAACGCAACGGTCGGCGCCTGGTTACCGCAGATCCTGCATCACGCGGGCGTGCCGCTCGGCATTATCGGTTTCGTCGCTGCTTTTCCGCCGCTTGCGGGCATCGTCGGCATGACGTTGCTGTCCCGACATTCCGATCGTCGCAAGGAGCGCGTGCTGCATACGGTCGCTTGTATGCTGATCGCCGCAGCGGGCTATACGACCGTTGCCCTGTCCACCACGATGGCCGGCGCGCTGATCGGCTTCATGCTCGCCAACATCGGCGTCTATGCCTCCCTGGCGATTTTCTGGTCGATTCCACAAACGTATCTTCCGGCGAAGGCCAAGCCTGCCGTGATTGCAATCATCAGTTCGTTCGGCGCCATTTTTGGCGGCTGGATCGTCCCGATGATGGTCGGCCGCCTGCAGCAGCAGACGCACAATCTCGCCGCCGGCATGATCGTGGTCGCTGTGTTCTTTGCGCTGTCGTCGGCATGCGTATTCTTCGCCGGGCGCCGCATGGCCGCTCGCGGCTGAAATGGGAGACGACATGCAACGAGGTCCACTTTCTGGTGTGCGCGTGATCGAATTCAGCGCGCTCGGCCCGGTGCCATTCTGCGCGATGCTGCTCGCCGACATGGGCGCGGACGTGGTACAGATCGCGCGGCCGCGCACCGCGATCGACACGACCAATTTCATGCAACGCGGCCGTCGGGTTGTTCCGCTCGACCTCAAACAACCGAACGATCGCGACACGGCGCTGGAACTAATCGCACGCGCAGACGTTCTGCTCGAAGGCAATCGCCCCGGGGTCATGGAGCACCTTGGCCTCGGGCCCAAAGCCTGCCTCGCGCGAAATCCGCGCCTGGTGTACGGCCGGATGACTGGTTGGGGCCAAACCGGTACGCTTGCTTCGACCGCGGGCCACGATATCAACTACATCGCCCTGACTGGCGTGCTCGATGCCATCGGCGCTGCCGGCGGCGCGCCGGTGCCGCCACTGAACCTTGTCGGCGACTACGGCGGTGGCGCCATGTTTCTCGCACTCGGTGTGCTTTGTGCGTTATTGGAGGCGCGCGCCAGCTGCCATGGCCAAGTTATCGACGCGGCGATGGTGGACGGCAGTGCCATGCTGATGTCACTGTTCTGCCGGCTGCTCGCGCAGGGCGAATTGAGCGGCCCGCGCGGCACACACATGCTCGACGGCGGTGCGCCGTGGTACGCCACCTATCGAACCGCCGACGACCGTTACGTTGCTGTTGGCGCGCTTGAGGAGCCTTTCTGGAAAGCTCTCCTCGCAGGCCTGGAGATCTCGCCCGATAGTCTTCCGCCGCGCAGTGACAAAGCCGCCTGGCCCACGATACGCGCCGCCCTCGCCGCTTGCTTCGCAATGCGGACCCGCGACGCGTGGGCTGCGCATTTCCGAGACTCCGACGCCTGTGTCAGCCCCGTTCTCAGCTTGCGGGAGGCAGCGCAACACGAGCACGTCGCGGCGCGGCGTACTTACGTCGTCGAACGAGATGCCGTGCGCCCTGCCGCCGCGCCGCGTCTTAGCCGAACGCCCGCCAGCGAAGCCGCACAGGCCATGCTCACCACCGCACCAGCCGTGCTCGAAACCTGGCACGCGGACGAGCTACAGCGGTGAACGCCGCACAAGCATTCCTCATCACTCACCAGGACAAGCGATCATGTTCGCAGGTTTGAGCCATGAATTTGAACCCGCCATTTCCCATGCGGAAACGGCCCGATACGTTCGCACGGGAGGCATGGAAACATGACGCGCTCGCTCAAAGGGCAGGTGGCGATCGTCGGCATCGGCGAAACGCCGTATTACCGGCACGGCAAGTCGCCGGATAGCGAGTTCAAGCTCGCCTTGAAAGCGATTCTCTCCGCCTGCGCCGACGCGGGCATCGACCCGCGCGATATCGATGGTTTCGCTTCGTACAGCGACGATCGCAGTGAGGCGTCACGACTTGCTGCGGCGCTCGGCACGCGACGTCTGCGTTCCAGCACGATGCAGTGGGGCGGCGGCGGCGGCGGTTGCTGCGCGGCCGTCGCAAACGGCGCGGCGGCGATCGTCGCTGGACTCGCAGATTGCGTGGTGGTGTTCCGCTCTCTAGCGCAAGGTCAGTACGGGCGCTTCGGGCGCACCACTGGCATCGACACGATTTCAGGCGAGAAAGCTTGGCTCATGCCGTACGGTGTGCTTGCACCGCCTCAGCGCTTCGCGATGCGCGCGCAGCGCTTCATGCACGAGCACGGGGTTCGTCAGGAAGCGCTGCGTGCCATCGCTATGGCCTCATATCAGCATGCACAATCGAATCCACGAGCGGTGATGTACGGTAAGCCGCTCGATGTCGAAAAGTACGAGTCGTCGCGCTGGATCGCGGAGCCCTTCCATCTGTTTGACTGCTGCATGGAAAACGACGGCGCCGCCGCGCTAATTCTCGTGCCAGCGGAACGCGCCCAAGAGTTCGGCGATAAGGCGGCCTACGTCCTCGGGGCCGCCACTGGCTCGGACTATCGCTTCGCGGCGGTGCCGCACAATGGCCCAGCTTACGCGAGCGCCAACTTCCGCACCGTCGCACCCGACCTCTTTCGCATGGCTGGCATCGGTCCCGGCGATGTCGGCGTGGTGCAGAGTTACGAGAACTTCACCGCCGGCGTCGTGATGGCACTAGCCGAGCACGGCTTCTTCGCTCCCAGCGAGGCCAATGACTTTCTGACGCTCGACAATCTCATTGCCCCCGACGGTCGCCTGCCAATCAACACGAGCGGCGGCAATCTGGCCGAGTGCTACATGCATGGCTTCGAACTTGTGCTTGAAGCGGTACGACAAGTACGCGGCACGTCGTGCAACCAGGCACGCCGAAACGATGTTGCACTGGTAATCGGAGGTCCAATGGTCTCGCCTGTAAGCAACCTTCTGCTCGGCAAGGAGACGACACGATGAAAGAAGCTGACACTTCCCCGTATTACCTTCCCGCTGGTCTTCCAATTCCCGTAGCGGAGCCAGACGGTCTTTCCGCGCCCTACTGGCAAGCACTACGCGAGAACCGCCTGCTCGTGCAGCGATGCGATCATTGCGGCACGTGGCAGTTCGGCCCCGAATGGATCTGCCATGGATGCCACACCTTCGATCCCGTGTGGACCGAGGTTGCGCCGCGTGGCCGCATCTACAGTTGGGAGCGGATCTGGCATCCGTCGCATGATGCGTTGACCGGGCATGGTCCGTACCTCGCGGTGCTCGTCGAAATGCCTCACGCGGGCCATGTGCGCATGATCGGCAACCTGCTCGGCGATCCGCAGCAGGCGGTGACGATCGGCGCCGATGTCGAAGGCGTGTTCGAGCACCACGCCGACGCCGATCCGCCCTACGCGCTGCTGCAATGGCGCCTGTGTGGGCCAGACACGGTATGAGCGCGCGAGGGAACGACAAGGGTGACGGACAGTTCGACCTGATCGTCGTAGGCGCTGGCGCTGGCGGCATGACGGCCGCCGTCACGGCCGCACACCAAGGGCTCAAGGTCGTCCTCTGCGAAGCCACGGCGCAGGTTGGCGGCACGACGGCCACGTCTGCCGGCACGTTATGGCTGCCGGGCAACCAGCACGGAAGGCGAGCCGGTTACAGCGACACCCCCGAGGACGGAGAGCGCTATCTCCAAGCGATCAGTGGGCCGGACTGTGAATTCGAGAGACGCCGCGCGTTTCTCGAAAGCAGCAACGAAGCAATCGCTTTCCTCGAGCGCCGCACAGCGCTCGCGTTCGCAACCTGCGGCGAGCATCCCGATTACATCGAGGCGCCCGGCGCGGCGATCCATGGTCGCGCACTCGCACCGATCGAATTCGATGGACGCATGCTCGGCGACGATTTCGCACGCGTGCGTGCGCCGCTCGACGACTTCCTCGTTCTTGGCGGCATGATGGCGAACAAGTCCGACGTGCAGGCCCTCGTGCGTCGGTACCGCTCGTGGAAAGCGTTCGCGCACACGGCGCGGCTCGTCGCCCGCTATGCCCGCGACCGCTTGCACTACCGGCGAGGCACCCGGCTGGTGCTCGGCAACGCGCTCGTCGGGCGGCTGCTCTACAGCCTGCGCGCCGCGAATGTCGAAGTACGCTTCGAAACTCGACTAGTTGGACTAGACAAGGATGACACCGGGCACGTACGCGGTGCGACTTTCGAGTCGCAAGGGCAGCGATACAGCCTGCGCGCAAAGGCCGGCGTCGTGCTTGCGACCGGCGGCATTGGCCATCACGCTGGTCTGCGTGCCGGGCTCGACCCGGCAGCGTTCGAATCGCTTACGCCGGCCGCCGTGCGTGGTGAAGGCATTGCGCTTGCCCGCGAGGCAGGTGCGGAACTGGTACGCCATCCCAGTGATTTCCTCTGGCAACCGGTCTCGCGCGTGCCCACGCCGCGCGGCCACCGCCTCTTCCCGCACCTATATCTCGACCGCGCGAAGCCCGGCCTGCTCGCCGTCGACGGAGCCGGTCGCCGTTTCGTCAACGAAGGCGCGTCCTATCACCACTTCGTGGCGGCTATGGTCGAACGCGCCGCCAGCCTGCCGGTTTATCTGATCTGCGACGCGATGTTCATCCGGCAATACGGGCTGGGCGTCATTCCGCCTGGCACCCAACGGCTGCGCCGCTACGAGCGTTCCGGATATCTCATCACTGCGGCGACCCCGGAAGCGCTGGCAAGGCGTCTCGGCATCGACGCACAAGCGCTCGCCAGCACGATTGCGCGCCACAACGGCTACGCACAAAGCGGACACGACACCGAGTTCGGCAAGGGCGACACACCGGTCAGCCGCTTCAACGGCGACGCCGCACATCACCCGAATCCGTGCCTCGGCCCGATCGCTACCGCGCCATATTGTGCACTAGCCATCTGGCCCTCCGACGCGGCAAGCAGCAGCGGCCTGCGCACGGACGCGGACGGCCGCGTGTTCGGTGCTGGAGAGTGCGTCGTCGAAGGGCTCTATGCCTGCGGCAACGATATGGCGTCCATTATGCACGGCAGCTATCCCGGTCCCGGCGCGACGCTCGGCCCGGCCATCGTGTTTGGCTGGCGCGTGGCCTCACATGCGGCTGCAGCTTTGCGCGCGCGTGAACATGAAATCCACGCAAGACGCGCTCACGAAGCGCCCCCCGCTCCGCCCGACCAAATCCCGGCTCGATAACAC
This sequence comes from Paraburkholderia sp. J69-1, assembly GCF_905220255.1. Lineage (NCBI taxonomy): Bacteria > Pseudomonadati > Pseudomonadota > Betaproteobacteria > Burkholderiales > Burkholderiaceae > Paraburkholderia > Paraburkholderia sp. J69-1. The sequence goes on along the minus strand of NZ_CAJMZG010000033.1, from coordinate 51,535 downwards.
GAACAGGCGCACTCATGCACCTACTGGAGACGAACGCATGCAGCAAGCCATTGGCAATATCCTGTACGAACGCGCAGATCATATCGCCATCGTCACGCTCAACCGGCCCGAATGCCGCAACGCGCTCGGGGGCACGCTACGCGAGGACATCGTGACCGCGATGACCATAGCGGAAGCCGACGACGGCGTGCGCGCGATCATCATGACCGGCGCGGGCAACGCGTTCTGCTCGGGCGGTGATTTGCGCGAGATTCACGCGCGCGCGGTGCACGGTCAGACACTCGAAGACAAGATCGAGCCCCCGCGTGACCGCACCTTGCTCGCCGTGTACGAAGCGTCGAAACCGGTCATCGCGGCGGTGAACGGCCCCGCGATGGGAGCGGGCATGAATCTCGCACTCGCCGCAGACTTCCGCATCGCGTCACAGAACGCGAAATTCGCACAATCTCACGTGCTGCGCGGCATGATGCCCGACTACGGTGGTACCTACCTGCTTCCGCTCGTCGTGGGCCAGTCCAAGGCCCTGGAGTTGATCTACACGGGCGAGGTGCTCAATGCCGCGGAGGCGCTGGGCCACGGCGTCGTTAGCCGCGTGGTCGAACCAGACGCGTTGATGGATACCGCGCGCGCAATGGCTTCCCGAATCGCCATGAATGCGCCCCTGCCGATACGCCTTGCAAAACGTGCCGTGCAGCAGCGTCACCTGGGCGCTATGCGCGACGCACTGGCCCGCGAGACGGCCGCGCAAAACGTCTGCTATGCGTCTCATGACGGAGCAGAAGGTCTGCGCGCGTTTCTCGAGAAGCGCGAACCTCGATTCGTCGGTCAATGACGGTACGCGCACCGGTGAACGGCGGTTCATTCAGCGCTACATCCCCGCCATTTTCTTAAGATTTCCCACCGAATCGATCGCATTACCTTTACGAAAATCAATTGCCAGACATCGAAGGAGTCATTTGTGTTCACAACATCGTCCAATGATCTGCGGGCAGCACGAGCGCCATACAAGCATCCAGATAAGCTGTACATCGGGGGAAAATGGGTAGCATCCTCCACTGGGGCAGAATTTTCTGTCATCTCCCCCAGCACCGAGGATGTCTACGTTCGCGTTGCCGAAGCCGGCAGGGTTGACATAGAGAAGGCAGTGTCTGCCGCCAGACAAGCTTTTGACGACGGTCCATGGCCCCGCCTTACGCACGCGGAGCGAGGCCGCTACCTTCACGCAATAGCGGAGAAACTCCGGGCGCGCTCGGGCGACATGGCAAACGTCTGGCCCAATGAGATGGGGGTCACCTATGCGTTCGCTGAATCGCACATGCCACGAATTGCCGACATCTACGACTTCTACGCCAAACTACCTGACACTTTTTCATTTGAGGAATTACGCGCAACGAGTTCTGGCGTTGGAAAAGGGCTGCTCATTCGGGAACCCGTTGGCGTTGTCGGTGCGATCATCCCCTGGAATGCACCCGCGATGCTCATCGCCTACAAGCTCGCTCCGGCGTTGATCGCCGGCTGCACAGTCGTCATCAAGTCGTCGCCCGAAGCGCCGGGCATGGCGCTAATCATTGCTGAAGTCGCGGAGGAAATTGGCCTGCCGCCGGGTGTCGTCAACGTGGTCACCGCGGACCGAGACGCCTCGGATGCACTGGTTCGAAACCACGGGGTCGACAAAATAACCTTCACGGGTTCTAGCGCGGTTGGTAAACATATTGCAGCCGTTCTGGCTCAGCGAGTTGGCCGCTTCACCCTTGAACTTGGAGGCAAATCTGCCGCGATCATACTTGATGACTATGACATGGAGGTCGCAGCAAAAACACTGGCTACGGCTGCGAGTCAAATGACTTGTCAGGTCTGTGCTGCCCTGACTCGCATCATTGTGCCGAGATCTCGCCATGATCGCTTTCTTGAAGCGCTATCGGCCGCATACTCGGCAGTGCGGGTTGGCAATCCGTTCGATTCCACCACGCAGATGGGCCCCGTCGCCACGGAAAAGCAGAGAGAGCGCGTCGCACACGCAATCGCGAAAGGCATTCACGCGGGATTCACCCTTGCGGCAGGTGGGAAACGTCCAGATCACCTACCACGCGGTTTCTATATAGAGCCCACGGTATTCGGAAATGTCTGCAATAGCTCCGAATTAGCGCAGGAAGAAATATTCGGGCCAGTCCTCGCAGTGATCCCCGCGAACAGTGAAGATGAAGCGATCAAGATTGCGAACGATTCTATATATGGACTCAGCGGCGCCGTATTCACAAATGATGCTGACCATGCCTACTCCATCGCACGCAAGATCCGCTCAGGCACGGTCGCCCAAAATGCTTTCCGAAACGACTTCGGTATTGCGTTCGGTGGATTCAAGCAGTCTGGCATTGGTAGAGAGGGCGGTGTTGAAGGCTTGATGCCTTATCTCGAGACAAAAACCGTTCTACTGGACAGGCCACCTTCGCATCATGATGTTTCATAGCGCCCGCGTGTTGTCCGACGGATTGAAAGGTTGTACAGGCAACATTAATGCCTTCACGTCCAGACTATTGAATAAAATAAGCGAACTTCGAGACTTATCAGAATGGCAAACACATACGACTATATCGTAGTAGGAGGAGGATCATCTGGTTGCGTCATCGCTACCAGACTCGTTGAGGCAGGCTCTCGAGTGTTGTTGCTCGAAGCCGGGCCAGTGGATAGAGATAAGTTCATCCATATGCCCGCAGGATTAAGAAATGCTCAGAAGTATTCATGGAAGTATACAAGCGAAGCGAATCCGGAGCTGAAGATCCCCCCTATCCCCATTCACCAAGGTCGCGTACTTGGGGGAGGAAGCTCTGTAAACGGCATGGTGTATGTCCGCGGCAGCGCTCACGACTACGATGACTGGGCAAACCTGTACGGCTGCACAGGCTGGGGTCATAAAGACGTATTGCCGTATTTCATCCGATCGGAGCGAAACGAGATCATAAGCTCCGCAAATCACGGCACGGATGGCAACCTATGGGTAAGTGAGCACCGCTATCGCCATCCACTCACTATGGCATATATCAAAGCCGGGCAAGAACTAGGCTACCCTTACATCACGGACCTGAGTGGTGTCGCGGAACAGGAGGGAGTCGGTTTCTGGCAATGCACCATCCATGAAGGCAGACGGGCAAGCACGGCTCGTGCATACCTCCGGCGTGTCGCCGGGAACAGTTTACTAACCCTGATTACGGGGGCGACTGCGGATAAGGTACTCATCGAGAATGGCAAAGCACTTGGCGTGCGCTATTCCCATAAAGGTCATTCCGCTATCGAAGCCTTTGCGACAAAGGAAATTATTCTGACCGCCGGTGCGTTCGAGACTCCGAAGCTTTTGATGGTATCGGGCATTGGACCCGCTCAACATCTGCGTGACTTGGGGATTGCTGTCCAGGTTGACAGCCCACAAGTCGGCAAGAATTACCAGGACCATCTTATGGTCTCCCTGACTGCTGAAACTCCGGGCATACCTAGTTTCTTGCGAGAAGGCCAAGGTCTACGGAAAATTGCCAACGGAATCGAGTGGCTTACGGTTAACCACGATGGCGTGGTTTCTTCGAATGTTTTAGAAGGAGGCGGATATTTTGATATCAATCGTGACGGCAGAATTGACACACAGCTATTTGTGTTTCCATTCTATGAAGGGAAACGTGATGCCAACGAAAACCAGCCAGATCAAATCAAGGACGGGTTATCGCTGAAGATCGGTCACGTCTATCCTGAGTCCCGTGGTGAAATTCTTCTGACCGGGCCAACCCACGCAGACAACATTCGACTAAAAGGCAATTATTTGACTGCCGAAGGCGATCTTGCGTCTCAAGTCAAGGCTGTCAAGCTCGGTCTTCAGTTTTTTAACGCCCCCTCCTTGAAAAAAATCACGAAGAACATAGCGCCAGTATTCTCGAACGACAGCGATATCTTCGACTACGTGAAGACGAACTGCACGACAGTTTTCCACCCCACGTCGACCTGCCGTATGGGCGCAGAACCCCATACTTCCGTTGTCAATCTCAACCTGCAAGTTTGGGGGATTGCGAACCTCAGGATAGCCGATGCGTCCGTCATGCCACACATCGTCAGTGGCAACACCAACGCACCAACCATTATGATCGCGGAGCGAGCAGCGGAAATAATCATCAAAGCTTCGAGACTTCCCTACGCTGAAAGCACCAATGCCCGCATCGCCTCGCAAACGGGTGCGATCAGAACGATATAAAACGCGGGCGGCACGACGCCCGACCACGCCGGACCGCCAAATGGCACGGGCGGATCGACACCCATCCAGTAATTGATCCACACCGTGCCGACTACTGCAAGGACTTTCGGTTATTTCAACGCGTGGAGAAAGCAGCGCGCGTTCAGCTCGACGGGGCCACTAGTTGCGAGGCAATCGGTTAACTCGCTGCATGTCTTCTGCACCACTTCAATTGGACCTCCGCCAAGTGTGCCAAGAACGACCCCGCAATGTCATGCTTATCTGGTCTGGACGGCTGCGCATATGAGCGCGAGCCTTCCACAGGATCTGCTTTCTCGGATACTCCGTGCTCTTTTCCAGACGGTCTTCAATCGATCGCTCATGCGTAGATGAACAATTCCAATCCTGTTGCGCCCTTATTTATAGGCGAAGAGACAATCTGAAGGTGCGCGATCAATCCTGGTCGGCACTGAAATTGTCTATATAGACTTTGACCATTTTTCGCCATCTGAGCAGTGTGCGATTGAAACGTGCTCGGTCGTTTTGCCAGAGCCGACGCACTGCCAACCCCCGAATAATGCTATTCGTCAGCCATAACACGTCTTCCGCGATGGCTTGCGGCACACCGGAGGCGACAAGCGACTCTATCCAGGCAGTCTCTACCGGCAAGCGGGCCGCCCTCGAAATCGTACTGATAGGTATAGGACTTTCCGGATCCCTCCGGTTCAGGGACGCGAACTCCAGCGCGATAAGGAACAAATCGCTGAAGAAGAAGTCTTGACTATCCTTGATGAGCGCCGCAATCGCAGCATCCACTGTCTGAGTCCGATGCGCCCTCACTTCCCCTCGCTCCGCGGAGCCGGCAAAGGCATATTCCAGAGTCGCGATGATGAGATCGTCTTTTGACGGAAAGTGGTGGGTCAACGCACCGCGCGAAACCTGTGCGGCGTCGGCCACATCCATTGTCCGAAATCCGACGTAGCCCCTCTTTGCCAGTACCTCCACGGACGCAGCCAGAAGTTTGCCCCGGGTTTCCTCTGTGCGTTCTGCCTGGGTACGTCTTCCATTGCTGGTTTCCGCTACGCCTTTGATACTTGGGTGTGCCATCAGGAAACCTGTTTCGATCATTTTGGGGTCGATAGGTTAGCACACGGAGCGTCACGCTCGACGAGCGCCCAAAACCATGCCTGTCTGAGCGGAATATCTGGGCTCTAAGTGCTGGGACGGCACCGACAGTAACCGTCCCTTTCAGTACAAATTGTGCCTCAGTTGCCCCTATGATCGCCCCAATAATCGGCATCAGAGGAATAACCACTCCGCGCAAGGAACCTTCTCGTCGCGGACCGCCTCAATGCCTAAATTATAAGGGTCATATCATGCGGAATTGCGCTGAAGGTCCAGCGCCACATCTACGATCATATCCTCCTGTCCGCCTACCATTTTGCGATGTCCCAGTTCTACCAGAATATCTACGGTCTTCAAGCCATACTTTTCCGCTGCAACCTCCGAGTGACGTAAGAAACTTGAGTAAACACCCGCGTAGCCTAGCGCTAGAGTCTCTCGATCGACACGCACAGGCCGATCTTGGAGCGGTCGCACGATATCATCCGCGGCGTCCATCAAGGCATAAAGATCTGTTCCGTGGTTCCAGCCGAGCCGTTCTGCTGCCGCAATAAATACTTCCAGAGGCGCATTCCCCGCCCCCGCGCCCATGCCAGCCAAGCTTGCATCAACTCGATCGCAGCCCTCTTCAACTGCGGCAATCGAGTTCGCCACCCCAAGGCTCAGGTTGTGATGTGCATGGATGCCTGTCTGAGTTGCAGGCGCCAATACGGCTTTCAATGCGCGGAAGCGGTCTCGAATGTCGCTCATGTTCATCGCACCACCAGAATCAACGACATAAACGCAGTTCGCTCCGTAGTTCTCCATCTTCTTTGCCTCGACAGCCAACTTCTCTGGAGTCGTCATATGGCTCATCATCAGGAAACCGACTGTATCCATGCCTAGCGCACGCGCATACTCAATATGCTGCTTCGAGATATCGGCTTCCGTACAGTGAGTTGCAACTCGCACAACACGCGCACCAGCGTCGTACGCAGCCTTAAGGTCATGGATTGTCCCGATACCGGGCAAAAGCAGAGTTGCAATCTTCGCGTGTTCGACGACGTCGGCCACAGCCGCAATCCACTCCAGATCGGTGTGCGCGCCAAACCCGTAATTGAAAGAGGACCCTTGGAGCCCGTCGCCATGTGCCACTTCGATGCTGTCGACGCCCGCTTGATCAAGCGCCTGCGCAATACGACGCACATCCGCCACACTGTACTGATGGCGGATCGCATGCATGCCATCACGCAGGGTCACGTCAGATACGTAAATCTTCTTGCTCGCGTCATACATAGTTCGTCCCCTTGATATCACTGCAGCTTCGCAGCCATGCGTTCTGCAGTAGCCAGCGCCGCGCTGGTCATAATGTCCAGGTTACCGGCGTAGCTTGGCAGATAATGACCAGCGCCTTCGACCTCCAGAAACACCGACACTTTAAAACGCGGTGACTTCATACCGACAGGCTCGTGGGGCATCCGCCCCACGAACTTATCGAATTGCACCGACTGTTTTAGTCGATACCCCGGGACATAGGAGCGTACAGAGTTGATCATCTGCTCGACCGAATCGGTAATCGCAGCCTGGTCGACGTCACCGGGAACCAGACAGTAGACCGTATCCCGCATAATCAACGGTGGCTCAGCAGGATTCAGAACAATGATGGCCTTACCGACTTTCGCGCCGCCGACACGCACAATCGCATTCGAGGTAGTCTCAGTGAACTCGTCGATGTTGGCTCGAGTGCCTGGGCCAGCTGACCGGCTCGAAATCGACGCAACGATTTCGGCATATTCAACTGGCGCAACGCGGGAGACCGCTGCGACGACAGGAATCGTCGCCTGCCCTCCGCACGTCACCATGTTGACGTTCGGCGACTCCAGATGCTGGTCAATGTTGACCGCCGGCACGACAAATGGCCCAATCGCTGCCGGAGTCAGATCAATTACTCGCACATCGTGTGCGCGAAGCAACTGTTCATGCCGTGCATGTGCGCCCGCGCTCGTGGCGTCGAACACATAACGGATAGATTTAAAGTCGGGGTGTGAAAGTAACCCCTCAATCCCGGTCGCCACCGTTGATACGCCCATGCGTTCAGCCCGCTTCAGACCATCCGACTCGGGATCGATACCTACGAACGCCCCCATTTTCAAGTGCTTTCCGTGGCGCAGAATCTTCACCATCAGATCCGTGCCAATGTTGCCGGATCCGATAATGGCGACCGCATGCTTTTCGTCATTCAGGTTCATGAAAGCTATCCCATCAGGAAAAGATCGCCCGTACCGGGGCGAAACCATCGATATGCGCGATGTAGGTGTGACCAGCCTGCACTGCCACCATAGGGCCGAGCGCGCCGGTGAGGATCACGTCGCCCGCACGCATGGGGGTCCCGACCTGCACCAGGGTATCGGCCAACCAACGTGCAGCGTTTAGCGGGTTACCAAGGCAGGCGGCACCGACACCTTGTGATACAGTTGCCTCGCCGCATGTCAATCGCATCGAACATCCCGCCAAATCCAGCTTGGAAAGCGCCACCGGTTTGCTACCAAGGACAAACAGACCTGACGAAGCGTTGTCTGCGACGGTGTCAACGTACTGGATGTTCCAGTTTGCAATGCGACTTCCCACAACTTCGATCGCCGCCAGAGCATAAGCTGTCGCGCCAATCAGATCAGCGACGGTATGCCTTTCATGGGTTAGGTCTTTATCAAGAACCAGTGCGATCTCTGCTTCAACCTTCGGCTGCAATAGTCTGGCGATATCTATTGCCTCGCCATCAACAATTGCCATATCGTCTAGCAGCGTGCCAAAGTCTGGCCGGTCAACACCGAGCTGCGTCTGAACGGCGGTCGACGTCAGTCCGATCTTTCGTCCTACAACCCTGCGACCTGACGCCAAATGCCTTTCGATATTAATTTGTTGAATTTCATAGGCCAGCGGCGAATGTTCGTGCACGTCGTGATCAGCGAAGTAGTCACGCACTGGAGGACATGGCACCCTTTGCTGCTGCGCACTCCAAAGCAGTTCCGCGATTTCAGTAGATTTTTTCATATCCGGATATTCAATCGACCGATCCTGTCTTGAAAAACTTCACTGCGACGTCATTGAACTCATCGATTGCCTCGTACTGGGGCCAGTGAGCTGCCTTGCCCTTCATGAAGTAGAGCGTGCTTCCGGGCACTTTCGCCTGTGCGGCTTTCACTGATTCGGTATCGTGGATAGGATTGTCGTGCGTCCACAGGAACAGAGTGCCTTCAGGTAGCCGTTCCAGCGGAATCAGATACTCATCGTGGTGCTCGAGAATCTCGTTTAGCTTCGGCAGAACCGCACGGCTTTCCGGTCTGAGGTAAACGCGCAGACGCAAGTCGACCAGTTCGTCATCCACCAAGTGACGGTTCGTAGGGTGCATTAGCCAGTGCATCCTCGCTTGCACAGATTCGTAAGTCGGAGTGTTGTCGATATTGCGCTTGTTCAACCCGATAAAGTGCGCCAAGTCCTGCTGACCTTTTTCGGTTACGATCGGTATTCCGCCTGCTGTATTGAGCATCAACCGCCCCACCCGGTGTGGGTACATCGCTGCAAAATGGCCAGAAACCCAGCCTCCGAGTGACTCGCCTGAAAGATGTGCCTTTTCCACACCGAGCGCATCCATCAGTTCGCCAAGCTGCTCCGCAAGCATAACGGGGTTATATTCCCGCACCGGCTTACTAGAGAGACCATGCCCCACGTAGTCGAACGCAATGACATGAAAATCCTTCGACAGCGGAACAATGTTCTTGGCGTACGCCTCCAAGTGACCATTAATACCATGCAAGAAGATCAGCGTATCGGAGCTTCCCTTTCCAGCTTCAGCAATGCGAATTGTTCCAAAATTCTTTGTATCGACATATCGGATTTCTGCGCCGAGTAAATCAAGCCAGAGACTCATAAATTTTTTCCTTGAAAATGAAGGTTCGACATTGGTGCCACCAACTGCCTTCAGGGTAGAGATGAATCGTTAGTGCAAACGACGGTTTCTCGCGAAACGCGATATGCATGCAAATCACAAATTATCGGAACCGATTTTTACTCCGGCGCGACCGTAAATCTTTACTAACCATCTCATGCATTCGTTGTTAATCCTAAGACCACGGACGTTGGCGATCCCTTCTGTATTTTCCCAAACCGCCCTCCGACGTCATAACTGCGAACTGCCCAATTCCAGCATGGACCGGTAAAGCCCGATCGCAATCTCATACCCTCAAGTGACGCTTCCCCACACCGGCTTTGGGAACTCAGTGTCACTCACAACTGTTTCTGGATCGCCGGCCGTCAGGTATTCCCATAAGCGCTCGAATACTGCACCGGAGCTAACTTGACGAGACGCGATTTCATCGGAGTTAAGAAATACATCGTCTGATCGCTCTTCTCCAACCATGGATCTGACAAGCGCCTCGATGCGTGCTGCGTCCTCCAGGCACCATGCAAAGCCGGCAGCCAGCTCGACATTTGGACCCACCGTGACGGCTCCATTCGCTCGCATGATGATCGACGGCGCGTCGCTTAACTGCTTAGCCAACTGAGCTGCCAGCACATCGTCACGTAGGAGTCGCGGGTCTTCCCAAAATTTGCACGCCGCATTAAACGCGCCTACACCGTGCCGTGGTTTCGGTACGATACGAAGGGTCGATAGGGCGACCACGTGTGGCGGCATAACCCGACATACGCCACCGACATCGGGACGCTGTTTGTAGATTTGTTGATGGATACGTACTTCTCCGAGAACCCCAAAGGGCAGCGGCGAATCGACGCGAACGACGATCCCCGGCTCGTTCCGACCGATGTTCCCCATTGGCCGTGACGCACACACGAGGAACGACTCTTCGTCGATTCGCGCACTGCAGTGCCCCCAAGCCCCAACAAGTCCGTGGCGGGCGAGCGCTCGCGCTGCAACCCGCACTCGGCGTTCGAGGACGCCCATCTCATTTGCATTCATAGCGAATGTGCCCCGGCGTCTACGAAGACCCGACCGTTTTCTATCTTCACAGGCCAGCTCCGAAGTGCGTGTTCGCAAGGCATTGCACAGGGCGCTCCGCTTCTAACGTCGAATCTACCAAAATGCCAACTGCATTCGACTTCGTATCCGTCCAGCGAGCCGTCTTCGGACAACGACGCGTCGCCATGTGAACAAATGTCGTCTGTTACGAAGTATTCGCCGCTTACGCAGTAAATGGCCACCGCATGCCCAGAAGGCAATTGCCCACGTCGAATTTCCCCGTCCGTGACGTCGCCCGAAGCGCACAGATCGACCAAGTCCATTGTTTCACTCCTTTGATTACTCATAGCATCGTGCTGCCACCGTTGACGCTGATCACCTGGCCAGTCACGAAAGCAGCCTCAGGCAGTGCGAGATATCCCACCATCGATGCAACCTCCTCGATCTCGCCGACCCGACCGACCGGAATTACGTCGAGGAACTGCTGTGCCAGCTTGGGCTTCGCCTTTTTCGCTTTCACCCAGGCGTCGGTATTCACTGCGCACGGCGCAACCGTATTGACCGTTATTCCATTCAACGCAAATTCACGGGCCAAACCTGTGGTCAGCGCGTGCATGCCCCCCTTGGCCGCGTTGTACCCGGCGTGTGCCGCCAGACCGTTGCGCACCGAATCCGCACCGATATTGACGACCCGACCGTACTTCGCATTAACCATGTCGGGCAAGAACACGCGGCTGCACCAAATGACGGTCCACAGGTTCCTATCGATCGTCGCCTTGAGCGTTTCCGGCGTATGTTCGAGGAACGGACGGATCACACCACCACCAGCGCAGTTGACAAGGACCTGCACCGGTCCGAACTTTTTCCCGGCGGCGCGGTGCAATGCTTGCGCACCGCGCTCTTTTGAAAGATCGACGGCGTGAGCAGCGATGGACGATCCGAACGATTTGGCGAGTTGCTCGCGAGTGGCGAACAGCCCGTCGCGGTCGATATCCGAAGCCATTACCTTTGCACCCAACTGCAGAAGTCGCTCAACAATGCCTCGACCGATGCCATGAGCAGCACCACTAACCACGGCGACCTGTCCTTCCAAGCTGGACCGACTTTTTTTCGTTTGGCTCACAGGCCCCCCTTATCTGCTGTCTGATTCAACAGATCGCCGACGTCTCCCTCAATCGGACCGCTTCGACCGAATTGACCGTCAGGAACCGCACCCCATACGTCCAGCGATTCAGGAACCGGCTCCAGATACCGCGGCGGACGAGCACCATGCTCCGCAAATCTCTCCATACCGAAGCTGTACTCAACGGTCATACCATCAGGATCTAGGAAATAAAAGAACACACTGTCTGAAGGCGGATGCCTACCAGGCCCGAAAACCACCTTTATGTCATGCTTCTTGATCCGATACAGCGCCTTACCGATATCGTCGATGTCATTGACCATGAAATTTACATGGTGAAAGTGACTGCTGGACGCCGGCCCAACGGCAAAGGTGTGATGGTATGGATTGGGATGGCATCGCATGAACACGATGCGGTCTTCAATGAGGTCCGAGATTCGAAAACCGAAATCGCTTACTAGCGAGTCCCGGCTCGCTTCGAAGTTCTCCGAACCGATCACAACATGGCCAATGCGAGCAATCTTCGCAACTGTCGGCACGAACGGCTTGCTTAAGTGCATATTGCCGACGAAGAGCTCAAACAACAGGCCACTGTGGCGCTCGCGCACGCGAAAACCCAGACCCTGTTTCATCTTCCTGGCTTCGTCCTTGGACACCCAAGCAGGTCTCATGCCGAGCTTCTCAAAGTGCTCAAAAGCGGAACGTACATCGCTCTCTTGCTCCAGTTCAAAACCCACCCGTTTGAGCCCGTGAGTATCTGACTGGCAAAGCAGAATATTGTGGTGATCCCGACTGCAGCGTAAGTACGCAACGTCAGCATCCACATGTGTCACCTCAAGGCCAACGATTTTCTCGTAGAACGCCACTGATCGACTGAGGTCTGTGACGTTAATCGCAGCGTAGCCAAGTTTCTTGTAGCGAAATGGAAGCGTGATATCCATTGTGTTTCCGGCTCAAAGAATGATACTGACTCGCCCATGAGGACGAAGTGCTTCGAGGTCGAGGAAGCATCTCTTCTCGATGATCCGTAGTTGACCATCGACCCGCCTCAAACGATAGTTCGTGCTACCAATATATGCGTCACTACTACCAAATTTCATCCGGTACGTCACGAACGCCGCGGCTACCCTGATCTCGTCCGGACCAGCTTCAAGAATCCGAATATTACTGATAAGGTGCCGTGTTCGAGAGCGTGGATACTCCGAATGGGCGGTCTTTTTCATCAGCCTGATAACTCGTTCGCGCAGGCGAACTGGGTCATCGGCGATATAGAAAAGACTTTCGTCCGCACTGGCGTTGCGCGGTAAATCCGTAGAGGGAACATAGTAGGTACCATCCTCGGTAAACAACGCAAGCCAGTCATGAAGCTGCCAGGAATCAAGAAGTTCTGCTTCATAAAACAATAGATCCTCGACCTCCGTCCGATTTACGTATTCGGCAAAGTCACTGGTCGAAGGAACACGCACAGAGTTTCTTTCGTTGACAATCGCATTCATTTGGATTACCTCAGGCGGTGGATGCCGACGAAGATTGACTAACTTCCGAAGAGGAACACGATGACTTACTTACATAGGCGTTCCAACGCGTCCAGAAAGCGCGCATCTGAAGCTCGTCGTCGTAGTTTGGCGACTCCTTGCCCATGCCTTTAGAAATATCACTCCACGGTACGAGTCGATAATTATTGAAGCCGTTCTGACAGGACTCCAACGCCTCGACATCATCCGGCGTAGCGAAGCCGCCTGGCCCGAGAAATTCAAGAAAGTTGCTGAGCCTGAACTTCTTCGCCCAATCAGATTCTTCGTTTGGTGCAAGCGACCAACCATTGACCAACATGTAGTTCGGAGCCTGCGGATAGAATGTCCGAACAGTGATCGCCATAATGTCGTTGATGACTAGATTTGGGAAGATCATCAGGTTCCGGTTCTTATGAGCCATGCGCGAAGCCATTTCTTCGCCGTGCAGCTCAACCAGACGCGCATAGATCTCGTCGATCTCCCGCTTTCCCTCCTCACCCCAAAGTGGAATCCAGGATGCAATCGGGCGTCCCCAAGGTGCCGAATACTCAAGTACGGCATGGCCATTGCCCAGGTCATAGCTCGTTCCCTCGAGCTTCGTACTAGATAGGGTTCCGTTTGTATTTTTCAGGTAATCAAGATACGTTGCATGCGTGCTTACAGCGTGATAACCATCGACACTGTTTTCCACCAGCAGCTTCCAGTTTGCTCGGATCGCATATTCCTGCGTTCCGCTGGAGATAGCCATGCCGCTCTCTGAGTACTTCGACACCAACTCGAGATACTCTTTGGCCCCCGCCAGATAATCAGGCAACGACTCCACTTCCGCGTTGAAACTTATGAAGCAAAAGCCCGCGTAGATGTCGAAGCGCGGTACGGGAACGAGATTACCGGCACCGGTCGAGATGAAGTCGGCGCAATATCGGTCTTTTCCGGGTTGACTCTTCAAGTTCCCGTCACAGCCAAACACCCAACCATGATAAAAGCACTGAAAATTTTTCGAGTTTCCGGATTTATCGCGGCAAACAGTGGCCCCACGATGCGGACATGTATTGAAAAACGCGTTGATCTTGTTGTCCGTTCCCATTGTGATCAGCAAATTTCGGCGCGCAATTGTTCGCGTAACAAAATCACCCGGCTTCTTAAACTCCGAAACGTGCCCCACATAGAGCCAACATTTATCGAATATTCTTTCGTATTCTTCAGATAAAATCTGATCACTTACGAATGCTTCTCTGGCTACCCGGAACTGGAGGTTGTCTTCATCCACCTCAACCAATTTTCCTTTGTTCTCCACGAGACTCTCCTCCTTATTGAAATCTGCGTATTTAAATTGCGCAATCGCGCAGCGGACATTCAGAATCGGCGAGTTTATTTGCATCAACGCGGCTTGACTGTTTTACCCAACGCCGCGCAACTGCCATATCCTTAGGTGAGTTCACACACGAGCAACCACGTACACGATCGCGTTCGTCAAGCCAAAATATGCTGAATTGATCGCTGCTCTCATCCCCACGAATGATGCGCCTACCGCGAGTTGCATCGCCCACCACTTGTAGATTTATATGCCCCTGGTCTGACCAGAACCACACGGGTGAGTCGTAAGAGGCCCGCTGTCCAAGCAGATTTTTTACCAAGTTGAGAGCATGGTCCTGCGCGTTTGCCCATGTCTCGATACGCCCAAAGCCTGCGGATCCTGGTTGCGAAGCGACGTCCCCAGTCGCAAAGATCCCGTCAAGACTGGTTTCACCGGCTGCGTCTACGCGGACCCCTGCGTCGTCTGTAATACCAAGTTCCTCAAGACCTTCGAGATTTGGAGTTACACCAATTCCAACAACCAAACTCTCCGCAGCAACAGTACTGCCGTCAGATAGACGGAGATGACCGTCGCTGAGCAGTTCCGTTACGTGCACGCCATAGCGGATATCGACACCATTTTCCCTGTGCGTTCTATCGAGGTACTCAGAAACCGTGCTATCCACGCTTCTTGACATCAGCCGATCAGAAGCTTCTATAACGACCACCCGGCAACCGATCTTCCGTGCTGCGGCCGCGACTTCCAACCCAATCACCCCTCCACCAACGATCGCGATAGGTTTTTTCGCCAAAAGATCTACACGCAGGCTCTCTGCGTCTTGGGCCGTTCGCAGATAATGCACTCGCGCAGGATCAAAGCTCGCAGCCGGCAATTGCCGTGGCCTCACTCCTGTTGCAATCACCAATCGCCCGAAGTCGAGCTGACGTCCATCGTCAAGAAGAATTCTTCGCGCCTTCGCATCCACCTTGACCACCTTACGACCAAGGTGCAGCTGAATTCCGTTCGCTTCGAACTCGTCCATAGATTTGAAAAGACGGACTACACCCTGCTCCGCTTGCAGCATCTCCTTTGACAGTTGCGGACGCTCATACGGTAGATGAGACTCCTCGCCTATGAGTGTGACCTCGGCCTGAAAACCTCCGCGGCGCAACCCAAACGCAACCGTTGCACCGGCCTGTCCTGCGCCGATGATCACGATTCTGTCAGTGTCTTTGTTCATACGTGTTCCAGTTGTTGATTCCATCGAGACTCAATACAACTTACAAACCGACGTGTTCGTTTGTTTGTTCGTCATTGTTCTTCGTTACATCTCGCCTGTCAACTCGCTCAACATATTTTTTACTGCTGCAGTGCAACACTATTCGACTAGCGATAGAGAGAAATATTTACATAATACAAACCGGCACGCTTGTTTGTTTGTTACTATGCGATGTGTGGCATACGATTGGGGAACTCAGCACAACAAGGTCCTACACTCCCATAGACGATAGAAGAACAGCAACCGGAATTGGCTGACGGCTTCCGGTGATTGTGGGCTGCGGTGAAGCTTCTTTGCGTCGGATCCGCGATGCTCCACGGGCAACTACCATCCATCAAGATACGTCGAGCGCGGTTGGTTCAACCTTCGCTACGCACAATGTCTCCCTGGTTGTAGTAAGCCACTTTTCCACTCCTTTACGAGAAATTGAAATGAGTCACTGGATTACGATGGTAACGAAATACGGCCCCATGAACGGCTGGGTTGCTACCCCGGACGACCGCCCTATCGGTGGAGTCGTGCTGATTCACGAAGTATTCGGGGTAAACCATGATATGCGAGCCATAGCGGAGAGATACGCTGATGCGGGATACCACACCGTGGTGCCGGCTCTTTTCGATAAGATCCAACGCGAAGTCGAATTCGACGACTATCTTCCCAATGAACTGGAACGCGGGCAGGAACTCGCATCACAGTTGGGCAATTCGTCAGCGATTGAACTCGTTGAGACCGCCGTCGAAGCAATCGCCCACGCGGGCAACATTGCGTTAGTTGGTTACGGCTGGGGCGGCGTCGTCGCTAAGCAAGCAGCGCGGGCATTGCGTCTTCCATGTGTTGTCTACTATGCCGCGCAGGACAATGAGCAAAAGGAACGGCGTGTAGAAACGCCCGTACTGAACCACGTAGGTCAGATGGACAAGCAATACGCCCCGCGGCAGACGGCCGATCTAAGCGCTGGGGTCGAGACCACTTTTCTATATCCGATCGGACACGCTTTCGATAGACAAGGAGACGCCCTACACTATCACCCAGAAAGTTCGTATCTGGCGCTACAGCGCACCTTGAGCTTTCTTGACAAACATACTCGTACATCGCCAGATTTATCGTGATTGGGACGGCTCGAATTTCTCATAATCGAAATTGCGTTGTCTCCCGAGACAACGCATCATAACGAATACTAATCATAAATTGTAGAAATAGAAGATATCGATTCTTCTATTCGATGTAGGTCTGCGATCATTCAAGTACCTCCGATAAAAGACCGAGGATCGCGTTTCATGCTCCCCGAGGACGCCAGCCCGACGAGCACGTAGATATAAAAAGGCGCTAAGAGACCGAATCCTAGTCTCGGTCTAAACAAACACTGACGAAAGCACGACCATGATCTAGATTTGCCGCGCCACTCCTAACTGAAAGCATAGTCAGAAGTAGTGGCGGACGCCAAACATCACTCCCGCCTGACCGACACCAGGTGCGGGCGTCGCAGGAGTAATACTAGACGATGATACTGAGTAGATCCCGCCATGCCCACTGTTCTTGACATATGCAACCAGTCCGTAGAGAGCGGTTCGCTTCGATAACGAATAGTTCGCGCGGACAACGCCTTGTGTCCCATTTGCATCATAGGAATTGTTTTTTATGTGAGATACTTGCGCATCAAGAGTCCAAGCCGTAAGCGGGACGGAAAGGCCAAGATAAGTTAGATCCGTTCTTACAGTACGTACGTCGCCATTTACTTCACGATGCAACCATCCTCCGCCAATCTTGACTCCTCCGAGAAGAAAGTACCCATTGGCTTGATAGCGTCGATCTGTGTCTCCTGAATTTTCAAACGCGACACCTGGCGCACCAGGCACTACACTGATTGCGGTTGCTCCCGCCCCACCCCGCTGCTCATCATAGATAAATGCCACACCCCAGCGAGCCTGATCATACTTCAACATTGCCGTGATTGATCGACAAGACATCATGTCGCCCGGGACCTCTCCCGCGCAATTTCCCGCCGGCATAACGTCGCGGCCGAATGAATAGCTCGCGCCAACCGTCAGTCCTGAGAACGTTCCACGGTATTCGATGCTGTTGTCAACTCGAGCGGCCGACAGATAACCATCGAATGACCCCATGCTAAAGGCGGAAGGTCCAATGACGTCGGCGTCGGCCATGCCAAAGATGGTCATGTTCATCTGCCGCCCGACGGTAAGTTGTCCCCAGTCTCCCTTAAATCCAACAAACGACTGTCGTCCAAACAAGCGACCATTTTGTAGCGACGCTCCAGAAGACGGAGCAAAGCCACTTTCGAGCGTAAAGATAGCGCTAGTGCCTGCGCCCAGATCCTCAACTCCCTTTATCCCCCAACGCGAAGGAAGATCGCCGCCGCTAATAGTCGGAAATCGCGCTAGCGTGCCACCCGTTGATGTTGCATGTGTAAAGAATTCCACTCCGGTATCAACGACGCCGTACAACGTAACGCTTGAAGTAGCAAACGCTGGACCGCTTATCGCAATGGCGCATGCCGACGCCAAGATCTTGAAACGTGTCATACATCTCCTCCGATTTTTGTTCTCTAGCCTATGCGTTCAACGAAACGCTCAGCCTCGCAACCAACCAATCCTTCAGTCACACATACAAACACACTTATTTGTTTGTTTTGTGATTGTCTTTCTTTGATGGCGTAACAAAATAGGGGTTTCCACGAAAAGACATGCTCGCATATCGCATCAATCCCCGAGCAGATATAGAGCGTACGCACAGCTATCCGGTAAACCCCTGGGGATGATCAAGCTCGGGTACTGTCGAACAGAAACGTTTGCGCAAGGCGACAGCGGTCTCAATCTCAAGGAACGCCGGGAGCAGAAACAATGCGCGGGGCGGATGGCTACACCGAAACGGTCGTCACAATGGCGAAGCTGGATGACTTTTCCTTGCCCCCTTTCGTCCGATTCATATCCGGCTGAACGACGCGGTCAAGCGTATGGACGCGTTGTTTGCACGCATATAGGGGAGTCACGCGAAGAACGGACTTCCGATCATCGTGGCAGAGAAGCTGCTTCGCGTGCTGGTGTTGAAGGTGCTGTATGTGATTCGGAGCGAACGCATGCTGATAGTGCAAATCTCCTTCAACATGCTGTTTCGGAAATTTGTCTGCCTTTTGATGGATGCTGTGGTTTGGGATCACACGGTCATCGGAACGACCCAAGCGCGACTGCTAGAGCACGACACAGCAAGTTGCCGGCACTCGAACACAGGAAGCTAACACGAGCCGCGCCCCGCCGGCCTTCGTGCCAAGTTACTGCGCCAATCATGCAACGTCACATGCGGCGCAAACGACCGCCGGGCGGGTAACTCCGCGGTTGACGCATCTTCCGATGCGCAGGAGCGTACGCTATCAGCCCGTGCAAACACAAATGGATAGAACGATTCTTTGGCCGGGGCAAGACTGTCAGCCGGATCCGTCTGGCTCTGCATCGCGGCCGGGACCGGAGCGAACAGTTGTTCTTATTTACTCCGGCAGCAGACAACTTCACTGTTCCGCGGAGGCTCGCTGGGAGAGCAGCGTAGAGCCGACTATCCGCGCGAAGATAGCACTAGAGCCGTAACAGAAGTAAGGACGCTCGACATCAAATCGACGCGGATCAACCCGATGCCGACACTCTTTGGATAGTCCTGCTGTGCATCGGCATGGTGCATTTCAACATGCCTGCTAGACTGATCGGCCACTATCCCCACCAAAGTGAGTCAACCACGTTCTGCACCGATGGCTTCTCTTCACGCTATCGCAATAGACGGTGTGGCGTCACGCGGTATTGACGCCGAGAATAGGTCCCTCGTTTGATTCTGCGTCTCGAAACAGGACGACGCGAATTCCTGCAAGCGCCAGCAACATGAAACGCCGATGCGTGGAAACCGTGTTGGCTACAGTTGAAAGAAGTCCATCCAGTTGATACCGGAGTTCATGCGATGGCTCCAGGTCTGGACATCGCCCCAACGCTTGCATAAAATCGGCGATCCGCTCTGTCAAAGAGATGACTTCGGCATTGACCGCGGGAGGAAGATGGCACCGAAAGCGATGCAAATCAAGCACATTCGCTCCAAGCCGAATCTCTGGCAACAACGCGGCCTCCCCTATTCCACCTCGTATATTCGTGCCGTTGAGGCGAGGCATAGCGAGATTAAGACGATCAAGCATCCGATGAATGAACGCTTCTTTTGCCTGCCTGCCCCCATCCCCTTCAAGGGCTCGGCGAAGCGTCGAGATTAGATCAGTGCGTGCCGCTTTCATAATGCGTTTTGCACTCCACCAGGGTGTGCGGACCCGTATAACGCTCATGACCACTGCGGTCAGGAAGATACCGAAGAGCAATGCTATTGCCGCATTCAGCGATGCACCAAAATCACTGACATAGACGTTGTTGAGACCAAGAAGCGTAGCCGCATTCGTCGAAACGACCATTCCGATGAAACTTGTTGATGGCGTTGCGATCAACCGACCGAACCACATAAAGAGTGGAGCTAGCATTAGTGCCGCTATCTCGAAGCTGGTTGCTCGAGGCAGTAACATGGTTGAGTAGATTAGGCTGATTGCGACCGCGACAAATGCAAACTTTGCGAATTTCATCATGGACGGCAGCGGGCTGTCCTGCGTCGCAAAGAATGAGCAAGCTACCGCGGCAATCATCGGTACCGTTGCACCATCTATCCAACCCGTTTCGATCCAGACGACGCATCCGACCAAAACCGATATAAAAGCAGTCCAAGCAGACAACTGAGCGAACCCTTGGTCGATATGCCTCTTAACTTCCAATCGACGAAAGCGACGTCGCCGGGTCGGGCGCCTCTGCGCCGCGGCAAGCCTCTGTTGCAGCAAATAGCATACTCGTAGCGTATGAAGAAGCTCTCGCAGTCTAGCGACTAACCCAACCCGGAGGATGTCATTCCAGCTATCGAGTTGATATTCCAATGCCTCTACCGCAGCCATTTCGCCCCGCAATGCCGCCAAGTCCGGGATCGCTGTATCCGCGAGCAATACACCACGGATACGATTGATCAACGTCAAGATGGCCCCTGGCACCTCGACGCCGTGCTGACGGAACATATCAAGGCGATCTTCTATCGATGCGAGAATGGGATGGAGCAACTCCAGCCGGTATAACAATGCACGAAGTAAAGGTACTTCGTCACGGAGTGGGGATGTATCAAATGCGAGGTGCCTTGAGAGCGCATCGAGTTCAAGTGGATATCCCGCAACTTTTATGTCAAACGAAGACTGCATCGAGTTCACGTGGTGGCTCTCCATACGAAGCGCATGCGCGCTCCAAACGCGCGAATCACGTAGCCACCCGTCAATCCGAATCCAGACTGCACGCATAACACTGTTCGGCAAGATGATGCTATGGATGCAGCTACTGCAAATTACACCGAGAGTGATCTCTTCCACGCGCGATACAGCGATGTCAAAGATATCAAGCGGTGTGTTTACAGCAGGGAATGATATGAACGCGACGCTATATCCAGCGAGCATAAAGACATAGCTACGCGGCGATCGATCTTGCAAGGACAGGTAAAGGCACACGGCTACCCATGTCGCTAAAGCCACACAGAGCAACACGGGCGCCTGGACAAGCGCTGGCACTAAGACTACCGATATCGCTGCGCCTAGCAACGTGCCCAAGAGCCGATATACGGCCTTCGATTGCGTAGCGCCAGCAAAGGGCTGAGAAGTGATGAAAACCGTAGCAATCGCCCACCCGGGTCGGTCAAGGTTGAATTCCAACGCCACGAACAATGCTAGCGTTGCAGCGGCCCAAGTCTTTCCTGCGAACAACCAAGCGATCAATTTCTCACGCTGTGTTTCAACCACATCTTTCCCTATTTTTTTTGCATTTTCACGGGCACGCCGAGCCAGATGTGTCGACATCGAATTCAGCTCTGACGTGCTGCGTGGACCCGCTAGAGGACACGCAAACATATTGCCAAGTCAAGAGTGAAAACATTGGCGAGCGCCCACGCTCGGGACTTGCCGACGTCCACTTCGAAGATTCTGCGGCCGTCCTCACCAGCCGCTACTAGCGTCAGTGTCTTGGCTCTATCATCATCGGAATCTGTACTGCGCATCGCCTAGCGATGCTGCGCAAACATGATCCCCCCTCCACGAAGAATGGGCAATTGCCAGCTAGTTGGCCAGTCCCATCTGCCCCCCCCGAACCTTTGTGGATCACGAACAGGGGCACGTCGATGACTGCGACATGCCTAGAGCTGATGGCATTCCTATCGGCCATGGTCTTCCGTAGTTGAGATGGCGACATCTGGGAGGTCAGGGATGAGAAGTCCCGCGCGGCGCGCCGGCAATCTCGCCAAATTTCGCACCGAATGGTTGCGCTGCTAACCAACCTTACCACATTACGAACAGTTCTGTCTGTTTGTTTAAATTGGGGTTGCATCAACTATAAATCGCATGCTTATAATAAGGTTGCCTTATATAATGTCCATCGTTACCCATCTTAGCCACGAAAAATGACGAGCGAGAACACATCAGACGACTCTTTTGCCTTCGTCCTTGCGACCGCCGCGAGGCTCATGCGAACTCGATTTGAGGCGGCACTACGCAAAGCTGACTTGGAGATCACGCCAGCTGAGGCGCGAACGTTGACGGTAGCAGACCGTCTAGGTCACCCTCGCCAAGCCGAGCTTGCATCGGCTATGGGCATTGAGCCCATGTCGTTAGTGAACCATCTTGATCGCCTTGAAAAGCGAGGCCTGATCGAGCGTATCGCAGACCCAATCGACAGGCGTATCAAACTGATCGGACTGACCGAAAAGGCTAAGCCCGAACTACGAAAAATCAGATGCGTTTTTGACCAAGCGCGCGAACTGGCCATGCGAAATTTTTCATCAGCGGAGAGAACCCAGTTGCACTTGTTCCTGCAACGCCTCAGCCACGACTTATTGAGCAATGAATGACATCCGTTCCTCATGTCCATTTTGGAACGGCCAAGCTACAGAATTTTTAACGATCCTTGACCTTTGCTGGGGCTGCCCCGGTAATGCACAATGCTTTCTGCCTTCAATCGTTCTGCACTTATTTTCTCGGTGAAAAGCTACTTATCGGCGATGATTGCGTTGTACGTCGCCCTCCGAATGGGGCTCACCAATCCGTTTTGGGCAGTAATCTCCGCATACATCGTGGCCCAGCCAAAGGCCGGCGCCGTCGCATCAAAAGCTAGCTTTCGCCTGATTGGTACGTTGACTGGCGCCGTAATGGCGGTGTTTCTGGTACCGCCGCTTGCTCAGTCCCGGGAACCTCTTGCACTGGCAATCGCGCTTTGGTTAGGTCTTTGCGTATTTCTGGCGACAATCGACAAGACTCCGAGATCCTACCTGTTTGTGATGGCCGGCGTGACTACTTGTGTCATTGCATTCCCAAGCACGAGCGAACCCACTGCCGTGTTCGATATTGCCGTTGCGCGCGTGGAAGAAATCACGTTGGGAATTCTGAGTGCAACTGTCGTGCATGCGGTCTTGTGGCCAAGTTTGGCTACAAAATCCCTAATGGACAAAGTCGACCAGGCACTAACCCAAACGGCCCAATGGACGGCAGACGCATTACACGCGAGTGGCTCGGCGAATCTAATTGTGGATAGGAGGAAGCTAGCCGTCGCAATCAACGAGATCCACGGTTTAATGACTCAAGTGCGGTACGAGGGTTCTCTTTCACCAGCACGGCGAAAGCTATTCAACGTTCTCCTAACACAGTTAGAGATTCTCCTGCCGCTATCTGTCAGCGTGGATGAACTGATCAACGAGACTAGGCATGAAATGCTACTTTCGGAAGATTCAGTCCAGCTCCTTAAGGATATTTGTTCGTGGTTCGTTGCAAAAGACAGTAATCAAACATTGAATGCAGCCCAACTGCAACAGCGTTGCGCGGACCAAGAGCCCTCACTATCCGCCGGCATGAACTCATCCGAAATGATGCAACTTTGCTTGTTTTCGCGGCTTTCCGAGCTAATCGCTGCAATGCAGAAGTGTCGTGAACTTCACCACGCTGTTCAGGATGAGGCAGAAAGTTGGGATCGGCTACTCCTAAAAGCATATCCCAAGCATGCAGCCAGATCGGT
Organism: Paraburkholderia sp. J69-1; assembly: GCF_905220255.1. Lineage (NCBI taxonomy): Bacteria > Pseudomonadati > Pseudomonadota > Betaproteobacteria > Burkholderiales > Burkholderiaceae > Paraburkholderia > Paraburkholderia sp. J69-1. Next base: position 27,922 of record NZ_CAJMZG010000033.1, on the reverse strand, counting down.
CGAGCGTGATTATTTTTCTGCTTTAGTGATTGCTGGTTCAGCCGGTGTGACGTTGTTTCTTGCCTGCTTACTGTGGATTGCGTCTGGCTGGACCGGAGGCACCAACGCAGTTCTGATGGCCGGTGTGTTCTACGTTGTGTACTCGGGTTTCGACGATCCCGCGCACGCGTTGAAGAATAAGTTCATCGGCGTAATAGTGCGCATGGGACTTGGGATAATCTATGTTGCTGCGGTACTGCCCTCGATTGATGGGTTTCCACTTCTCGCCGCCGCACTCGCCCCCGTATTCATTCTCAGTGGTGTTCTGCTCACGGCGCCACGCTATAGTCCGCTCGCTTTCAATCTGATCGTCGGCCTGTCGAGCCCCGTCATACTTTCGGACCAATTTACGGCCGATTTTGTCGGGTACGTGAACAACGGATTAGCAACGCTATCCGGCATCATGTTTGCCCTTGTGTCCATGACCATCGTGCAGCCGATCTGGCTGCAGACGGTGGGTCAGAGACTGATGCGCGCCATTTGGAGCGATATCGCGGAACACCGATATGTGTATCCCGAATGGCGGAGCAAAACAACGCACCGTATTGCCCTGCTGGCGAACAAAGCCGTCCGCGTCGATGGCGTTAGCCTGCGACAACCGTCCGATGCGCTACGTGATTATGGCGCAGGCCAGTTACTTGCCGAATTGACCAAAAGAAACGGAAGTCATATGCCCACGCCCAACAGTTTCTTGATTGCAAATGAGATATCAAAGTTCTATCGGCGACTCCTCGCGGGAGATCATCGGCGACCACCCGAAAGCCTAAGACACGATATAGACAAGGCACTCGAAGCAACCATAAGGATCAGTGATGTCACTCAGAAACGGACTTTGGTTATCAAACTTGCAAGCTTGCGTTGCAATCTTTTTCCGAGTTCACGAGCCGCAAACAAGGCATCATCATAATGAAAGACAGTTCTTTTGATGATGATCCACCTCCGCCGTTGAATACTCTCCAGAGCGCCATGTTTGGGTACTGTCTCGGCTAGACACGCTGGTACAGTGCGGAGGCCTTCCTTTTACATGACGCAAGCGGTAAGTTTGCGAGATAGCGCGCTCGCAGCGACTGAACTGAGGACAAGGTTGGTTCGCATCCACGCTCACCCGCATCCTGGCAAGAAGCTGAAGAAACAACAGATGTGCATCATCATGGGCTGGCATGTATGTCATCTGGATATGGGCAGATGACTAAAGAGCGGCAAGATAATGCCGTCATGCTGTAATTTAACTCTTGTGGTCTCCTTTTCGCGGTACGATCGCCGGGGCTGAGGGTTGCGGAGTCAGCGGGGTGATGTAGCTGCCCGTCAGCGCGTAGTAGCGTTAGAGATCGATCCGATACGCGCAGCAGGCACGCGGCCTTTACCCACAATGCGAAATGCCAAGCGTGGCATGGCTTGCTTCCCCACGAAAGGTGATTCGAAATCGTAGGCGACTAGCATATCGCAGGTCGACGCCAAGCCTGCCGATAGTCGTTTGCATCGCCCTCCGAGCAGTGCTGCTAAAGGCTCCTATGAGAAACCGCCAGATTTTGCGCGATAACGACGATTACCCCTCTTAGCCGCAGTCCGGGTGTCTCGATCCACCACAAAAGACCCCGAATCCGAAATATACATTCAGCAGAGCACGACATTCACTGCGAGGCCACCGAGCGCGGTTTCCTTGTATTTCGCCTTCATGTCTGCACCGGTTTGCGCCATAGTACGAATTACCGAGTCGAGCGAAACGTGATGGCGGCCATCACCGTTGAGCGCCATACGGGCGGCATTCACCGCCTTGACTGCACCTATCGCATTGCGCTCGATGCATGGAATCTGCACCAGTCCACCTACGGGATCGCAGGTTAGCCCGAGATTGTGTTCCATCCCGATCTCCGCGGCGTGCTCGACCTGCTCCGGCGTGCCACCCAACACCGCGGCCAGCGCACCAGCCGCCATTGACGACGCAACCCCGACTTCGCCCTGACACCCCACTTCCGCCCCCGATATCGAAGCTTTCAACTTGTACAGCATGCCGATCGCCCCTGCCGTCAGCAGAAACTCGCAGATACCGTCGTCGTTGGATCGTTCGATAAAGCGCACGTAGTAGTTCAGCACGGCCGGCACGATACCGCTTGCTCCATTCGTCGGTGCCGTCACGACTCGCCCGCCTGCTGCGTTCTCTTCGTTGACGGCCATCGCAAACAGGTTCAGCCAGTCCATTCGGTCGAACATCGCGTCGGCGGTAGCATTGCGCGAGGCAAGAGCGCGGTACAGCGCGGGAGCCCGGCGTGAGATGCCCGACTGAGGCAGTACGACGTCGTCAGATTCGCGTGGCCCCTCGCAGCCGCGCTGCACGCATTGCCGCATCGCGTCCCAGATACGCAGCAGACCTGCGCGCACCGTGGCCGCGTCAATGCGGGCGCACTCATTCGCAAATGCGAGCCCTGCGATCGACAGCCCGCTTTCGCGGGATCGGGCGAGTAATGCGTCGCCCGAATCGAACGGAAACGGTATCGCCATTGTGCTCGAGTGGCCGAGCGTTTCGCCTTCGCGAACGATAAAACCGCCGCCCGTCGAATAAAACGTCGCGCTATACAGCAAGGTGTTGTGAGCATCGAATGCACTGAGTGTTAGACCATTCGCATGAAATGGCAGACGCCGTGACAGAAACCGGATGTCGCGCGCCGGATCGAACGACACGCTGTGTCGTCTGAGCAAATTCAGCGAGCGGTCGCGCCTTACCGTGACTAGCAGTGCGCGCGCATGATCGGGGTCGACCGTATCGGGCGCTTCGCCGAGCAGGCCCAGTAGAACCCCATCGTCGGTTGCGTGACCTCGCCCGGTCGAACCCAGCGAGCCATGCAGATCGACGCGAATAGACGCCACCTGCGGCAGCAAATCATGCTCGAGCAGTTCACCGGCAAATCGCAACGCAGCGCGCATCGGACCCACGGTATGCGAACTCGACGGTCCCAAACCGATTTTGAAAATATCGAAAACGCTAAGCGATGCCGTCATTCAGATGCCCCTGAAACAAGAAATCGATATAGCATGTCAGACGCTCCGTTCACGCAGACGCCACACTGTCAACCAGGTCACAACAAGGCACGCGAACACGTAATAGCCGGCCGCGAGCGGACTGCCAGTCTTCACGATTAGCGATGTCGTCACGAACTGCGCGGTGCCGCCGAATAACGTGACGCCGATCGCGTAGGCAATCGAGAAGCCACTCGCACGCACCGTCGCCGGGAACATCTCGATGATCAGTACTGTGCTCGCTACGCTGCCCAACCCCAACAACGCCGAGATCGTCGCGCAAACGGCTGCGACCGCGTACACGTTTGGCACATGCATCAGCAGCCAGAATGAAGGCAAGCACAAGATCAGGATGAGCGTTGTCGTCGCGAAGACCAGCGGTTTGCGCCGCGTGACGCGATCGGCGATCCGGCCGCCTGCAAACGAAGCGATGGCAATCGCAAGTGACGACGAAATCGCTGCGGTAAAACCCGTTGACGCGGGATAGTCCATCACGCGACTCAAATAACTCGGCACGAAGTACACGAGCACGTACATCGTGACGGTCTGGCTGAGAATTACCAGTACGGCGGTGGCAAGTTGCTTCGGATGCTGCGTGACGAGCAGGCGGATCGGGCTCGCATGCGCGTTTGCACTGGCGGCAGCGTGGCGCTCCGGAAGATGGCGGCGAATGTAGTAACCAACGGGAGCGATCAGCAGCCCGATTAGAAATGGCAAACGCCATCCCCACGAAGACAGCGTCTGCGGGTCCATCAGACGGCTCAGCAGCAGGCCGCACAGCGCGCCTAGAATCGCCGCCGCGCCCTGGCTCACACCCTGCCAGCCGACCATGGAGCCGCGCTGCCGTTGCGCGCCCGACTCCATCAGATAGGTCGTCGACGCACCAATTTCGCCACCTGCGGCAAAACCTTGCAGCAATCGTCCGCACAGCACGATCAGCGGAGCAGCCACGCCGAGCGTCGCGTAAGTAGGACAAAGGCCGATCGCGGCCGTACCTGCCGCCATCAGCCAGATGCTCAGCGTCATCGCCGCGCGGCGGCCGACGCGGTCAGCCAAACCGCCGATCAGCATCGCGCCGAGCGGCCGGGCGAAAAATCCCGCAGCAAAGGTGCCCACCGCGAGCAACAGCGACACGAGCGGGTCTTTGGCCGGAAAGAACGCGCTGCCGACATAGCTCGCGAAAAAGCTGAAGACGGTGAAATCAAACACTTCGAGCCCGTTGCCGAGCGCCGTGGCAAAAATCAATGTGACAGGCGACGGGACACGGTCTTCGGCGGAACCCGCCGCAGGCCGTGTGACGGTAGATTCGGACAGACTCGTATGCACGTGGAACGCTCCAGAAAGTAGTTCGATATTGCGATACTCTCTGGCCAGAAACGGCATGACAAAGTCTCTTTTCTTGGGACTATGCCATTCTCTTATAGCTGATACTTCAAGAGCCGAAGATGCTGTCCTGCGGATCGAAAATCAACCGGTCCGCTTCAATTCGGTTGCGCAACCACAGTGCGAAATCACGCGCCGGTGCCGTCATCAAATCGCGGTCTGCATAGGCGAGCCGCACGCTCATGCTCGGCATCGGCTCTTTCACGTCGATACGGCGCATCGTGCCGTCATCGAAGAACTTCTGCAGAAATGGACTGGCCGCTTCGTTCCAGATCCCGATCGCGCCAAGCCGTCGCGCGAGTCCCATGTACATCATCGCCGAAGAACTACGTATGATCCGCTCCGGCATAGCCAATCCCTGCGATTCGAATAGCGTGGTCAGAAAGCTGTTGCTGTCGAGTATCAGATCGAAAGTCAGCCACGGCAGCTGTTGCAGCTCGGCAATCGTCAGTTCGACTGGACCCTTGTAGCGGTCGCTGATCGACAACATCATATTCGCCTGATATAGCATTTCGTTGCCGTACGGGAACACGTCGTTGTCGCTGAAATGCGTCAACACGCCAATGTCGATCGAGCCGTCGCGCAAACCTTCTTCGATCTGCTGTGTGCGCAGTTCGATGATCTTCAACTGCACGTTGGGTCGCGCGTTCGCAAACTCGGCGATGGTTTCGACAAGCGCGGCTGTCGCCGTCGGCGCCGTCAGGCCGATCGAAAGACGTCCATTGAAGATGCCGCGCGTCGCTTCCACATCTTCGTAGATGCGGCTGACTTCGCGATCGATTGCGCGCGCCCGCTTGATGATCTGAGTCGCGTAATCAGTGAGTGTGGCCCCGCGCGCCGTGCGAATCAACAGTGGAATACCGAGCTCACCTTCGAACTCGCGGATCGTACGGCTCACTGCTGGTTGCGTCAGGCAAAGCTTGCGCGACGCCTCCTGAATGCTGCCCGACTCCGCTACCGCTTGTAGCGCCTGAAGATGCTTCAGTTTCATTCGTCTCCGACAATCGATGAGCGGCGGCCTCGACTCGACAACGAGGGCGCCGCATTTGTATCAAGCTATAGAAAAAGAGCATAGCTCGACAAAAATCGCGGCGGGACGATTCGGCTGCCGATTGCGACGGTCGGAAGCAATTTATCCAACTGAAAGGCTACGGCCTGCGATCGGGGGTTTCACATCCGCAGGAATCGGGCTGACGTACTGCTCGCCGCGACGGCGCAATTCAAGCTCCTTCTGCGCTGCCTCGATCAGCGACGGATCTCGGAACAGATCGATTGCCGTCGATGCAATCGTTTTGGCTGCCAGCACCATGCCCTTGTGCGCGATCGAACTCTTGCCCTGCGAAACCCACTGCCACGAATGCATTGACGTCCCGAATGCGAAGCACGATGTCATGAACTGCGCGGTCGGCGTGACCCAACTGACGTCGCCGACATCGGTCGAGCCATGTATTGTCATAGCGGCGGCCGGCTCGAAGCGGTCGATCCGATCGAATATAGGCTTCGGGTTGCGCCATGCGTCGGTCAGCATGCGGCCTGCCATCTCGATCTCCTCGGGACGCGTCGTTCGCTGCATCGCGTCGGCGAACGAAAGGTCGGTGTTGTCATACGCAGGCGCGCCGAGCCGTTCCAGATTCCTGTGCATCAATTCATTGAGCGGCGTGTTCAGCAAAATGTTCGAGCATGCCGAGTCGAAACGCATGTCTACGCTGCAACCGGTCATCATCGCCGCACCTTTCGCAATGGCCTCGACACGCTCATACAGTTCGTTAACGAGCCGGTTTTGCGGCGCGCGAATCATGTAGAGCACTTCAGAGTTCGCCTGCACGACGTTCGGAGCGGTGCCGCCAGCGTTCGTGATCGCGTAGTGAATGCGGGCATCAGGCAGCATATGCTCTCGCAAGAAGTTGACGCCGACATTCATCAGCTCCAGCGCATCCAGCGCGCTGCGGCCAAGATGCGGCGATGCCCCCGCGTGCGCCGAAATACCGGTGAAGCGGAAATAGACTTGTTTCACGGCCAGCGCGTTGACATTCATGATAGCGTTCATAACGCCCGGGTGCCAGGTGAGCGCGGCATCGAGGTCGTCGAACAAGCCATCGCGCACCATGAAGGTTTTGCCGTAGCCGCCTTCTTCGGCGGGGCAACCATAGAAGCGCACGGTCCCCGGTAGCCCTTCGCGCTCGAGAAAATCTTTTATGGCGACGGCCGCGAAATGCGCGCTGGTTCCTAACAAATGATGTCCGCAGCCATGTCCGTTTCCGTTGAGAATCTCGCTCGATGTGCGACATTCGAGTAGTTGGCTCTCCTGGCTCAACCCCGACAGCGCGTCGAATTCGCCAAGTATGCCGATGACCGGGCCGCCGCATCCCGCTTCTGCAATGAACGCAGTCGGAATGTCGGCCACGCCGCGCGACACCGAAAAGCCCGCCTGCTCCAGATATTCGATGTGCGCGGCGGCTGAGTTGAACTCGGAAAAGCCGAGCTCGGCGTACTCCCAGATTCTGTCCGATAGCTGAATGTAGTGGTGAGCCTGCGTATCGATGAAGCGATCCGTGTTGGTCTGTTGCATCTTCTGCTGCATCTCTTGTGCTCCTTCATAGATTGTCGCTGTGTCGTGCCGCGTCATGGTTGGTATGTGCAGCGTTCGGTCGCGGGACGAAACCCGGTTAGAAATTCGTATACATGCCGAGCGTCACGCTTGTGACTGAATGCCCATCACCGACGAGCGTCGAACTGGATGTCGAATCGTAGTCGTAAGTGAGGTTTGACTTCGGCCCGTTTTTCACGAGACCGACGCGCGCATAGACCGCAGTACGTTTCGACAGAAAGTGATCGATCCCGAGCGTCGTGCCGTACGCGTAGTCCTGTTCGATAGTCGTGTCGCGGAAGCCAACCGATGCGCGTAACAGATTACCTCGCCACATCTTCTGCGCTCCGACGATATAGAGATTCGCAATGCCATCGCCCGCGCGTTTAGGGGCGGTGCGCAAATAGGCAGCCTGACCGACCACCGAACCGAAATCGTGAATCACGCTCGCGACGTAGTTGTCGGTACGCGTCGCTGCAGCAACACTCGGGGTTCCAGTGCAACTGCCGGAGACAGCGGGATCGCACCATGTCTGGCCGTAGGAGAGATACATCGATGATCCGAAGCCTGCATAGCTGATGGATGCGGTGCGTGCGTGCACAGCCGGTCCGATCGACTGATCCGATTTGAACGTGTAGCTGACGTCGGCCTGCAGCCCCCCGATTCGCGGCGTGGCATAGCGGATAGTATTGTTTAGCCGCGTGTAGCCATCGGTCGTCGCGCCAGCGCCGAGATCGGACGCACCCGCGAGATACGCGAACACCGCATCGTGTGCATTCACGTAGAACGAGTCGGCGCCTAGCACGGCCGTTCCAAGCGACGTGTATTGCCGACCCAGCGACAACTGGCCGTAGTCCGGATTGCTCAAGCCGACAAACGAACCTCGATTGAAGAACGAACTCGTGTCTTGCTCGGCTCCATTGTTCGCAGAAAAGCCCGACTCAAGCCGGAAGAATGCGGTCCATCGCCCCCCCAGATCCTCCTGCCCGTAAAAGCCGATCTTCGATGTCCACACATTACCGCTCTGTTCGCGAACGATCGACTTTCCCCCGGCGTTCACGTAATTGACGGCGAGATCGGCACTGCCATAGAGCGTGACGAAGCTCTGTCCCAATGCCACGCCGAAAGCCGCCGGACCAACTCCGATTGCGATCGGCGCCAGAACTGCCTGATACTGGCTTTTGACGGCATTTTCATCGAACGGGATACTGAGATCCTGCGCTTGCGAGCAAACCGGCAGACAACAGTAGAGCACCGCGATTGGCGCCAACAGCGTATTCTTCATGAGGTCAGATCGTGTGTAGTCGGGTGGCTCGGGGTGATCCACACGATCGTCGGTAGACGCTGTCGTATTGCGTGTGTGCGATGTGCGGAATTCACATGCACAGGTTCTCTTCCCAATATTGACCGGGCAAATCAAATTTTCTTGGGGGTATGCTGTTTTGTTATGACTGGTTGTCGCCGAGCGTTGTCTTTATTGGCAGAGTTGACACGCAGATAGTTCATTGGCTACATGATTGGCCGCGAAGCGAAGATTCGAACACGCGTTTCGCCGAACCTGCTTGGAGGATCTCCCGGAGGCGCGGGGGCAAATAGTCGGCTCAGTTGAGCCGCTTTATATAGATAGCTTGCTACTTGAATAGGAGGGCATTCTAGGCAGAGGGCGCTGCTGTGTCATTGAGCCGGAGATCGTAGAGACCGAATTGCCTCCGCGTATACGTTGCATGAACTCGATGCCTGAAATCGTCGCCGCGGAATTCCGAAACCATTTGACGCCGAGCACCACGCTTGTCCTCGATTTGATTTCTGGATGGTCCTTTCCGATCAAATTGTGCAGATACTTCGAGAAGCTGATTGTCGTGCTATCAGAAAACTGGCCATCGACCTTCATATCACGCGCGGACCGGGGCGTGGCATCATACTCATCGAGCGTAATTGTTTCCCGGGACCAACCCTGACGCTTGACGACGTCGCTGAAAAAGGCCCGATCTACCGCTCTGTACCGGTGCGTCCATTTGCCATGTATCTTCACGTAACTCTCGAGCTTTCAGCAGTTCGTGCTTTGCCAAAAACAGAATGGCTGGCGTGGATTCAATGAGGATGCTGTGCTGGAAATGGTCGCACTATGTCTGAAGTCAAGGCGTACCGCTTGCGCGCGCCGTGATCGCGCACGACGGTCAACCCGAGCCAGTTACGCCGGTATAGAGCGCACTACAAGCCGCAAATCCCGCACAATTCGCGAGGCCCAGATTCATTGACAATCGATGGCGCCTCGATCAAGACTCCTGGTCCGACGCTCAGAAGCGCCGGAATCGCAAATGCTTTACCGGCATTTGTTCCCGACATACTTACGCCAGTCCTGCCGTCGATACCGTCTGTGTCGGCACCGTTGATGGCGCTCACGCTGCATGTTCGGTTGCCAAACGGTGTCGAACTCGGCTTTTGCGAGGACGGCGTCGAAGAGATCGCGACGCACATCCAGGTGCTCGGAGACCTGGCTTGTTTCGGTTCGCCGAAGGTCGAAAGGTCTATCTGCACCGCCGTCTGGTTGATTCCCGCTACGGAATGAACAGCCTGTTGAATAACAGGGAGTGAAATGACACCGCCGCGGGGAACGCCATCACTCACGGAACGAAAAATCGACGTTATCAAGGAACAGCGCATCGGGATTAACCTCCGAAGCTCGCTGCAAGGCAGCCGCGCGCCTGCTCGCCCCTTCAAGGATAGGCAGAATTCGTGATACTTACTACTCTTCGAAAAACAGAATCAATGTTTCGTATTACTTATATTTAACGTATTAAGAATTATCAACCGAAAAATTATTTTTAGGGTCTGATGCTTTGTGTTTCCGATGGTGCTCACGAGAAGTTAGCAGCTGACTGTCGAGCGACTCGCGCCTATTTCGCGCGCGACAACTCAACGCTGCCACCCATTGTCGGCATGATCAGGACGTCGTGAGTCCTGTCGTAGCCGACGTTCATCGTTCCAAATCCCGTCGCAACCTGCATTACACCTTTTTCGTAAGTCGCAGGAACCGTGCTCGTCATGGGACCGGTAAAGCCATTCACGGTAGTGTCTTTGAGCAGGAAGCCGTCGCCGTTCTTGCTGATCTCGACGGTTTCTTTGGTCTTTTGATTCGCCCACTTTCCAACGAATTCTTCTCCCGCTGGCTTTCCACAAGCGCCTAATGCGGCCGATGCAGCAATGGCGATAAGGGCGCACGCTCGACGGTACATGAGGATCCCTTTCTTTTAGCGTTAGTAGTTAGATCTCGCTTCTTGCGAGTCACGAAATCATAAGACAAATCAGTTGAGGTCAGGGGTGGGCGAAGCGGGTCAAAGTGAACGTTGCATCTGCAGACTTCACGATCATGGCCTTTGCACAATCGCGGCGTGGCCATATACTGTACAAATATACAGTATCTAGGTGATCAAATGGCTGCGCTGCCGTTGCCTCGTGTGGAGGAAATCCATCCCGACCTGTGGCTCGCGTCTCAATTGGCTTCGCATGCCAACCGGACGGTGGCCAGCGGTCATCCCGCGCTCGACGCGGAGTTGCCTGGCAACGGATGGCCAGCAGGATCTTTGACGGAAGTTATGCATCCCCAGCCGGGATGCGGTGAGCTTCGCCTGCTCAAACGTGCGCTAGCTACTGTGTCTAGCCGCCCCGTCTTCGTGCTGCAACCACCGCACCGACTGCAACAGGTTGCGTTCTCGTGGTGTGGAATTTCGACAGAGAACGTGAATGTCGTGACGCCACGGACTGCCGCCGACGCCCTCTGGGCCGCGGAACAAATCCTTCGCGCTGGCACAGCGGGAGCGCTTCTTTTCTGGCAACAGCAAATACGTGCGGACTCGCTGCGCCGGCTTCATCTAGCGGCACAACGAGCCGAAACGTTGTTTTTTCTTTTCCGGCCAATGGCCGCGGCCAGCGCCACATCGCCCGCGCCGCTGCGCATTGGGCTAGAACCGCTGAGCACGGGATTAAACGTCTCATTCATCAAACGCCGGGGACCGCATCGGGACGCTCCCATTTTCGTTGCCCTGTCACCTTCCCCAGTCCTCCTGAACCGCAATGCATCACTGGATCGGCGTACATCTGCCGCGCCTGCCTATCGAGAGTCTTTGCCCGACCTGGCACACGCCGGTGTCTGACGATGGCGTCGTGGTGCTCGAAAAAGAGCGCGTACTGGCCATGGACACGAATGCCGTTGCGCGTGGCATCGTCACCGGGATGCGGCGCGGTGGCGTGCTAACGCTTGCGCCGCACGCCAGCGTTCGTGACCGGGATCTCGCAAGAGAACAGGAGACCCTGAGAGGGGCGGCATTCGCGCTGCTTCAGTTCACGCCCAACATCGTGATCGCGGACGAACACGTCGTGCTGGCCGACGTGACAGCGAGCGTGCGCCTGTTCGGCGGCCTGCGCGCACTTCGCCAGCAGATGCGTCGCGCGATCGCCCGGTTTGGCGTGACGTGCGTCACGTCAATTGCAACAACGGGAGAGGCCGCCTGGCTTCTTGCGCGCACTGGCGGTGGTGCAGCGCTGGCTGATCGTAGCCAGGGCCGCGCGCTGGCCCGCGTGCCAGTGACAGCAGTTCCCGCCGCGCGGCGATACGCAGAGTGGTTTGATGGTCTCGGCTGTACCACCCTGGCGGACATTATGCGTTTGCCGCGCGCGGGTCTTAAAAAGCGATGCGGCACTGCACTTCTCGACACAATCGATCGAGCAGTGGGCGTCGCGCCGGAGGTGCACGAATGGCTGGAGATGCCGCCGACATTCGAGGCCCGCATAGAGTTGCCGGACAGGATTGAGCACGTCGAGGCCACGCTCTTCGCTGCGCGCCGGATGACGCTCCAGATGACGGGGTGGCTCGCTGCGCGCCAACTTGCGGTGGCTCGCTTTGCCCTATTCCTTGAGCATGAGCGAGGACGCTGCGCTATTGCGCCGACTGAGGTTGAGATTGCGTTGGGCGAACCGACGTGGCACGAAGAACATCTCGTGCGATTGCTGAAGGAGCGACTCGCGCGAATCGAGCTCGCGGCACCCGTCATCGCACTGAGTCTGGAGGCGCGGGACGTGCGGCCTGCTGAAGCCCCCAGCGATTCGTTGTTTCCAGAACCTGGCGGGACGCCGCAGGATCACGCGCGGCTGATGGAGCTGCTCGTCGCACGCCTGGGTGCCGGGAACGTGCTGCGAGCCAGCCCCCTTGCCGATCATCGGCCTGAGAAAGCCGCTCGTTGGGTACCGACTTCCAGCGAAGTATCGCGCGATCGAATGTCTGTGCCTCGCGACCTGCCGCGTCCGGCCTGGCTTCTCGATGCCCCGATCCAGCTCATCATGCGAGGTCACCGCCCGTTCTACGGTACGCCCTTGCGTATGGTGTCTCCGGGCGAGCGGATCGAGTGCGGCTGGCAGGATGGCGAGACTGTCACGCGAGACTACTTCGTCGCCGAAGCAGAAAATAATTTGTTCTACTGGATATATCGGGAGCGCGTCGGCAGTCGCGACGAGCGCGAGCCACGATGGTTTCTCCACGGCCTTTTTGGATAGGTCATGGCAACGCCGGATGCTTTTGGCGCATTGCCCGCCTACGCGGAATTGCAGTGCGTCTCCAACTTCTCCTTTCTTCGCGGAGCATCGCACGCGGACGATCTGGCCGCGCGCGCGGCACAGCTTGGCTACACGGCGATTGCGATTACCGACGAGTGCTCACTCGCTGGCGTCGTGCGCGCGCACGTCGAGGCAAAAAAAGCGGGTATCCCGCTGATCGTTGGCAGTGAGTTCGGACTGACGAATGCAGACGGGTCCCAGGCCCTGCGCTTTACCGCGCTCGCGACCACGCGCGAAGGCTACGGCAATCTCAGCGAGCTGATCACGCTTGCGCGCATGAGGGCCGACAAGGGCACATATCGCCTTGCGACGCGCGACCTCGATCATCCTGAACCTGAACAGGCACACCTGCGAGAATTGCCGGGGTGCATCGTGATTCTCAGCCCGGAGTACCCTGCCGAAGAAGCGCGCACCGATGCGCAGGTCGAATGGATGGCCGCGACCTTTGGCGACCGCGCGCGCGTCGCGCTGACGCTGCACGCTTACGCGATGGACGACATCCATCGTGGCGTGATCGAGCAGGCAGCTGCGCGCCACGGCGTGCCAGTGGTGGCCACCGGCGCGCCCGTCATGCACGTGCGCTCTCGCAAGCCCTTGCAAGACGTGCTGACCGCGATACGCGTGGGCCGTGCGGTTGCCGACTGTGGCTACGATCTCGCGCCAAACGCTGAGCAGCATCTGCGTTCCCGGCTAAGGCTCGCTAATTTGTATCCCGCTGGTGCGCTTGCCGAAAGTGTGGCGATCGCGCGCCATTGCACGTTTTCGCTCGACGAACCGCGTTACGAGTATCCCGACGAACTGGTGCCGCAGGGATTCACGCCTGAGGCGTATCTACGGCAGGAGACCTACATTGGCGCGCACCGCAGGTGGCCCGCTGGCATTCCCCACAAAGTCCAGGCACAGATCGAGCACGAGCTCGCGCTCATATCGGACCTGAAGTACGAGCCGTACTTCCTGACCGTCTACGATATTGTGCGCTTCGCGCGCAACGAAGGCATTCTCTGCCAGGGGCGTGGGTCGGCGGCGAACTCCGCCGTCTGTTATGCACTTGGCGTGACCGAGGTCGATCCGGCGCGCTCCTCTATGCTTTTTGAGCGCTTCATCAGCAAGGAGCGTGGCGAGCCGCCAGACATCGACGTGGACTTCGAGCACCAGCGGCGTGAGGAGGTGGTGCAGTACATCTACCGCAAATATGGTCGTGACCGGGCCGCGCTGACGGCCGCGGTGACGACGTATCGTCCGCGCAGCGCGCTTCGCGAATCTGGCAAGGCGCTAGGGGTCGATCCTGCGATCGTCGACCGCGTGGCGAAGGCGCATCACTGGTTTGATTCGCGGGACGATCTGCTCGAACGTTTCTTGGAGGCAGGGCTCGACCCGGAGGCACCGATTATTGTGCAATGGGCGAACTTTGCTGCCCTGCTCCTCGGTTTCCCCCGGCATCTCTCGCAACATAGCGGCGGCTTCGTCATCAGTCGCGGAAAGCTCTCGCGTCTCGTGCCTATCGAGAATGCCGCAATGGCGGATCGCTCGATCATCCAGTGGGACAAGGACGATATCGAGGCGCTCGGTCTGCTGAAGATTGACGTACTTGCGCTGGGGATGCTGTCGGCGGTCCGCCGAGCGCTCGATCTGATTTCCGACAAACGGGGTGAGGTTTTCGAGCTCCAGGATATTCCGGCGGAGGATCCGGCGACCTACGAGATGATCTGCCGCGCCGACACCGTGGGCGTGTTCCAGATCGAATCACGGGCTCAGATGAGTATGCTCCCGCGCCTTCAGCCGCGATGCTTTTACGACCTCGTTGTCGAAGTGGCGATTGTGCGTCCCGGCCCGGTACAGGGAGGCATGGTGCATCCCTATCTGCGCCGCCGGCAGGGTATCGAGCCGGTCACTTTCCCGAGTGCGCAGATGGAACAGGCGCTCGCGCGTACGCTGGGCGTTCCGATCTTTCAGGAGCAGGTTATGCAGGTCGCCATGCTTGCGGCCGGCTTCTCCGCTGGCGAGGCGGATCAGCTGCGGCGGGCGATGGCTGCATGGCGGCGCAAGGGCGGCCTGGGCGTCTACTACGATCGCATCGTCAACGGAATGCTGGAGCGCGGCTACGAGCGCGAATTCGCGGAGCAGATCTTCGCCCAGATTCAGGGCTTCGGCGAATACGGCTTCCCGGAAAGCCACGCCGCCAGCTTCGCCCTGTTGGTCTACGCAAGTGCCTGGCTGAAATGCCATGAGCCTACAGTCTTCGCGTGTGCGCTTCTGAACAGTCAGCCGATGGGCTTCTACTCCCCCTCCCAGCTCGTTCAGGACGCGAAGCGCCACGGCGTGCGGGTGCTCCCGGTCGACGTGACGATCAGCAACTGGGACAGCAGCATTGAAGGGCTGACAACGCAGGACCCACTTCGCCTGGGCATGTCGCTCGTACGTGGCCTGAAAGAAGAGTCGGCGGCCCGAATCGAGATGGCTCGCGCTGTGCGCCCATTCAGGGATGTCTCCGACCTGGCACGTCGCGCGCGGCTTGATCGTCGCGATCTCGAAGTACTCGCCGCAGCCAACGCGTTGTGCTCGCTTGCCGGCGAGCGTCGCGCGGCGCTATGGCAAGCCGTCGCCGCGGTACCAGACCGTGATCTGCTTCGTGACGCGTCGGATGACGATCAGACGCCAGCGCTCGCACCCATGACGGAAGGCCAGGAGATCGTCAGCGACTATCGTGCTATTGGGCTCACCCTAGGGAGGCACCCGCTGGCGCTGCTGCGGCCGAAACTCGCGGAAATGCGCCTCGTCGCTTCGGGGGACCTGATGCGCTATCGTAATGGTCAGCTCGCCCGCGCCTGCGGGATCGTTACCGTCCGGCAACGACCGGGCACGGCGAACGGTGTGATGTTTATGACGCTCGAGGATGAAAGCGGGAGCGTCAATATCATTGTGTGGGAATCGGTGCTGGAGCGGTTTCGGCGCGAAGCACTCGGCTCTGCCCTGCTCGCTGTCTACGGCGTCTGGCAGCGCCAGGGCGAGGTGCGCCATCTCGTTGCGAATCGGCTCGTCGACATGAGCACGCTGCTCGGCGAGCTTAGGACCGTGAGTCGCGATTTTTGCTGAGGGGACATAAATGGATATCCGTGTAGGGACGGCGTCGTGGACTGATCCCACGCTCATCAAGAGCAAGCGGTTTTACCCGCCTGGATGCAGCAGCGCGGAGGCGCGCCTGCGGTTCTACGCGAGCCAGTTCCCGCTCGTCGAGGTCGACTCCAGCTATTACTCGATGCCGAGTGCAAGCAATTCTGCGCTCTGGGTCGATCGAACGCCAGCTGGCTTCACGTTCAACATCAAAGCTTTCCGCCTCTTTACCGGCCACCAGACCCCTCGGGATATGTTTCCCAAGGACATGCAGCCTGCGCTGCCCCAAAACGGCAAGAAAAACCTCTACTACAAGGACATCCCGGAGGACATTCGCAGCGAGCTCTGGCGCCGATACTTCGAAGCGATTGCTCCGCTTGCCATTGCGGGGAAACTGGGCGCTGTCCACTTCCAGTTCGCCCCGTGGATTACGTCCGGGCCGGAGGGTCGCGCGCACGTCGAGCACTGCGCCGATGTCGCTGATAGCCGCGTTTTAATGGCCGTCGAGTTCAGGAACAAAAGCTGGTTCGACACCGCACACGCCCCATCGACGCTTGCGTTAGAGCGTGATCGCAGACTCATCAATGTCATCGTTGATGAGCCACAGGGGAGCGCCAACAGCATACCCGCTGTCTGGGAGATCACGAATCCAGAGTTGGCCGTCGTGCGGCTGCATGGCCGGAACCATGAGACCTGGAATATCAAGGAAGCGACGGCCGCGAGTGATCGCTTCAACTATGACTATCACAACGATGAGTTGTCCGATTTATCGTCACGAATTCTTGAAGTGGCGGGTGTTGTTGCGCGAACGCATGTCGTTTTCAACAACAACTATGAAGACCAGGGCCAGCGCAACGCCAGAACGCTTATGGGAATTCTCGGCGGGCAAGATGGGCACCTGCCGCGTGCGTAAATGGGTTTCTGACGGGTCGACTTGTCGGAGTCGAGCGATGCAATCGATTGAAGAAAATTTCGTGGCCAACCTCGGCATGCTGCTGCGCGATCTGCCCCGTGGCCAGGTGGCCAGATTAAGCGAGTTCGTTGTCGCATGGTGGAACGCGGGACAGGTCGTCTTTGCGTACCTGCGTGACGACAACCCGGACATCATCGAGGAGGAGTTTGACCTGGCGGATGTCGTCTGGAGCGATTGGGAGAACGACTTCCTCGGGTGGCTCCAGGCGCCCTCTTTCGAGGGCCGTGCCGAGATCATGCCGTGGCTTGGCGCCAGCACGCGTGGGTCGGCCACCCAGCCCGGTTAGCCGCGATCAACGGCCCGTTCTCCGAACGTGATCGCTGTCGTCTCCCGGGTCGCGCCACCGCGACAGAATTCGTGCCAACGATACCTGTTTTGATGCGTGTTTTGCCACCTTCATCAAACAGTCTTGGATTCAGAATGACGGGATAAGGCCCTCTATCTAGAGGCGCGATGCGCGAATCGAAGATTCGCCTTCAAGGCATATGTACTCCTATTCAGTATATTTCACATGACCGAATGTAACCACGACTGGCTTAACGCGCCGTCCGATGCGTTTCGGCAATGGCAAAAGCTTGAAGCCACCGGCGCGACCGGAAGGTCGTTCTCCGATCGCTCGATCGTTCAGCACTCGGCGATGTTCGAGCGTTTTCTGCGCTTCCTCGCAATGCGTGGGACCAACGTTGCTCACTTTGGGGAGGACCAGTTCGCCGCCTTCCTCGAAGATCTGGCAGGTGATTGCCGCGCCGGGACGAGCACAGTGCTGCGCTATGCGAAGCTCATTGATCGCATATGTCGGCATCTGGTCGGTGTTGGCCTGCGTACCGACAATCCGGCGGCCATTCGCGCTCGCGTGAGTCCGTGGCCGACAAAAGAGCCAGTGCCGGCGTATCTCAACGAGAGCGCGGATATACGTCTGCAGGCGGCGCTGCAAGGCGGTCTTCGGACGGATGCTAGAACCACGCGCAACCGGGCCGCGGTCGCTTTGCTCCTTGCGACCGGCATAACGTCGGCTGAAGTCCGGCGGGCACGGCGTGAGCACGTGATCGCAACGGGAAACAGACTTCGTTTCGTCGTTGCCGCGCACGGCGCACGCGCGGAGCGTATTGTGCCGATCGCTCCGTTCGCCTCGGACCTACTGGATGACTGGCTACAAGACAGTGCGGCGCCGGGCGACGAGTTGTTGTTTCCATTGCGCGGGCCAGGCGGGTCGTTGTCTGAAGAGACGCTCTGGCGCGCGGTTCGGGAAGCGTTAGATGCACAAGGCCATGGTGGGGGCGACACGAGCCCCCGCGTGCTTCGCAATACGTTCGGTCGCAGGTTGCTGATCGCAGGGCGCTCCAACGACGAGGTGAGCCGCTTGATGGGACTCACCAGCCAACGCACGGTTGTGCGTCTACGCGCTACGCTTCCAGTGTCGGGCGAGAGCTTGACTTTGGCGACGGCTCCGTAACCTGGATTGACCGCCTACCTTGAGCGGTGAGTCCACCAGGAGCCTTTTATGTCGTATCGAAGCCCCCTACAGCTGATCGTCGTCCCGGACGAGACAGGTCGGCCGAATGCAATGCTATATCGCGTCGCCTTCACACAACAGCAGCCTTGGCTCGCTATTGTCGAGCTGCGGCAGTGCGACACCAGCTTTGTGAATCCAGTCACCTCCGCGGCCGCGCGCGACCAGGTGCTCAACCGCTTACTGGATCACGATTTACGCGGCCTGCTCCTCGACGTGGTCAGACTCGTGGCCACTGATCAAACGGGCTCGTTTGAATATGCAATTACCCCGGATATCCACGATTACATGCAGCGGGGGAATCGGTACAGCGCGTCCCCTGAGCGCGCACGGCGAGGGCGACTCGTCGAGCGCATCGAGATTGACTCAGAAAATCTCATTGCCGGCCGCGTGCGCGTAGACACGGTCCACGCGAAGGCGACAGCACTTGCGGAGGAGATCAAAGCCGCGCTGGTCTGACGCCGTCGATCCCTGCGGTGAGCCGCACGCTGGATGTGCCATAGCCAGGTAACTACCGCGACCTCTCGGGGCCGCGGTCTCAGTTCACCGCCGTATGCTCGCGAACCCGTTTCACAATCTCACGATTACCGCCGGCGTTACCCGCGCCTCGATATAGCGCTTGAAGTTTCCAGGAGAAACGTGGACAGGCATGGAATTCCTCTCAATTAACCATGCGGTGACGTTTGTAGATGTTCAAAACGGGTCACCGAAGCGCGCTGATACTTGCATGAATAGCATCGAGAGCGCTGTGCCGTTTAAAGCCCGCTCGGGCGCATCCACGGGCAAGGCCGCACGCACACCCTCAGTATTCACCACCGGAGCGCTGCAAAGTAGCGTTGCAAGCATGCGGGCTTCACGCCCGGCGGGCGTTTCCACTCGATGACCGGCTCGATAGGCAGCGATCACGTCGGCGCGGAAATGAGCCGGATAAGCCCGTAGCTTGGTCGCATATTCGCCGTCGATTGCGTCGATCATCCTGATAATTGCGGAGTCGCCGCTAGCAAGAATTCGCTCGACGAATTCCTGAATGTTAGCGTCGTTGGACATGTTTTCTCTGCTTCGGACACGCGAAAGATATTCGCTCTCCGGGTATTGATTTTCCGTTTTCCGTTGAGTCAGTCTTGAATCAGGAATCGCTCGCGCGATTGCCCTTTGATCCAGAGTGGCTCGCGGCCCATGCCACTCCACGTTGCACCGGAATCTGGATCACGATACTTTGCAGGCTTGGGTCCCAGCTTCGGTCCTCGCTTACCTTTTGGTTGAGCAAACACTTGTTCGGGCGTCAACGAATACTCGGCAATGATCGCGCGGACTTTTTCGATCGCGTCAACGATCTCCTTGTCTTTCGCCGCTTCGATTTGCTTTTCCAGCGCCTCGCGTTGCTTCAGAAGTTCACGGTAACTTGCCACTCTTTTCCTCCAATTGGTGTGTTTTCCGGCGCGCGATCACGTCATACGCCCGCGCAGATTCGACTCAGTGTGGGCGAGCTTGCGCATCAGGTCTCGCTTCTCATCAACGACAGCAGCGAACGCTTTGTCGTTGCCATCGAACTCGTTTGCTGCATCGAGCAACGCCTGTTGTACATCCGACGCCAGCTCGCTGGCAATTGTGCAGTTATTCATGGAGGCGTTATTCCGCTTTTGAGTGCTGCTAGGGTGACATCAAATGTCATATATCGTCCACTCCAAGCTGCGCGGAAGACCTTCCCCGCGATAAAATGCTTCGAATGCGGTTAGTACAGACTCGATTTCATGTACGAGCGAGCCATCATCGCCTGGGACAACTGCAAAATAATGAGTATATGAGCCGTTGGGCTCCGTGTTTCGCCACTCGATACGCCACGCCACCCCAGCCCCAGGCACGAAGGCTGTCTGTACGTACGACCTCGCATGGAGCCGCTCGAGGATGCAGTAGGTACCGACACCGTCATCAGTTACTCCAACGCATGCGTGCACGCCCGCTCGCACTAGCCACCAAGGAGGATCGAGTCGCTCCCAATTTGGCGTGATAAGCCTCAGCGCAGGTGAAGACGTTGGACGAGAAACGGTTTCGCCGATCTCGGACAACTGCTCAGCGAACGCTCTAGATGTGTCAGTTCCGATGCCGACCATTGCCGTTTTCCGATCAGTTGGCTTGACGTTTCTTTTTGGCGAAGAACGACACGCCAAAGAGCTTCAAAAGCCTATCTGCTGTCGAGAGTAAGATGGCCGCACACAACACAATTGCGGCACCGTTCACGAGTTGATAAATCCGGTGATTCTGCGCGTTCGACATAGAAGTTTTCTTGTCTTGGAATACGGACACTTCAGGCGGTGGCGCGATATAAATCGAAAAACTCCGGCGACAGCTGTATTTGAACCTGCGGCGAACCGTCAGGGAACAAAACGAGGCCAAGCACCGTGCATGTGATCTGACCTGCTGCGGCAGTCACGGGGCGCTGCGTCTCAGCCAGCGATTGCAGGCGCTGTCTTGCGACAGTTTCGTTTCCCCCGGCGACATGCACTACAAGGCCACGCGGTAGATCCGTCACCTTTCCGTGCATAATCTCGGATGCCCCCCCGACGAGTCCGTTAAAAAAATCCCGATCAGGGCCGATTACTCCAGCCGTGTCGAGTACACGGAACAAACGTCCCAAGTCCATATAAATCTCCATTAAATTTGCCGCTTACGCAGCGGTGAAAAGGTTAAGCAGGTTTTCGATCTAGGTATCAACGTTGGGTCAAACGAGCGACCTCAGTCACTGCGGACAGTGTATTCCGAGCAGCTGTCCAGTAGCCCTGTGATCGCGCACCGTGCACGAAAAATCGACTTCATGCAGGAAAGAATTGCAGGCGCGGCTCTGATCTTATTCCGCCGAGTGCACCAGCTTTAATTAAGTTAGTGATTTCGCCGGATGTCTATTGATGCAATTGCCGGAATTGGTCCGACTTTATTTGCCCCAGTGCGCTGTGCGGCCGGACCGAGCTGTAGTCGATCCACCATGCCTCGATGCGCTTGCGTTCGTCGTCCATGTTGACGAACGCGCGTTGATTCAGACATTCCTCGCCCAGTCGTCCGTTGAAGCTCTCGATATGCGCATTCTCTACCGGGTTGCCAGGCCGGATGAACTGCAATCGCGCACCGTGCTTGCATGCCCATGCGCCAGAGCTTGGCTCAAGAATTCTGGCCCGTTATCGACCTGTATCAGCGTCGGGAAACGCCCATGGAGCCTCAACTTCTTCGGCACGCGGACAACCCGTGCACCAACGAGACTCGCACGCTGCAACCACGCAAATGGTTAGAGGCGCTCTACAAGTTTCGCGGCGATGCGCCTGACTACGCTCCACTGAGGATGATTCAGCGCTGTGACTGCATCGCCCTGATAAGCGCTCTCGGGGAGTTCCTTCAACGCATCAACTAATGCGCGAATCTCATCCAGTACTTCATCTCCCAGCTTGCCGTCCGACGATTCGACGAGCGCATCACCAAAATCAATTGCGTCTTGCCTAAGTTCCCAGGGCACGTTGCCCCCTCCCACCCGTTCGCATTGCCCTTCAACGTCCAAGATGAGCACTTGCAACGTCTCCCGGAAGTACAGCATGCCGGTGGACCAGTCATCATCTTGCAGAGAATGATCGTAAATAGACATAATTTATCTCAATAAGCTGGGGTCGGGATCAAGAACAATGTGAGACCCACCCCGGCCTTGCTCCACCAGGGAAGACCAGGCGATGTAGGTGTTTGCGCTGGCGGCATATTCTCCGGCTGAGACGGCATGGGATTTCCAGGGTGTGAGAGGTGGCGCCGCTTCTTCGGACAGGGTCCCGAGATTTTTAAGTGGAACGTCCGGGGCGATCATGCTGCCGATTTGATCGCTGGCAGCGTCGCGAAGTATGCCTCATCGGGCGTCTGATCCGCCAGGCTCGAATGAGGACGTTTGCGGTTGTACAACTCAATGTATTGGCCAATGGAGCGCCGGGCGTGGCTGACCGACTCGTAGGCTCTCAAATAAATCTCTTCGTACTTGATGCTGCGCCACACGCGCTCGACGAACACGTTGTCGCGCCAGGCGCCTTTGCCGTCCATCGACAGCTGGATGCTTCGGCCCAGCACCGCCTCGGTGAAGGCTCCCGCCGTGAACTGGCTACCCTGATCCGTGTTCACGATGTCGGGGTGCCCATAGCGGGCGAACGCTTCTTCCAGTGCGTCAACGGCATGCACGGCCTCCAGCGTGATCGCCACGCGGTGCGCGAGGATCTTGCGGCTGGCCCAGTCCACCACCGCCGTCAGATACACAAAGCCGCGCGCCATCGGGATATAGGTCGTGTCGAGCGCCCAGGCCTGATTTGCCCGGTCGATCTTCAGGCCGCGCAGCAAGTACGGCCAGATCTTGTGCTTCGCGTTGCGTCGACTCGTGTTCGGCTTGCAGTACAGCGCCTCCACACCCATGCGCTTCATGAGCGTACGCACGCGGCGACGGCCGACTTCGTGACCCTCCCGCCGCAACAGGCGCGCCAGCATCCGCGCACCGGCAAATGGGAACTCCAGATGCAGTTCGTCGATTCGGCGCATCAACCGCTGGTCGTCGTCGCTGAGCGGCCGCGCCCGGTAATACGCGCTCGATCTCGCGATACCAACAAGCCGGACTTGCTGCGACACCGGCAACGCATGGCCACGGTCAATCATCGCTTTGCGCTCAGCAATCCCGCCTTGGTGAGCGCACCGCTTAAAAAATCATTTTCCAGGCTGAGTTGGCCGATCTTGGCGTGCAGGGTCTTCACGTCCACCGGTGGCTCGCTCGACACCGGGCCGGCCGCACCGAACACGTCAGCCGCACGCTCCTGCAACTGCCGTTTCCATTCCGTGATCTGGTTCGGATGCACATCGAACTGCTGCGCCAGTTCGGCCAGCGTGCGCTCGCCCTTGACTGCCGCCAGGGCCACTTTCGCTTTGAATGCCGCTGAGTGCGTGCGTCGGGTTCGTTTCGTCATTTTCTCGGTTCCTTTGCCTGCATTATCGCTGGCTCAGGCCCCGATCATTCCACTTATCCCGCTGTCCGATTTTGCGCGGCCACCTCTGTGCTTCGTCCGGAGTTATCGGATTACCATTCAAATCATAGCGAACCCACGAAGAGTTAGGCGACTTTGCCTTCCAATAGCTATCGTTCGCGCCTGCGGGGCCGCCGTTTTTCCCGTCTGGAACGTACCGGCAGATGTCTCTACCGCCGGTTTTCGGAGGCCCGTAAAATGTACCCGGCTTCTGCCCACTCCCCGCTGGGTTCCAAGGTCCGCCAGGAATATTCGATGGCGGAGTTTGCCCGCTATATGAAGCCAGACCATCGGGGTCAACATATGAGAGCGGATTACCTTTCGCGTAGGCATAAAGGTTCATCCCGCCCGACTCTAGAATGGGATCTCTTGACAACCAACGCCCAACAACTGGGTCGTACGCGCGGAAGGCCGCCAGATATAGTCCGCTTTCTTGGTCGTTTATCAGACTGGCATAGCTAAAATCCGTAACTTGAGCAGTAGTCTCTAACTGATTACCATTGGGATCATAGGAGTAAGCCGGAGCACTGTTCGAACTTGTGAATGCTCTACGGACGCTGTTCAGTTGATCGACTCCGTAGTAGATCGGAGTTCCTGCGACCAGTTCTCCCTCCGCATAATAGCCGCGACGCACTGCGCCGTTTGAGTTCATTGATTCGCATAGGGAGAGCCCGCACCAAATGTACAACGTCGTTGCAGAACTGCCCCCTCCTGCTGGAGTACTAGTTATCGCGACGCGCCGTCCTATTCCGTCGTAACTGAAAGCTGTGATTTTGCCACTCTGCCCGGGATAGCCGACGCCGATCAATCGATTTTCTGCATCCCAAGTGTAAGTGCGTTGACCATCGGAAAGAAGATTGCCATTCGCATCCCAAGACAAGGACTGGCCCGACAGAGTCGTGAGTTGGTTGAGATTGTTATAGGTAGCGTTCTGTGACGTTGGCGTGGGTGTAGGAACTTTTCCCGAATCTTCAGTCTCCGACACCGACGTAATGAAATTCTCAGGTGTGGTTGTGTACCGGTAATTGCTTGTCTGTCCCGATGAAAGACCAACTGTGTCGATGCCAGCCAAACGCCGATCGCCCACGTTAGCAAGATAACTCCAACTAGTAGAAACCGTCGAACCGACAAGCGAACGGTTAGCAAGCTGGTGGGTTTGCCCCAAGTATGTAAAGTTAAAAGTACCAAGTGCACTTGCATGACTGATCAGGCGGTCGATTTTGTCGTAGCCAAAAGTTTCTGTGGCTATGCCGCTGACCGTGCGGCTGGTAAGGCGACCGACCGCATCGTAGGCATAGACAATCGAAGCGCCTGGCAGTGAATTCGTTTCCTGCTGCATCTGCAAGGCGCCGAGGGATCCCACCGGCACATACGAATAGGTCGTCGTCCCGGTGCCATCTATCATCGACGAGACACGCCTGAAATAAGGATCATAGGTAAAGCTAACGTTAGGGGTCGGATTAACCGCGTTCAGGTAGGTGATCGCGGTGGGCAAGTCATCTTTAGCGTACGTATATTGCTTAACCTGCCCGAGCGCGTCGGTAATCGATTTCACTCGACTCGTCGTCGTTTCATAAGCGGACGCGACTGCACTGTTATCGGGATAAGTCTTGGTCAGCAACCGCCCCTGAACGTCATAGGCCCATTGCGTTACGTTGCTCTTTGGATCCGTCAGCGCTGTCAATCTGCCCGACGGATCGTAAGCATATTGCGTTAGCTGACCTGCCGGATCGGCAACTGAGATTCGGCGACGATCAGCATCGTACGCATAGGTCCAAGTCCGACCCAGACGGTCGGTGTGTGTGATCTGGTCGAGATTCTGGTATGTGTTGCTCTCGCTCGTGCCATCGGGATAAGTAACGCGAGTAATCCGATCGAAAGCGTCATAGCGATATGAGACTGTCCAGCCCTCAGAGTCGGCGGCCGTCGCAATCCGATCAAAAGCGTCATATGTATAGCTCGCTGCGACGGCGCCATTCGCATTGATAACCGCAACTAGGTCACCACGGGTACTGTACTGATATTGTGTCTGCTGAGCCAACGGATTGGTCAATGAGATAACCTGGCCAGCTGTGTTGTAGGTGATAGAAGAGGTTTGCCCGGCCGCGTCAGTGGACAGAACAGGTAGATGCTGGACGTTGTATGCAAACTGGGCCAGCGTTGTCTGAAAACCAAATCCAGTGCCTTGCGCGATTGCAGCCAGATCAACGTGGTTGGCATAAGCGTAGCCGGTCGTTCGACCCACAGGATCGACAGCCAAAGTCGGCTTGTACGAGCCCATGGTGTCATACGCATATTGACGAAGCTGCGTGCTTCCGTCGTCCAATACCCGACCCGCCATCGTAGGTATGTTATAGCTCCCCGTGAAGATGGAGGAACTCTGGCCTGAATAGTTAAACCAAATCCGGTTCTCCAACGGCTGTTTAACACTCTCCGGTACTGTCGATTTGATGCTGCTGTTGGCGACGTGGAGGTAGTGCGTATCGCGTGCCTTCGTATAGTCACAACCGCCGGACACTGTACAACCTGCAGCAACATAGGCCGCAGGATCCCAGTAGAAGCTGTCTCTATATGTCAGATACTGATTGGTCGTGGACATGCCGGTAGGCACCGTTGCGGCAGGGTCACTGTCCGAGATTGGCGCTGGCTCCAGCCATTCGACGCGTCGATGGAAGCCCATTGGGTCCGTAATATCGGCAAAGCGTGGTGCGCCGCTGGTTCCGGGTGCCGTATATGCAAACGTCGAAGTGCCGTAAGGCGTGGTGAGGCTGCTGATCAGCCCGTTTGAGTCATAGGTAAAGCCAGACGTAATGCCGAGAACGTCAGTGATCGAGACAAGGCGTCCGTTGGAGTCATACGCAAGCGTGGCAGAGCGACCGAACGGATCCGTGATTTTTGTGACAAGCCACTGCGTTGACGTAGTAATCCCGTATGCGAAGCCGGTGGTCCGGCCCACGGCGTCGGTCAGCCCGACCAGACGATTCTGGCCATCGTAATTGAGGTTGACCGCGTTACCCTGCGGGTCGATTTTCTGGGTCAAGAACACACGACGCGGATATGCAAGGGCACCGTCGGACTGACTGAATACCTCGATGCTGCCGTCTTGTTTCAATCGCTTGTAGACGACAGGCGACGTCGATGTGAGAGCCAAAACAGAACCGTCATCGCTATCGGGAGAAAATGTCTGGGACGAGCTGTTGTACCCCGAATAGGAATACGCGCCGCCACCCGGCAAAAAGCGCGAAACGCTGCCACCGGGGTTCGTTGGGTCATCGGTGACGTAGGAGAGCCAGTTCAACGTCCACTTGGGGCTCACATTGAAAAAGTTAAAGTTGGCTGGTTGACTGTCCTCACGCTGGTTGTAAGTCAAGGTCACCATCGCCGCCGGCCCAATCGGCGGAGCATATCCGACAGGCGTATCAGACAGTGTGATACCAACAGTTGACTCTCGAATCGCAGCGCCGCACATACCACAGTTAGGATCGCTACCACCGACGGCTTGGTCGCGCGCGCCGCTTGCTCCAGCCTGAGTTCCGCTCGTCTGCCCCTTTCCACGGATTTCTGCCATTTCGGAGGCAGAGGCCGTCGTCCAAACGCTTGAGCCCGGTAGGGTTGCGGCTACCAGAAAATAGCCGCTAGACTCACTGTCAAGCCCGTCCTGTGTCACCCAAAGTTCGCCGCCGGGGAACGCCGGATCTTCAATCCGAAAGCGGCCGTTAGCCTGTGCAGTCACTGTACCGTAATGGCCCAACTTCCAGTGAATCACTGATGGAATCGGTACAGGCTGCCCCTCCTGACGCTTTACGACTTTGGCGTCGAAACCTTTGGATCCGGCCAGTCTGATGAGATCGGCCATGCTCAAGCCCTGCGGCCCAACCGGCGCAAACGGAAGCAACGCGCTGCTCTTGTCATCGGGAGTGAGCGTCTGGATCAGATAGCGCAGCGCAGTCGGACCACAATTGTAGAGATGCGCCTTGTCACGTCCAACTAAGGCAAGAGTATCGCGGACTGTCTGGATCGACTCAGTTGCCGAGCCGGTGACCGGGCGATCCCCGATGTCGTTCAGCAATGCCTTTGCTGCGCCAAGCTGACCAAGTGCGACATAGAGCCTGGAGAGCTCTCCCACCGCTCGATCCACCACCGCCCGAGCTTGCGGCTCATTCGACTTGCGACCGAGCTCCCATGCACCTTTCCACTTGGCGATTGCAATCGAAAAATGGCCATCATGAAGCGCGGAAAGACCTTGATTGGTCAGAATTGATGCAGCCCATCCCGACTTCGGATACTGCGCAAGAAATGTGTTAAGAGCTGACGCATGGTCGCGGTCCGAGGAAGAAATCGCGTTCGCAAGCGATTGATCCTCGTCTGCGGCGGTCGGTGCAGTTGCTACGAGAGGCTCAGCAAAATGAGCGGATGTGAGCGCTTCAGGAAGAGTCACCGCCTCACCAGATGGCGACGCTGCAAGACAGCTCAACAGAAGAAAAAAACCAACCAGTCGAGTCGGCACCCCCATTCTTCCCCCGTCCATTCCAGATGGATTTAATTTTTGAAGATCCGGCCTTACAGTCCAATACTTATCGTGGCTGTTCTATCTCGGTCGATATCTCTATCGCATACTTAGCAATCTTAATTCATGTTTTTGTCATAAAAACATAAGGCCGTTGCAC
>NZ_CAJMZG010000032.1:0-60815 GCF_905220255.1 Paraburkholderia sp. J69-1 | reverse complement strand
CCATGAAGAGTCGCTTGCCCTACCGAGGGATACGACTCAAAGGCAACCCGTTTCGGTCATTCAACACCAGTACGATTGATACAGACTTCTTCGCGGAGAGCATCGAGCGCAACGGATCTGTGACCGATAGGCCAAACCAGATGCGTCCGAACACGTGCAACCCTTGAAGGAAGCTCGAGGATCTTAACGAGAGTCTCCGCATGCATTGCTTTGAGGACCGAGCGTGGAACGATGGCGACCCCGGACCCTGCCGCCACGCATGCCACGATTGCGTGGTACGAAGCAAGCTCAAGCACGCGCTCCGGGTGCACGTCGCACGCCTTAAGCCAGTCGTCAAGGATTCGACGATAGGAGCAACCAACGGCGAACGCGATAATCGTGCATCCGTAGAGATGCTTCGCTGACTTGATGTGCTCGGACCTGTTTGGGGCGATAAGAACCAATTCTTCTGAGAACGCCTCCTCAGTTTCCAGATCAGTCCCGTTGAACGGCTCCGAGATGAATGCGGCCTCGACGTCGTAACGGTGCACACGACTGATTAACGCCGTGGTCGTACCCGTGACCAGGTCGATATGTACATCGGGGAAGTGTTCGTGATATCGAGAAAGGAAAGGTGGCAACCGCGCCGCTGCGGTGCTCTCCAGCGTCCCGATACGCAATGTGCCCGACGGCGTTCCCTTCTTCAGCGCTGACTCAGCTTCCGAAGCGATGCGGAGCAATTGCTCCGCATAGACGAGTAGCAAACGGCCCTCGGGCGACAGGACAAGTCTCGTTCCCTGTTTTCGAAACAACGCCACACCCAGCCGCTCTTCCAGATTTTTCACCCGCGTGGTGATGTTTGATTGCACCCGATTCAGATGTGCCGCGGCCTTAGTAACACCACCAAAATCGACGACAGCTTTGAATACTTCAAGCGAGTCCAGATCCAAATTTCTCATTTCAAGAATCCTTTTTCTGAATTATTCATTTTTCAGGATGCCTTGGTCAAGCTAGACTCTTTGATCATCGAGCCAACACGCCCTTGATTTCACTAGCCTTTTGTAATGACTCCGACCCCTATACTCATCCTGCAAGTTGGCACCCCTCCCGATGAAGTCCGCTCAAACGTCGGCGATCTATCAGACTGGTTTTGTCTCGCGCTGGGAAAGCAGTCTATTGAGGTGGAGATTGTTCGCGTTTTCGAAGGCGAGCACTTGCCTCCACCGGACGCCAACCGTGTCGCGATAATTACGGGTTCGTGGGCGCACGTCACCGAGCGCCTGAAGTGGAGTGAAGACACTGCGCAGTGGATTCGTGAGGCGATGAAAATCAACATGCCGCTGTTCGGTGTGTGCTACGGCCATCAACTGATAGCTCATGCTCTAGGCGGTGTCGTCGATTTCCATCCTGATGGGCGTGAAGTCGGTTGCCACGCGATCAATCTGTTGCCAGCAGCAGAAAGTGACCCACTCCTGATCGACTTGCCTACGCAGTTTGCGGCGCATCTGACCCACCTCCAGACAATCGTCAAATTGCCCCAAGGTGCTGAAGTGCTTGCTTACTCGGCTCACGACCGACACCAAATCGTTCGCTATGGGCCAAACGCTGTCTCAACCCAGTTTCATCCCGAATTCACCCCAACGATTGCGGAAAAATGCATTCGTCTACGCGCCGACGTGTTGGCATCTGAAGGGCGGAGCGCGGATGCACTCGTTGATGATCTGGTAGATGCGAAGGATGCTAGGCATCTGCTGAATCGATTCGTCGAATTGGCCCTCCAGACTCGGGGCGCGGAAGTCATGTACAGAGACGCTTCCGGTGTGTGATCACATTTCATCTGAAACCAACGCTGTGCAGACTGACTCACCATCAAAGGAAGGAAAATGCGGAAAATCGGATTGATCGGCGGCATGAGTTGCGAAGCGACGGCCGTCTACTATCGGCAGATCAATCAACTGGTGAAGAATCGCTTAGGCGGCTTGCACCAGGCAGAACTGTTGCTTTACTCGGTCGACTTTCAAAAGATTGTCGAAATGCAGCAGGCCGGACGCTGGGATGAGGCTGGGGAATACTTGGCGAGTATCGGGCGCACACTGGAGCGCGCTGGCGCTGACTGCCTGTTGATCTGTGCGGTCACGATGCATCTCGTAGCGCCCCCCGTCGAATCGGCGGTAAGCATTCCGCTGATTCACGTTATCGACGAGACCGCGAAGCACTTGCAAGCGGCAAACTGCAAGCGCCCGTTCTTGATCGCTACGCGTTACACGATGGAACACGGCTACTATCATGAGCGCATGAAGCGGCACGGCATTGACGTGATAGTCCCCGATGCGGACGGCCGAACGCAAGTGCACAAGATCATTTTTAATGAACTCTGTGCTGGCTCGGTGCAGGATAGCTCGCGCCAAACCTTGAACGAACTCATCAACAAGGCAAAGGCTGAAGGTGCTGATTCCGTGATTTTTGGATGCACAGAAATCTGTTTGATTCTCGACGCAGACAAACTCGAGCTACCAGGTTTCGACTCGACTGCGATTCATGCCGAAGCAGCGACTATGTTCGCTCTGGCTTGAGCCTCGCCAAATTAGCTCCAGCGATGTTCGAAACTTCAAAAGCGGCATCGTCTCCCTAAGCGTGAAAGGCCGTTGCGCAGTAGCGAGCGGACGATGTAGCTCAATGGACAAGTGACGGTAATGGGTCGTACTCTGCCGGTCGCCACGCTTCGATGCAGCGTCGCCTCATGAGCGACGCATCTGGCGGTCCTCGGCCACTTTCGGACTTGCACTTTCAGGCGTGGAAAGACATTCAGGCGGCAGATCCACAGCCGAAAGTAGCCGCTCGCTGTCCGGTTTCCTCGACGACAGCTGCCAATAGCGAGTTCTGCAGCTCGCCCCGTCCGGGCGAACATTGGTGCGCAGGCACGCGCCGACGCAGACAACAGACGGCTATTCTGCCACTGACGCTGAAGTATCCGACGACAATTCTGAGGTTTTCCCAATTAGATCGGCAACCATCTCGGCAATTAGCCGCACACGGGGGGAACGCCTTACGTCCGGATGCATCACTAGCCATAACGGTCGGACGATCGGACAAACATGATTCGATATCAGACGAAGCGCCGGATCTTGCGCAGCCAGAAAACACGGAAGCACGGCCACCCCTAGCCCCGCTTTGGCCGCAGGCAATAAAGCGGCAAGATCATTGCTTCGGAATACGAATCGGCGTTCTCCGGCGAACTGTTTGAGCCAGCGCTGCTGGGGTACCTGACTGAGATGCTCGTCATAGCCAAGGAACTCCCATTCCGACTCAGGCCGTTCTTGATACCCGCTCACGGCGTAGAGGCCATAACCCATTTCGCCGACGCGTCTCGCGGCCAGACCTGAGGCTGTTGGCCTGGACATGCGAATCGCCAGATCCGCCTCTCCGCGAGACAGACTCGCATCACGTGACTCTCCCATCACCTCGAGATCGATGTTTGGCCATTGGGCACGCATTGCGGATAGACGTGGCACCAGAAGATGACTCGCCAGCACAGGCGGCGCAGACAATCGAACTGTTCCGCTCAAGGACGATATGCCCGCGGCAGCGCGGGAAAATGCCTGCGCTTCGGCGTCAAGACACGTTGCTTGCCGGGCGAGCGCGTCTCCCTCTGCGGTAAGCGTCCAGCCTTTCGGCAAACGATCAAACAGCCTGAGGCCCAGTGACTGCTCTAGCGCCTCGACCCTGCGGGCAACTGTCGAATGCTCTACGCAGAGCTTACGCGCCGCCCCCGAGAGACTTCCGGTTCGCGCCAGTTCGAGGAAATAGCGGATGTCGTCCCATTGCAGACGCGGGCTTTCAAGCCCGGCCTTGCCTGTGTTTTTTTGCACACTCATTGTCGATTTATGCGGAATTGTTCGGAGCTTCCTCTCAGTGCACCATGAGCTTGCCAGATCAAACATCACGAGGAAAGCATGCCTTCCATAGCCATACCCGGGACATCGCCGCTTCCTGCGGTCGAACTCGCCATTACGCAGCACGGCGACGCGTCGGCGCTAAAGCTGCACGAGACCACGCTCCCAGCGCCCGCACCCGGCGAGGTGCGCATCCGCCAGACGGCTATCGGTGTCAATTTCGTCGATATCTACCACCGCTCGGGCCTCTACCCGCTGCCAGCACTTCCCGCCGTGCTGGGCGTTGAAGCCGCGGGCGTCATCGACGCGATTGGCGAAGGCGTCGAATCGCTGCACACTGGCCAGCGCGTCGCCTACGCCGGTCCGCCAGTCGGCAGCTATGCCAGCGCGCGCAATATTTCTGCGGCTCGCGTGCTCCCGTTGCCTGACGACATTGACGACGACACGGCCGCCAGTCTGCTGCTGCGAGGTATTACCGCGCACATGCTGACTTCCCTCGTCTATAGCGTCAGAGCCGGCGACACGGTTTTGGTCCATGCCGCCGCCGGCGGACTCGGACTTGTTGTGACGCAATGGGCGAAAGCATTGGGCGCGCGTGTCATCGGCACCGCGGGCTCGAAAGAGAAGGCGGAACTGGCGAAGGAGTTTGGTCTGGACGATGTGATTCTTTACCGCCAACAGAACTTCACTACCGCCGTTCACGCATTGACCGGTGGCCGTGGCGTTGATTACGCCATCGACGGTATCGGGGGAAAGACGCTCATCGAGACGCTCGGGGCCGTGCGTCCATTTGGAATGGTCGCCAGCGTCGGTCAGGTCGACGGTGATCCCGGGCCGATCGACCTGTCTCTGCTCGGCCCCGCCCGTTCGATTGCGCTTTCGCGTCCGAGCGTGTTCCGCTTCATTGCCGATCCGTCGCGTTATCGCAAAGCGGGACTGGCCACATTCCAACGCGTGCAAAGCGGTCTGAGAGCGCAGATCGGGACCGTTCTACCGCTGGCCGAAGCAGGCGAAGCGCAGCGTCAGTTGGAAGCAGGCAAAGCAAACGGCTCGATCATTTTGCGCCCATGATGCTCTGTGCGCAGAGTGGGGACTTGATACTAAGCCGGGTTCGTGACAGCGCCGACTCAGATCCGGGGCAAGTGCGAAGTTGAGAGTCCCAATGCCGTGAGTATGGTATGGAGTCGGGCTGTGTAGTCTCGACGGCGCCATCGATGCGTTGGGCGACATGCACCATGGCCAAAGCCGGCACGAGCGGCGACACTCCGCCGCCCGGGTCATCGATGCGCACGATGAACGCTTCGGCGCGGTAGTCGTCGAGCCCGTCATACAGTCGGTGGATCTCGCAGTGCGCGAGCGCGTAGATTGCCCCTTCGGCCACCTCAGCGCGCCAGCCGTGCCTCTACACGGCCCCGCTCCCTTTAGGAAGTAGTGGACTTGATGGCTGTGGCCACGGTCCCTACTTCCAACTCATCAACGGTCATGGGAAACCGGTTCCCCCATTGGCTGCTCCGGGTCGTTTTATGCCTTTCGCATGAAGGCCTGCACCCGAGGCGATCGACGTGTCTGGTCGTGGGTCGGTAGCCGGCCAGAAACAGCCGGGCATGTCTCGGAAACGGGTGACATTCGAACGGCCGCTTCGCCGGGTGAAAGCTGTCACACTCCGGGGCCTCGCATAGGCATTCAAGCCGCCGGGGCCACCGAAGCGCCTTCGATGCCATGTCGCGCAAGCGCGTCGGCGACGAATCCCGATGCTTTCTTTTGCTCCACGAAATCCGCGAGCAAAGCGGCAGCCTGCTCACCCCGGCTCCTAGCGACGCCCATCGCCTGACGAATCACCATGAAACGCTGGTCCAGAAGACGCAAACCAACCACCTTGCTCGCATCGGCCTGCAGTTGCTGTTTGACCCCTGCAGCCACCTCCAGCCCTTGCTGAATGAAGGTCTGCACCACTGCTGGCGACGTTGGCGCGCGCACGATCTGCGCCGCCTTCAATTCGCGCGTGAGGAAGAGGTCATAGGCGCTTCCCTTGCCAACGGCCACGCGATGATTGGCCGTATCCACGTCGGCGTTGGTGCGAACGGGCGAATCCTCGCGCACGAGATAGAACCCTTCGATCAGCACGTAAGGCGCGGTGAACGCGATCGTCTCACCACGCTTGGGATCCACCGCGAAAAAACCGAAATCCGCGCGTTCGTCGCTCACTGCCTCGACGGACTTGCCGGCCGCATCGAACACCACGAGTTCGAGCGGCAAACCCAGATACGCCGCAAAATCACGCGCGAGATCCACAGATACGCCAAACGGCTCGCCCGTGGCGGAATCGCGATTAGCAAGAATCGGATTGCCGAGATTGATGGAAGCGCGCAGGACGCCCGTGGGTGCAAAGGCTTTGATGACAGCGGAATCGATATTCATGGATTGATGTGTGCGACGCCACGTGCCGGGCGTCTATTACGGTTCAAAAATTTCGCGGATATTCGACAGCGCATCGAGCGTATGCAGCAAATGCTGACGCAGTTCCTCGGAGGCGTCCTCGTTGCGTTCCTGTTCGAGCAGTTCGAGCACGTAAAGATGCTGCTTCGCATGCTCGACGTAACGTTCGCGATGCTGCATCGAACGATAGGACAGCAGGCGCCGCACACGATTCACGCGCCGGATCGTGTCGATGAAAAAGCTGTTTCCCGAAGCCTCGACCAGCGATTCGTGAAATCGCACGCCGCGTTCGTGGAGTTGATCTGCAGTATCGGTCTCGATGCCGCCTGCCAGCAGGTGCTTTTCGACCTCCCGGCAGCGTTCGAGCACCTTGCGATCAAGCTTGTAACCCGGTTCAAGCAATGCCGCCGGCTCCAGCGCAAGACGCAGGCGGTACGACTTCAGCAGACTGTCTGGCGTTGTGAGCATCGGCGAAAACTCCCAGCCGTAACCGGGTTTGCGTTCGGCCCATCCCTCCTGCGCAATGCGCCCGAGCACGGCCGTCAACTGTCCCGTCGTCAGGCTATAGCGCGTACGGATCAGTTGCTCGGAAAACGTATCGGGCAACTGACCTTTGAGCCGGTCATCCGCGATCTGGAAATACACGCGGGTGACGAGATCGGTTTCGGAAAGACCCAGCTCTTCCACTACGTCGGACAATGACTCGATCACCGGACGCGCCACGAAAAACCCGCGATTCTTCTCGCGCCTGAGCACGCCTTTCTCGTGCAGCAGCGCGAGCGCTTCATTCACGGGCGAGCGCGACACGCGCAGGCGGTCGGCGAGCATCTGCGCGGGCAGATGCGCGCCGGCCTCCATGCCTTCGGTGCGGATCAGGTCGAGTATCTGGGTCGCAATGGATTGGTCGATCATTTCATTCAGCTATTCCCGCAACGCGGGGCGTCGCTCAATGGCTCCCGGTTGCGAGTGTGTTTTGCAGGATCAGCGGAATCACGCCGCCCGAGCGCAGCAATCGGCATTCAAGCTGCGTTTCCACGGCCGCGCGCACCGCGATCGATTCGATGCGGCCGTCGGCGCGCACGATCCTGACCGGCACCGCGCAGCGCGGGGAGATCGTCGCGGCATCCGCCTGGACGTCGAGCATATCACCCGGCCCAAGGGCGAGCGTATCCGGATGCGTGCCAGGCGCGAAGCGCAGCGGCAGAATCCCCATGCCGATGAGGTTCGAGCGATGGATGCGCTCGAAGCTCGCAGCCAGCACGGCGCGAATACCCAGCAGGCGCTGGCCCTTCGCGGCCCAGTCGCGCGATGAGCCGGTACCGTAGCGCTCGCCCGCGACCAGCACGACCGCGTCGCCCGCATCGGCATAACGCTGCGCGGCTTCGAAGATCGGCAGCACGTCGCCGCTCGGCACATGCAGGGTGTGTGCGACCGGCATGCCCGCTTTCAGGCGGTTGACCAGCGTCTTGCTGTAGAACGCCGCCCGCATCATCACTTCCCAGTTGCCGCGCCGCGACGCGAACACGTTCAGATCGTCGCGATCATCGCCGCGCGAGACGAGGAAATCGGCGACGAAGCTGTCTTTCGGGATCGCACTCGCCGGGGAAATATGATCGGTCGTGATGTCGTCGCCGAGCACCAGCAGCGGATAGGCGCGATAGTGCCCGAGCTGGCTGCCCTGATCAGCGGCGGCAAAGGGCGGACGACGCAAGGCCGTCGATTGCTCATCCCACGGAAAGCGCGCGGACGAAGGCGCTTCCAGATCGTGCCACGCGGGATTGCGGCTGGCCACCGCAAACGCGCGCGGATAGTCCTGCGGTTCAGCCGATTGCGCCACCAGCGCGGCCACCTCCTCACGCGTGGGCCACAGATCGCGCAGAAAGACCGGCGTGCCATCGGCGGCAATCTGGACCGGCTCGCGGCTCAGATCGATTTCGGCATTGCCTGCCAGCGCGAACGCGATTACGAGCGGCGGCGACATGATGAAACCCAAGTCGAGATCCGGATGGATACGGCCTGCGAAATTGCGGTTGCCGGACAACATGGCGACCGGATAGATGCGCCCTTCGGCCTGCGCCGCGCGCACACTTTGCGTGAGCGGCCCGGAATTGCCGATGCAGGTCGTGCAACCATAGCCGACGATATCGAAGCCCACGGCCGCCAGATCGTCGGTCAGGCCCACGCGCGCCAGATAGTTCGCGGCGGCGGGCGATCCTGGCGCCAGCGACGTCTTGATCCACGCGGGCACGCTCAGGCCTTTCAAGCGCGCCTTGCGTGCGACCAGCCCCGCCGCGATCAGCAAAGCGGGATCGGACGTATTTGTGCAACTCGTGATCGCGGCGATCGCCACCGGATGTCGCGGCATATCGGCGTCGGGCGTTTTAGGCGTAAATTCCAATTTCGCCAGCGCGGCAGGCAGCGCCGTGTAATCGAGCAGATCCTGCGGCCGACGCGGACCGGCCACATGCATGCCGATGCTCGCAAGATCGATCTCGATCGTGCGCGTGTAGCGCGGCGTGGCGTGCGGGTCGAACCAGAGACCCGCCGCGCGCGTGAACGCCTCGACCAGCGCGATGGATTCTTCGCTGCGATTCGTCGTGCGCAGATAGTCCAGCGTGTGGCTATCGACGGGGAAAAAGCCGGTTGACGCGCCATATTCCGGCGCCATGTTCGCAACGACCGCGCGCTCGCCCGCACTGAGCGTTTCGACACCGGGACCAAAGAATTCGACGAACTCACCCGCGACGCCAATCGCACGCAGGCGTTGCGTGACCGTCAGCGCCAGATCCGTAGCCAGCGCGCCCGGCTTGAGCGCGCCCGTAAGATGCACGCCGATCACGTCGGGAATGCGCTGCATCACCGGCATGCCGAACATCACCGTCTGCGCTTCGAGTCCTCCCACGCCCCAACCCAGCACGCCGATGCCGTTGATCATCGGCGTGTGGCTGTCAGTGCCGATCATTGTGTCGGGCACGGCCCAGCTTTCACGCTCACCGCCACCATCGCGCTCGACCCGAGTCACGACGGTCGCCAGTTGCTCCAGATTTATCGTGTGCATGATGCCCGT
This sequence comes from Paraburkholderia sp. J69-1, assembly GCF_905220255.1. Lineage (NCBI taxonomy): Bacteria > Pseudomonadati > Pseudomonadota > Betaproteobacteria > Burkholderiales > Burkholderiaceae > Paraburkholderia > Paraburkholderia sp. J69-1. Next base: position 51,440 of record NZ_CAJMZG010000032.1, on the reverse strand, counting down.
GCCCGGCGGATGAATGCGCACGCCCGTGAGCGATTGCGACGCCCAGCGCAGGAAACGATAACGCTCGCCGTTGCGGCGCAGTTCCAGCGCGAGATTTTTCGGCGCGGCCTCGCGTTCGCCGAAATACTCGACCGCAAGCGAATGATCCACCGACGAATCCACCGGCAGCACCGGATTGAGCGCGGCCGGATCCGCGCCTGCTTCGGCAAGCGCATCGCGCATCGCGGCGATATCGACCAGTGCGGGCGTGCTCGTCGTGTCGTGCATCAGCACACGATTGGGCTGATAGGCGATTTCGTGCTCGCTCGTGCCCTGCGTGCGCCACGCAAGGATCGCGTCGATGGCCGCGCGGCGCTCGTCGCCTTCCGTGTTGCGGATCACGTTTTCGAGCAGCAGACGCAGCACGACGGGCAGTTCGGCAAGTTGCGCGCCGAACATCGCCGGCAGGTCGACGTATCGCAGGCGGGCACCAGCAACGTCGAGGTGACCGGTCAGTAGGGTGTCAGTGTTTTCCATGACTGTATTTTTGCACTTTTCCAGGCAAAAATGCAATCATAGTGAAAACCCCAAACATAACAATCCGGAGACAACCATGGAAAAGAGCGGCGGCGACGCATGGCGCGCGCCCTTCGATTCGCGGCGCCGCAAGCTCATGCAGGCGGGCGCTTCGCTGGGTGCGCTGGCCCTTTCGGGACTTACCGGCTTTGCGCGCCCGCCGGTCTTTGCCGCAGAAACGGCCTCTGGCCAACGAGATTTAAAAGGAATGAACCCCATGTTTGCTTATGTCGGCTCGCGCACCACGCGTGAACGTAACGCCCGCGGCGATGGCATCAGCGTGTATCAGGTCGATACCCAGACCGGCGCGCTCACCTTCGTCCAACTCGTGAAAGACCTCGTCAACCCGTCGTTCCTTGCGCTTTCGCACGATGGCGAACGGCTTTATACCGTGCATGGCGATCTGAGCGACATCAGCGCGTTCAAGGTCGACAAGACGAGCGGCAAGCTGACGTTTCTGAATCGCCAGAGCACCGAGGGCAAGAACCCCGTGCACCTCGCGATCGACCCGAGCGGGCGTTACGTGGTCGTGTCGAATCACATCGGCGCGAGTCTTGCCGTGCTGCCCATCGCCACCGACGGTTCGCTCGAACCGCTCACGCAACTCGTGCATCTGGACGGCCCCATCGGCCCGCATCGCATCGAGCAGAAGCAGTCGAAGCCGCATTTCAACCCGTTTGGACCTGGCGGCCAGTTCGTGATCGTCCCGGACAAGGGACTCGACCGCACGTTCTCATTCCGTTTCGAAAACGGCACGCTCACGCCCGCCGCTCAACCTTTTGTCGAATCGCGCGAAGGCGCCGGTCCGCGTCATATCGCGTTCCATCCAGGCGGCCAGTACGCGTGGGTTGTCAACGAACTCGACTCCACCGTCACCGCGTATCGATACGACGCAGCCACCGGATCGCTCACGCCATTGCAGGTGCTGTCCAGCCTGCCCGACACCTTTACGGGCAACAGCCGCGCATCGGAAATCGAAGTGGATCGCAGCGGACGCTTCGTCTACGCCTCGAATCGCGGCGACGACAGCATCGCCGTCTTTAGCGTCGATCAGACGAACGGCCATCTGCGGTTCGTTAGTGCGGAGCCGACGCTCGGCGAGACTCCGCGCTTCATGACGAGCACGCCCGACGGCCGCTTCATGTACGCGCTCAACGAAGACAGCGACACCATCGTCGCGTTTGCAATCGACGCCCAGACCGGCCGCCTCGCGCCCACCGGCTTCGTCGAAAAATCGAGCAGCCCGGTCTGCATGCTGTTTTCGACCCATCGGGCCTGATCCGCCCGCATCACATCACTCGCATTTCAGAGGCACGCGGCGGGCGTCCCCCGCCGCAGGAGACATATGCATTCCCCCATCACACCCCTCGACGAACGGGCGGTCGTGCGCAAGATCGCCTGGCGCATCATCCCGTTCGTGTTCGTTCTCTACATCATTTCCTATCTCGATCGCGCCAACATCGGCTATGCGGCGTTGCAGATGAACAAGGAGCTGGCGCTGAGCAGCGAAGCGTTCGGCTTCGTTTCCGGCATTTTCTTCATCGGCTACTTCCTTTTCGAAGTGCCCAGCAATGCCATGCTGGCAAAGTTCGGCGCACGGGTCTGGATCGCCCGGATTCTCGTGACGTGGGGCGCGATCTCGGTCGCATCGGCGTTCGTTCACACCGCGACCCAGCTTTACGTTGTGCGCTTTTTACTGGGTGTCGCCGAGGCAGGTTTCTTTCCCGGCATCATCGTCTACCTCACCTACTGGTTTCGCGCGAAGGAACTGGCCACCACGGTCGCGCTTTTCACCGCGGCAATTCCGGTTTCGTATATCGTGGGCGCGCCGCTGAGCACGTGGATCATGGATCACGTCCAGTGGTTCGCGTGGAGCGGCTGGCGCTGGATGCTCGTGCTGGAGGGCGCGCCTGCCGTGATCGGCGGCATTGTCTGCTTCCTGTTCCTGAGCGACCGCCCCGCCGACGCAAAATGGCTCTCGCCCGCCGAGCGCGAATGGCTGCAAGGACAGCTTGCTGCGGATGCGCGGGCACGGCCGAACGCGCGGCATTTCGGGTCGTTCCGGGCAATGGGCAATCCGAAAGTGCTCTACCTGGCGTTCATCTACTTCGTGTATCAGTGCGGCAGCCTGGGCGTGGGCTACTGGATGCCGCAGATCATCAAGGGATTTTCGACCGCGCTCAGCCATACGCAGATCGGCCTGATTGCGATGATCCCGTACCTCTTCGCGACCATCGTTATGGTGCTGTGGTCCCGACGTTCCGACCGGCGCAACGAGCGGCGGCTGCATTCGGCGATTCCGCTTGGCGTTGCCGCAGTGGCGCTTCTGGGTGCTGGTCTTTCGAACAACCCGTATCTGTCGATCGCGATGATCAGCCTGAGCCTGGCCGGACTTTATGCGTTCAAGTCACCGTTCTGGGCGCTCCCCACGTTGTTTCTGTCTCGCTCCACGGCGGCGATCTCCATTGCAGTGATCAATTCCATCGGAAATCTGGGTGGCTTTGTCGGGCCGTTTGCGATTGGCTATATCAAGGGTACGGGCGCCAGCGCAACGCCTGGGCTGCTGTTTCTCTCCGGGCTGCTGGTGCTCGCGTTTCTGATGACCTTGCTATTGCGCCTCAACGAACACCCGGAACCCGACGCGGCGGCTTCGATGGCCAACTCACATCACTAATCAGTAGCTCCGGCGCTTCTGCGTGAAGCGCCGATCAATAACAATCTGCGTTCTGGAGACATCGCGAATGAAGAAGTCGGCTATTTATTTTGGCATCCTTATTACATGCTCGACATTAACGACGACCAGTCGTGCACAAAGCAGCGTGACGCTTTACGGGGTCATCGACAGCGGCATCAACTATACGAACAACATCCAGAAGGGCAAGACTGCGACGGGCTTCACTGGCGGCCATCAGATCGCCATGATCGAGGGCGGGTCAGCGGGTCTTCAGGGAAGTCGATGGGGGCTCATTGGAAGCGAAGATCTGGGCGCGGGCATGAAAGCGATTTTCCTGCTTGAAAACGGCTTCTACAGCAATAATGGCGCGCTCAATCAGGGAGGTGCATTGTTTGGACGCCAGGCCTATGTCGGCATTAAAAGCGATGTCGGGACGGTCACGCTGGGTCGCCAGTATGATCCCGTCGTCGATCTTTTCCGGCCTTATCTGGCTTCGCCGCAATGGGGTGGCTACATGAGCGCTCACCCCGGCGACCTCGATAACGCCCAGAACACGCGACGCATCAACAATTCGATCAAGTTCCGCAGCGGCACCTGGAACGGACTCACTGTCGAAGCCATCCTGGGGCTTGGCGGCGTAGCTGGCTCTTTGGCACAGAACTCGATCTGGGGCGCGGGTGCATCGTATGCGGCCGGGCCATTTTCAGCAGGCGCGGCTTACCTCAACGTAAGCAACCCGAACACCTCGTTCTTCGGCGCGAATCCGAATGCCGGACCTGCGACGAGCAACAATCTCGGCAGTTTCGGCAGTGCAACCAGCCCCGAATCGAATCCCGTTTTCGCGGGCTATGCATCGGCCGGTCGCCTGGAGATTACCGCTGCCGGTGTTGGATTGACGCTGGGCGCGCTCAATACGAACGTGGCGTATTCAAATACCCGCTTCGACAATCTGGGGTCATCGGCGGGCCCCAACCCGTTGCACTACGCGGATACCGCCGCGTTCAACAACATCGAAGTGAACCTGCAATATCAGATCACGCCGTCCTTGCTCGGAGGCGTTGCGTACGACTACACGCGCAACGGGGGCGCTGGTGGCAAGGAAGGCGCCGATTATCATCTCTTCAGCGCCGGGCTCGACTGGTTCCTCTCCAAGCGAACCGATCTTTACACAATTGCCGTTTTTGAAAAGGCCAGTGGCATTGACTCGACCGGCAGCCACGCGGTTGCCCAGATCACCGGGTTGACTCCGTCATCGACCGACCGGCAGTTGGCGCTACGCGTTGGCATCCGCCATAAGTTCTAGGTCAGTACATGATTCTCCAATCTACCGTTCTGGGGGCGGACGAATCTGTCCTTCGAGCGGCTGTACTACTCTGCTAACAGCCATTGAGCACGTACAGCAGCGATTGGCCGTAACGGGTCGGTTATGACCGTTGCATGAGACGTGGACCCGGGGCAAGCAGCGCGCCCGACCGTGGGACGCAGTGCGGCCAATACCAGCCCGCCGCCAATGTCAGCTCGAACGACTGTTTGGCGGCAGGTTGGAGGCATCGCTCGAGACCGTGGTTGTGTCCCGGCTTCGACGAGCAATCGTCACTCAGAGGCGACCGCCGTACATCCGCTCGCACAAACCCACGCTGGTGCCCAGCTTTCTCGACAATTCTGAGGCGCTTCGCAGCATCTGCGCCGCGACATCCCCGGACGTGCGCGTCGCATCGAGCCGGGAAGCCGGACCCGAGAGCGTCAGCGCCGCCATGAACTTGTCGCCAGCTCCAAAGATCGGCGCTGCAAAAGCCGCCGTATGCTGGTCGCGCGCGCCCGACGTGAAAAGCGGCAACTCCGGCGTCGTATCGAACACCGCTTCACCCAGTCCCCAGAACCGCAGTACCAGACTGATCGCCGTGTCGTCGAGCGGAAACACCGTGCCGGGAAGCCGCGTCTCGCGCAGCCCTTCCGATGGCTCCGCGCGAAACAGGCAAAGCCGCTGTGCATGATCGATGACGTAGTACGATGCGCTCTCTTTCGTCGATGTCGCAAGCGCATGCAGCGCCGGCTCGACCACCGACGACAGATGAAACGACTGCTCGTAGAGCTTGCCCAGATAGAGCACGCGCGGCCCAAGCGAATACGAGCCGCTATCCGAGCGGATCACGTAGTTCATTCGCTCCAGCGAATTCATCAGCCGGTACACGGTCGTCTTGTGCATCCCCGACGCCTGCGACAGCGCGGCGAGCGAAAGCGACTCCGCGCCCGGCTTGAAGATGTCGAGCAGCGATAACGCCTTCTCGACCGACTGCACCCCGTCGTTCCCCATCATCTCCTCCATTTTCCGTTCTGCGATTGTACATCGTACAACTTTTCGCTCTTTTAGTTTTGCTCTGTACAACGCAGTTGTACAGAGCGGAGGGTAAACCTGAATGGCAAGCCAATCCTATGCGCCGTTATAGTGATTTCACTTTGTACACCACTGTTGTACTAGGTACAACACAACAAGAGAGGTTGATTGAACATGAGCGCATCTCCCAACGCCACGCCGTCCATCGTCCGTGAAATCACGCGCGTCTCGCCCGAACTCGTGCAGGCCGCAGCGCAATTCCAGGCGGCCATTCTCGCCGATGTCGCGGGCCGTCGCGGCACGCTGCACGGACGCGTCAAGCCGGTTGCCCCAGGCATGAAAGTGGCCGGCCCGGCCATCACCGTCGAAGTGCGGCAAGGCGACAACCTGGCGATCCACGCAGCGCTAGCCATCGCCCAGCCCGGTGACGTCATTGTGGTCGACGGTAAGGGCGATCTGGCATGCGCGCTCATCGGCGAAATCATGAGTACACAGGCGCAGGAATCTGGCCTTGGCGGTCTGGTGCTCGACGCCGCCGTACGCGACTCTGCCGAGCTGGCACGGAACGGCTTTCCGGTGTTTGCCGCGGGCCTCAATCCGTGCGGTCCAACCAAGAGCGTGGCCGGGCGCGTCAACTATCAGATTTCCGCCGGCGGCGCGACCATCAACCCGGGCGATCTGATCGTCGGCGATGCCGATGGCGTCGTGGTGATTCCGCGCGAAGACGTCGAGCGCATTCTCGTGCTGGCGCAGAAAAAGGTCGATGCCGAAACCGCGCGTATCGCCGCCATCCGCAAGCGCGAAGCCCTGCGTCCGGCATGGCTCGACAAGGAACTGCGCGCCGTGGGCATGCTGGCCGAAGGCGAGGTTCTGTAATGAAGGTCGCAACACAGAAGCCGGTTCTTATCGTCACCGGCACCGATCTCGCATCTGAAGCGCTCGACATGCTGCGCGATTTCGAAGTCGTATATGCCGGCCGAACGCCGACCGAAAGCGACATGATCGCGCTCTGCTCCACGCATCAGCCCACGGCCATCATCGTGCGCTACGGCAAAATCAACGCAGCCGTGATGGACGCTTGCGGCGGCCATCTTCAGGTCATTTCGAAGCACGGCAGCGGTATCGACGTGATCGACCAGAAAGCCGCCGCCGAGCGCGGCGTCGCAGTGCGCGCCGCCGTGGGCGCCAACGCGGCAGCAGTCGCGGAACACACGTGGGCGCTGATTCTCGCGTGTGCAAATTCGGTTCCGCAACTCGACGTGCGTATGCGTGCGGGGCACTGGGACAAGTCCACGCACAAGTCGCTCGAACTCGCGGGCCGCACCATCGGGCTCGTCGGGCTGGGTGCGATCGGCCGACGCGTCGCGGCAGCGGCGCAGGCTTTCGATATGCGTGTTCTTGCGTTCGACCCCTATGCGAAAGAAGCGCCCGCAGGCGTCACACTGGTCGGCCTCGCCGAACTCTTTTCGTCGTCCGACATCGTTTCGCTTCACTGCCCGCTGACCGACGAAAACCGTCGCATGATCAACGCGCAAACACTCGATACGTTCAAACCGGGCGCCATTCTCGTCAACACCGCGCGTGGCGGCCTGATCGACGAACCCGCGCTCGCTCAAGCGCTATCGAGCGGCCAACTGCTCGCCGCTGGCCTCGACAGCTTCGACGTCGAACCGATGCCCTCGCCGCACGTTTTCCAGGGTATTCCGAACGTGATCCTGTCGCCGCACATCGGCGGTGTCAGCGACGCGGCCTACGTGAACATGGGCAAAGGCGCCGCCGCCAATGTGATCGACGTCGTCGATTCGCATGCGCGCAGCGCTGCGTAGTCCTAAGCGAAATTGCAGGTTCGATATGTTCTATCTCAAGCAGCCTGAAGTACGCCACGCCGACGTGTTCACGCGCATGCCCGAACATTTCCGCAAGGCGCACGTGCAGACGGACTGGTCACGTGCGAATCGTGGCGGCCAGCCGACCGACTCCTTTCTCGAAGGCCCGGTCTGGAGTCCTGCGGGGCATCTGTATGTGACCGACATTCCCCACGGCCGCGTGTTTCGAATTTCGGCCGATGGTGCCTGGGAACTCGTCGTCGAATACGACGGCGAGCCGAACGGCATGAAGCTCGTCGATGACGGTCATCTGCTCATCACGGATTACCGCAACGGCCTGATGTTGCTCGACATCGCGCGCGGTGTAGTCACGCCGTATCTCGAACGCCGCAACACCGAGCGATTTCGCGGCGTCAACGACCTGACCTTCGATTCGAAGGGCAACCTGTACTTCACGGATCAGGGGCAAACGGGTCTGCACGATCCAACTGGCCGCGTCTACCGGCTTTCGCCCGAAGGCAAGCTGGACATGCTGCTCGGCAACTGCCCTAGCCCGAATGGTCTCGTGCTCTCGCCCGACGAAAAAGTGCTGTACGTCGCGATGACGCGCGGCAACTGCGTGTGGCGCGTGCCGTTGCAGGCCGATGGTTCAGTCAGCAAGGTGGGCCAGTTTTTCACGTCGTATGGCCCGAGCGGTCCGGACGGCCTGACCATCGACAGCGCCGGACGCCTGTTCGTCGCCAATCCAGGTCTGGGCCGCGCGTGGGCGCTCAACCACCTCGCCGAACCCGAACTGGTTTTGCTCAGCCCGGCGGGCGCATCGCTGACGAACCTCTGTTTCGGCGGCCCGGCCATGAAGACACTGTTCATGACCGAGTCCGTAACCGGCACTGTGCTCAAGGCCGAACTGGATATTGCCGGGCCGCTGCCCAGCCAGGCGCACACCACGCGCTGAGGCGCAACGGCGAACACCGGCAGCGCGCGCCCGCGCCTGCCGGCCACAAGACAACAAGCTGCATCCGACTGAGATGCAACGCAGGAGCGCACATGCAGATTTCCCAGCCCGTCAGCACGGCAAATGCGCCTGCTGTACCTCGCACGCACGAACCAACCGGCACACCCATGTCGGCGGATCAATTCGCCGCCAGCGAGCGCACGCTCGAAAAAGCGTTCCGCCGCATCCTGCCGTTCATTTTCATCTGCTACGTCATCAGCTATCTGGATCGCACCAACGTCGGCTTCGCTGCGCTGACGATGAACAAGGATCTCGGCCTCACCGCGCAGCAATTCGGGTTGGGCGCGGGGCTGTTCTTTATCGGCTATTTTCTGTTTGAAATCCCCAGCAATCTGATCATGCAGAAGGTCGGCGCGCGCATGTGGATCGCGCGCATCATGATCACCTGGGGCGTGATTTCGATGGCGACGGCCTTCGTTGCCGGTCCGAAAAGTTTCGCCGCTGCGCGCTTCATGCTGGGCGTTGCCGAAGCCGGTTTTACGCCGGGCATCTACCTCTATTTCACGCAATGGTTTCCGGGCAAGTGGCGCGCGAAAGTGACAGCCGCATTTCTCGTCGGTATTCCGGTGGCAAACATGATCGGCTCTCCGGTATCGGGTTCGCTGCTGCAACTCGGCGGCGTGCATGGGCTGCGTAGCTGGCAGTGGTTGCTGCTCATCGAAGGACTGCCCGCGATTGCACTGGGCGTCGCCTGCCTCTTCATTCTCGCCGATCGTCCGGAAAAGGCACGCTGGCTGAACCGCGACGAAAAGGACGTGCTCGCGCAGCGTCTCGCGCTGGAACAGCGCAGTATCGCTGGCAAACACGGCTCCAGCCTGCGCGACGCCATGACCAACTGGCGCGTGTTCGTGCTCGCGCTCGTCAACTTCTGCGGCATTGTCGGCTCGATTGGCGTGGGCCTCTGGATGCCGCAGATCATCAAGCAGTTCGGCGTCGACCATGCAGTGATCGGCTGGCTCACGGCGATTCCTTATGCGATTGGCGCCGTGGTGATGCTCGTGTGGGCACGCTTTGCGAATCGCTCGACGCATCGCATTCCGTATGTGGCGGGCGCGCTTTTCATCGCTGCCGTCGCACTGGCGATCAGCACGATGTTCGATACCCCACTGCCCAAACTCATTGCCCTGTGCTTCACGGTGAGCGGCATTCTCGCGTTTCAGGCCACTTACTGGGCCATTCCATCTGGATTTCTGACTGGCCGGGCCGCAGCGGGCGGCATCGCGCTGATCGTTTCCATCGGCAATCTGGGCGGTTTTGTCGGACCGTCGATGATCGGCGCAATCAAGGATCTCTCGGGCGGCTTTACCGCCGCGCTGCTCGCCGTGGCCGCTGTGCTGCTGGCTGGCGCGCTGACGATCGCCTGGCTTGGCGACCCCAGCGCTGGCGTGGGAGAAGAGCCGCACGCCTGAACCCGCTTCACGCCGTATCACATCACGTTTTATCGCTGTCACTTCTCGCCAATACAAACATAAACACATCAACGGAGACATCATGCAGGAACGCGTTTTCCAATCGTCGAATAACATCAAGCGCATGTCGAGCGCGACGGTCACGGCAGCGGCCGCCACGGCTACACTCGCCCTCGCGCCGCACGTCGCTCACGCTCAAAGCAGCGTCACCCTCTATGGCATCGTCGATGTGGGCATCGAACATATCAACAACACACAGAGCGGCGGTGCAATCACGCGCGAAGCGTCCGGTAATCTTTCTGGATCGCGTTGGGGTCTTAAAGGCGTAGAAGATCTCGGCGGCGGCCTGAAGGCGATTTTCACCCTTGAAAATGGCTTCAACGTCAACGACGGCACGAGCGCGCAATCGACTAAAGGACTCGGCTCGAATACGTCGACCACTTCGCGCCTGTTTGGACGTCAGGCGTGGGTCGGCCTCACGATGCGCGGCCAGACGCTCAGCCTGGGGCGCCAGAATTCAGTGCTCTACGATCAGGCCGTTGTGTTCGATCCGATGGGGGCGTCCTCGCGCTACTCCACGCTTTCCGTCGACTACGCCATGGCAGGCCGCATCGACGATTCCGCAAAATACGTCGGCGTGCTCGGCCCCGTGACCGTTGCTGCGATGTACAGCACGCGCTACGACACCGGCTATGGCAGCGAAGTGGCAGGCGCCGAACTGACCGGCCGTTACTTTGGCGGCTCGCTCACGTACGCGGGCGGCCCGTTCGCCGCGAGTCTTTCGTACGAGCAGCGCAACAGTAACACCGTGGCGACCAACACCGGCACGGAACGGCGCGCGACTGCCGCCGCAACCTATGTGATCGGCGGTTTCAAGGCCTTTGCGGGCTATCGCTATCTGCAGGCTTCGCGCGCATTCCTGCCCGCCAGCCCGATCCTCGTCGCGAATAGCGGCTCGCTATCGAGCTCGGCGAATCTCTACTGGGCCGGCGCGAACTACATGTTCACGCCCGCATTCTTCGTCACGGCAGCGGCCTACTACCAGGACGTTCACTCGACCGGTGCGGATCCGTGGATGGGCGTACTCAGTGCCGATTATCTGCTCTCCAAAAGCACAGACATCTACGCTACCGCCGCATTCGCGCGCAACAAGGGCGGATCGGCATTGGGCGTGAACGGCTATGGCACGGTCGCCGCGAACTACGACCAGACCGGTTTCGTAATCGGCATGCGCAAGAAGTTCTGAGCGCAAGCGCCATGCAGATCGTCCACGCCCCGCACCTTCCCGTTCGCGACGACTGGCTCGCGCTACACGAAGAAACCGCCTTGCAGCCCGGCCTGCCGATTGTCGACGCGCATCATCATCTGTGGGATCGGCAAACGGGCCGCTATCTCGCCGATGAACTGCGCCGCGACATCGACGGCAGCGGCCATCGCATCGTTTCCACGGTGTACGTGCAGTGCCGCTCGATGCTGCGTGCCAACGGTCCCGAAGCGATGAAGCCCGTTGGCGAAGCTGAATTCGCCAGCGGCGTCGCGGCGATGTTTGCGAGCGGCGCTTATGGATCGACGCGCGCCTGCGAAGCGATTGTCGGCGGCGCCGATCTTTCGCTGGGCGTCGAAGTCGCGCCCGTAATCGAAGCCATGCTCGCCACAACAGGCGGACGCCTGCGCGGCATACGCAATCCGCTGGCATGGCACGCAAGCGAAGCGGTGCGCTCGAGTCCGGTCGTGCCGCCGCACGACCTGATGGAACGCGAGTCGTTTCGCGCGGGCGTGAGAACGCTCGCGCGCTATGGCCTCGTGCTCGACGTCTGGGTCTATCACACGCAACTCGATGCGCTTTACGGACTCGCGGCCAGCGCGCCCGAAGTGACGATCGTGATCGACCACTTCGGCGGGCCGCTTGGCGTGGGTCCGCACGCGGGCCAAAGCGCCCAGACGCGCGCGGCGTGGGCAGCTTCGCTGCGCCGCCTTGCCAGCCTGCCCAATACGCGCATGAAGCTGGGCGGCGCGGGCATGGGCGTGTTCGGCTTCGATTTCGCCGCGCAGAGGCTGCCGCCATCGTCCGAAACGTTGGCCAGTGCGTGGGAGCCGCTCGTCGAAACCTGCGTCGAACTTTTTGGCGCGCAGCGCTGCATGTTCGAAAGCAATTTCCCCGTCGATAAGGGCGCGACTGGCTACACGGTGCTCTGGAACGCCTTCAAACGCACCGCAAGCGGCGTATCGCCCGACGAGCGCACCGCGCTTTTCAGCCGTACCGCAGCCACGACCTACGGCCTCGATCTCCCCGGAGACAACACGTGAAGTCAGACATTCTCAACGCCGATAGCGGCAGGGTCGAGCGCGCGCAAGCGCAGCCCCAGACCCAAACACGCATCACGCGTGCCGAATGGCGCGCGCTGTCGCTCGCCGGTCTCGGCTGGACCTTCGAAAGCTACGACTCCTTTCTGCTTTCGCTCCTGCTGCCGACACTCGCCTTGCAATTCGGCCTCACGAAAGCGCAACTCGGCCTGTTCACGAGCATCACGGCGGCCGGGCAGATCATCGGCGGCATTCTGTTCGGCTATGTCTCAGACCGGCTCGGACGCGTGCGCACGGCGCTGCTATGCATCGGCATTTACTCGCTTTTTTCAGGGCTGCTTGCATTTGCGCCCAACGAACACTGGTTCGCTGCGGCGCGACTATGCGGCGCGCTCGGCATGGGCGGCATGTGGACGGCGGGCGCAGCGCTGGTGGCGGAAACCTGGCACGCAAGCCGACGCGGCAAAGGCGGTGCGCTGATGCAAATGGGTCTGCCCGTTGGCGCGATCATCGCGATCACGATTTCGGGCGTTGTCAGCGGCATCAACGGCGGCCTCGCTCACGACGGCTGGCGCGTGCTGTTCCTGATCGGCGCGTTGCCCTTTTTCATCCTGTTCTGGGTCGCACGCAAGACGCCCGAATCGCCGATCTGGCTCGAACGCAAGGCTGCATTGCAGCGTGCCGGCGCGCGGGCCAGCATCGAGAGCGCACAGAACAAATCGAAGCTCAACGTGCGCGGCCTGCTCACGGCCTTCACGTTCATTTTCTTCCTGCAATACCTCTACTGGGGCGTGTTCACCTGGACGCCAACCTTCCTCGTGACCGTGAAGCATCTCGACTTCGTGCACAGCCTCAAGTTCGTGCTCGCACTCCAGTTCGGCGCGATTACGGGTTTCCTGCTGTTCTCGGCGTTGGTCGATCGCCTTGGGCGGCGGCCAATGTTCATCGCCTATCTGCTGGTGGGCGCGGCAGCCGTAGGTGTCTATATCGTCAGCGCGAACGCGTGGCTGCTGATGACGGCGATCTTTCTCACGGGCTTCGGCGTGAACGGGATCTTCGCGGGTGCGGGGCCGTTTCTCGCGGAGATCATCGGCGATACGGCTTCGCGCGGCTTTCTTATGGGCCTTGCCTATAACGGCGGTCGGCTTGGCGGCTTTATCGCGCCGCTCGTGATCGGCGCGCTGGCTTCGACCTCGGGCGGTTTCACGATGGGCCTTGCCACCACGATCGTCGCGTTTATCGCGGCCGCCATCGTCGTGCTGTTCGCCCCCGAAACGCGCGGCAAGGCGCTGGCATGAGCGCGACGCAAGACAACGCGCCGCGCACGGCAAATGGTGCAGCCCTCTCTGGCCGGCTCTTTCCCGCACTCGCCGAACCGGCGCTGCGCCGCTATGCGTGCGGCCAGGTGGTGTCGGTGCTTGGCAGCTGGACGCAGAACATCACGCTCAACCTGCTCGTCTATCACCTCACGGGTATGGCCTCGGTGCTCGCGCTGCTGAACTTCCTGCTGTACGGGCCGCAGCTCGTCGTCGCGCCGCTCGCGGGCTCGCGCATCCGCTCGGGCAACGCACGGCGCGCCACGCTCGGCGTGCTCGCGACGTCCACGCTGCTCACGCTGAGCCTGCTCACACTCTGGATACTCGGGCTGCTCAGCGTGAAGCTGATCCTGCTGCACGCGCTCGCGATCGGCATTTCGAGCGCGATCGAAACACCCGCGCGGCAGATGCTGCTGGTAACGAGTCTGCGCGATCCGCGCCTGACCTCGAACGCCGTCGCCATGAACACCACCGTCTACAACGTCGGCCGCATGGTGGGGCCGAGCATTGCGGGCTTTGTCTATCCGGCATTCGGTCCCGGCGCATCGTTCGGCATCTATGCCAGCGCGCTGGCCGTCATGGCGCTGTGCGTGCGCTCGATGCCAGCCGTCGGTACAGCGCGCCCGTCGCGCGGCGACAGCAGCCTGCGCGACGCCGTGGGCTATGTGATGTCCGACGCGTTTTCCGCACGCTATCTGCCCATGCTCGCCTGCATGGGTCTGTTCGCCGCCAGCTATCAAACGCTCGTGCCGCTGCTTGCCGACCACGCCTTTCACGACGCCGCCCACTACACCGGCCTCTTCTTCGCCGCGGCCGGCGGCGGCTCGCTGAGCGCGGCAATCCTGCTTTCTTCGGCATGGGGTCCAAAGGCGAGCGCGCGCTGCATCGCACTCGGCCCGTGGAGCGCCGTGACAGCGCTGCTCGTGCTCGCGTTGACACACGCCGTCGCGCTGTCGATTCCGGCCTTTTGTCTGCTCGGCTTCAGCCTCACCTTTTCGGCGACGTCCACCAACGCGACGATCCAGCAGCGCTGCCCCGAGCACGTGCGCGGCGGGCTCGTCGGCATGTACGGCATGGCCTACAACGGCACGATGCCGTTCGGCTATCTGCTCGCGGGCACCGCTTCCGAAGCGCTCGGCGTGCGCAGCACGTTCAGCGCCATGGCGCTCGTGCTGGCCGCATGCGCCATCGCCATCAACGTTTTCCATCACATCAGACAGCGTCGCTCTGGCGCACAATAAACGCAGGAGACATCCATGCACATGCAATCCCGCCCCGACGCCAACGCGCTCGAACAGCGCACCCTCCGCAAGGTGGTCTGGCGTCTCGTGCCCTTTCTTATGATCTGCTATCTGCTCGCGTTCATCGACCGCGGCAACGTCGGTATGGCGTCCTTGCAGATGAACCACGACCTTGGCCTCACCGCGCGCGTGTTCGGCTTCGGCAGCAGTCTGTTCTTCGTATCGTACTTCTTCTTCGAAGTGCCGAGCAATATGGCGCTGCAACGCTACGGCGCGCGTCTGTGGATCGCCCGCATCATGATTACGTGGGGCCTGATCTCGGCGGCGACCGCGCTCGTCAGCACGCCCACGGCCTTCTACGTGCTGCGCTTTCTGCTCGGCGCGGCGGAAGCCGGATTCTTCCCTGGCGTGCTACTGTATCTCTCGTACTGGGTGCCTGCGCGCTATCGCGCGCGCATCGTCGCGACCTTCATGGTGGCGATTCCAGCTGCGAGCTTTATCGGTTCGCCCATTTCGGCGGCGCTGCTGCAGATGGACGGCTTCGCCGGGCTGCGCGGCTGGCAATGGCTGTTCCTCCTCGAAGGCATTCCGACGGTGCTGCTCGGCTTCGTATGCCTCGTCTTGCTGACCAACAAACCCGATGAAGCGCGCTGGCTAGATGACGAAGAACGCGCATGGCTAAAAGCGGAAATCGCCGGTGAAGCCCGTGCGCCCGCAAAGGTTGCATCGATGCCGCTCACGAAGCTGTTTCGCAACCGTTATGTGCTGTGTCTTGCGCTGGTCGATGTCTGCGCTTCGGGTGCGGGCAGCACACTCGCCGTGTGGCAGCCGCAACTGCTCAAGTCGTACGGGCTGAGCGTGATGGAAACCGGCCTGATCAATTCAGTGCCTTATGCGCTGGCATCGGTGCTGATGGTCTGGTGGGGCCGCCGTTCGGACCGCCGCCAGGAACGCCGCTGGCATACTGTGATTCCCATGCTCTTTATCGGGCTGGGCCTATTCGGCACTTCGCTGAGCGGCTCGCTTGTCCCAACCATGACGATGCTGTGCGCGGTGCTCGTAGGTGCCTATGCGTTCAAGGGGCCGTTCTGGGCGCTTGCCTCCAGCATGTTGTCGAACACGACGGCCGCGGCCGGGCTCGCGACCATCAACGCGATTGCCAATCTGCTGGGCGGCGGCCTGATGGTGAACGTCTACGGCTGGGTCAAGGAAGCCACGGGCAGCTATGCGCTTGCGCTGATGCCGCTGGGCCTCCTCACGCTCGTGAGTGTCGTCACCTTGCTGCTGCTAAGCCGCACCGGCCGCCGCGTCCACAACGAAGTCGGGGTGGCGTGAGATGAAACGATTCGATCGCCGCGCCTTTCTCGGCGCGCTGGGCGCACTCGGCGCAAGCTCGTTCGCGGCGGCGTTGCCGCAGAGTGCGCTCGCCCTGGAGACCTGGTCCACCGGCAGCGAAGCGCCAGCGTTTCGCCTGCCCGAAGGCGCTGTGGACTGCCACATGCATATCTACGACGACCGCTTTCCCAGCGCGCCCGGCACGCAACTGCGCCCGCCCAACGCGAGCGTTGCGCAGTATCGCGCCTTGCAGGAGCGGTTGGGCATGCGTCGCAACGTGTGCGTGACGCCCTCGACGTATGGCACCGACAATCGCTGTCTGCTTGATGCGCTGGCGCAATTCGGCGCCAATGCACGCGGCGTGGCCGTCGTCGATACCTCGGTCAGCGACGCCGATCTGGCGCAGATGAACCGTGCGGGCGTGCGTGCGATCCGCTTCAATCTTAGCTATCCGGGCGCGACCACCATTGATATGCTCGCGCCGCTGGCCGCGCGCATCGAGCCGCTCGGCTGGCATATTGAACTGGTGGTGCAAGGAGCAAAGCTGCCCGCGCTGGAAAAGCATCTGAATGCGCTGCCCTGTCCGCTCGTGCTCGACCATATCGCGCATGTCCCGCAACCGGACGGACTCAATTCCGAAGCGATGAAAACCGCGCGACGGCTAGTCGAGGGCGGCAAAACCTGGGTCACGCTCTCGGGTCCGTATGTCGATTCAAAACTCGGCGCACCCGCTTACGCCGATGTCGCGCTCGTGGCGAAGGCGTTCATCGCAATGGCGCCCGAGCGCATGCTATGGGGCACGGACTGGCCGCACCCAACGGAAAAAATCACCAAGCCCAACGATGCCGTGCTGCTCGACGTCATCGCCTCCTGGATCGGGCGCGCCGACTGGCAACGGATGATTTTTGCGGACAATCCGGCGCGCCTCTATGGCTTCACAGTCTAGCTGTTGAAAGCGCGCACGCAAGATCATGAGCGCCGACACGGCTGAGCTCATCGGCGCGGCATCTCTCGCCTTCTGCACAACGAGCACGGACGATTTTGCCCTGCTGTTGGCGCTGCTCGCGGACCGACACGTGCGCGCGAGAGAGGTTCTGTTGGCGCGGCTGCTCGCCACCGCCACGATCGTGGCAATCGCGGCCGGGCTTGCACTGGGCATCATCGCGCAAATCGCGCTGCCGTGTTACCTGCCCGGAATCGCGCTGCTTGTGATCGGACTGCTGAAGTTTCGCCATTCACGCGCTCATGACGAGCACAACACGCATACACCTAGGCCGGTTCGGCAAAATCTGTTCGGCCTGTGGCTCGCCTGCACTTCCGGTGGCTTTGATAATGCACTCGCGTATCTCTCTATCTTCGCGGCACGATCGAAAGGCGACGTGCTGCTGAGCGCAGGCACGTTGCTGCTGCTATCGGCGGGAACGGCAGTGGCTGCTTTTGCGATTACGCGCCGTATCGGTATGGCATGGAGAGGCAAACTTCGCCGCGCTCAAGTGGCGCCTTACGTCACGGTACTTTTAGCGATCCACAATATGGCCATTTGCATTCACTGACAGTTCGAACCGATCCTGCATTCGCCTCACAGCATCCACCAAATGCCTGCTGTCTCAGCACAATCGGTCATCGGAAAACGCCTGCCGGACGGCTGCTTTGGGTGGCGGATTCAACCGGTCGCCCTACGCCGATGCGTCCGTGTCTCATGCGAAACGCATCAGGCAGTAGTCGGCCAAAACCGGGCGTTCCGCGAGCGAACGAAGCTGCCGTTGGAACGACTGCGCTACTCCGCTAACAGCCATTGCTCGCACGGCTGCGGCATTCGTATCTCGCCGGCAAACGGCCGCTCACGAAACCGCCTTCGAGTATCTGATGCCGCATGCGCATCTGGCGCAGATCGACCGCTTCAAACAACACGGGTGCGCTAGCAGTTGCCCAACGGGTTTTCATTGGAAGACACAGCAGAGTCGCTGGCGCATTTTCAGGATCTGCGCGTCGAGCGCGCGCAATCGCATTTGCACGGCAGCCGCCTTAATATCGAAGCGATTGCTACCGAAGCTGGTTATGCCGATGGCGCTACTCGCGCACATCATTGCGCCAGAGGCTTGGGCGAGGATTTCGGGATCTTCGGCCAGATCTGTTTTGAGCGCTACAGACAAAACGACGGCATGCACGCTGTCTAGTCGCAAATATCGGTTTCTGCAATCAACACAGCACCGCAGCTAGTCTTATGCCCTTCGAGCGCCACCGGTGCTCCAAAGTCCAGACTGTCCTCGCACCCCTCGACAATTTCGAAGAGATGAGGCGCGCATTGCGGACACGTCACCTTATCACCCTTGCGGGCGATCGGGATGCCGGGTCGCCCCCACGTGGAAGACGGACTGCCAGAAATGACACGACCGCCATGACTGGTCTTGTCGCCCACTACAATTTGTGCCTTACCGCCCACGGTCGCTCGTGTCATGTGCCGCGCCTCATTCCGGTCTCCCCGCAGCTTCCTCCAATGCCCTGATTGGCGGATCCTCATAGTTCGAATCGATCGTATAGCCCTGTGCTTTCAAAGTTGCTTCGGTTGCGAGTCTCTTTGCGTGGGCTTTAGCGAGTACAGCTGGAATGAACTTTTCCCAGTGACGCATTTTCTCCGAGTCTCCGGGGAAATATCCAAGCGCATAGAATGCATACTCGTTCTTCACGTCGATATTAACGAGGTAAGTCTTCTTTCCCGCGACCCCGGCCATGCCACTCGCCTGTAAAGAGACTTCGATATACGTGCCATTCGCGTAAAGCGTCCACGATGGCATCGAGTCTTCACCGGCGCTCCATTCATCCAGATCGGGCTTGTACGAGGGATCAAGGGGATACACGCCTTTGCCGTCAGCGGATGTGCCGTAATGCCACGCTTGCTCGCCGGTCAGGCGGGGTGAACCGCTATCGATAAACCGTCGCCACCCGGCCGCATGCAGCCTTGCGAGAAGCTGCATCATCCCGTCTCGAGCCACTTCCGGGGATTCAACCTGGTTATCCGAAAAGGTGGATGTAATTTGCCACTCGTAAATTCCGCCCGGAACCCGGTTGTCTGCAATGCCCATCAGGGAAATTACCTTGTCAACCTGAAAGCTATGCTTACCCGCTTCGAACGTGACCCTCTTGTGATCTGCCTGTGTGAACTGGCTTTCGTAGAAGGACACCCCGGCAGGATGATTATCAGTGTTGAGACCATCAACCCGGGAAAGGCCCGGCGCTCCAAATTGAAGCGTTGCAGCAGATTCGTTCATTTGGGAACTAGAAATTGAAATTGTTTTTGCAAACCAGAGCGCAACTACTGCTCCTGCTGCTATCACGACAGTCGCTACAATTTTGCGCGTAACTCTATTTCTCATGGAGTATCCGGAAGATCACCAAAGCTCGCAATTTCACGAATATAAGAATGCATTTCCTCTTTGCGAGTTATCATCAATTGATCGTACTTTTTAGCCGCCTTAGTAATCCACCCCATTCTCTGAACATAGTCCTGAAGGGCAATTGCACCATTCGGAACGGATTTATACCCGGAATTTTCTGTTTTGTCCGCTGACGTCAGTACCAGCTCAAGAGCCGGAATATACGCGTGTGCCAGCTTGGACAACCCGTAAGCCGTAATCCCTCCCAGCCCCAAAACAGATGCCACAATGATATTGTCGGTAGGCTTATCGCTCAGCATGACGCTTTGGGCATCAAGACCAATATCAAACAATATTCTGTCGTAAATAAGTCCCTGCAGCACCTCGCCCTGTTCGTGATACGCGATACTGAAAAGATGATTCATCGCGGATTTTCGCCTGCTAAATTCGTCTCCGCTCGCGGCTTCCCATTGCATTACGTAGTCAAACCCATCCGTCACCTGCTGAGTGACTTGCAGATAACCAAGCTTTCCGTTTTCAATTACACCGGTTGATTTGTTGCGCTCCATCGGCGTATTCTCGATGACATCTTTATAGTCGAGTTGAAACCTGAAATGCTTGCTCACGGGGTTCAGGAAATCATTGCTGTGACGCTTCTTGGACGATTCCTTGAACGATGCGGGATCGCAAGCATAGCCGTAAAACCAGGGCAGAATATCGTTGAACAGCCAAAGATTACCCTGACCAAGCAGGGCATAGGTAGGCCACCCTGTGTGACCCGATACACGAAGCAAAGGGTTTTCCAGGGTCACTGCTACCTGCTTCGCCGCAAATGCACCCAGGCCGAGCCAGTAAAAACGCCCCACCAATTCTGCCTTGCCAAACGGAAAATCCTCCAGAAACACCGCCGCATAAGCCCCCGCGATACGTCGCGCACGCACCGCGAAATTGCTCACAAAACGCGGCACGGACTTGTTCGCGGACTCATTGGCAATACCCGGACTACCGTTGCGATAATCTGGCTTGTCCTGGCAAACCGGCACATGCGTAACGATCTGACTAAGAGCGTATTGCTGCGCAAGCGTCCAGAAAGCAGGCCAATCACATTTCAGGTCAACCTGGGTATTGGGCGTGTCGTTGGTCTGCCCGTTGACGACTAAAGGAGTAGCCACTGTTAATTACTCTTGTTCAAGCTTCGGTTGATGCCGGGATGAATGGCCGCCCCGACGCGGCAGCAAACTCATCAAAATGCAGATCGAATGCGACATTGTCTGGCTTCTCGGTATTGACCAATGCAGATTTTCCTTCCGCTGTTGTCGAGGCCACGTGCGCGCCCGACGCGGTCTTCACGCTGTACGCGACGCCGCTCATCGGCACGCCAGTTGGCGATAACACACGAAACTGCTGGTCGTTCATCTGGACGTCTGGCAAGCCATTGCCATTCACGCCCATCGGTTTCGACGGCTGATTCTTCGACTGTGCGTTGACCTCATAGACCCCGCCACCCACCGTAATCTGGCCTTGCTTCAAGCTGATATAGCTATCACCGCCGTGTAGCATGACTTCCTCGGCGGCGCGGATCGTAATGCGATTGGCCGTTTGTGTAATGTCGAGTTTCGCGAGTAGATTGAGATTCTTCTGTAGCGCCTTGATGTCGATATCTTCGGCATAGGAAACCATTCTCACGCCCAGTTTGTAGGCGAAAAGTCGAATCGCACTACGCGCCGAAGCCAGCAGACTCGTGCCGCTGCTCACGCTCACATGAGTGCCGCCCGTCAATGCGATATGCGCGCCGCTCGCAATATGCACACTTCCGGCCGTGGTAGCCTCCAGACCCGCCGGTGACGCGAGAACCAGGTGAGCCTTCGAAAGCTCCGGGAAGTCACCGCTTCCTTGCCCCTTGATTTCGTCGTTCTGCTGTTTGATTGCATCCGCGACCAGTAACTGGTCCTGGCTGTCCTGCACCTGCGCATTTGTCGCAGCGGTGGCCAGTGTCCGATGAAAATCGTGCGCCTGCGCGAGGCGCAGGACGGTCTCGCCCATATCCTTGGCCGCTGCGCCAGCGCCGGCTCGTGTCTCGGTCGTGACCAGCATTCCGTCATTCGCGCGCAAGACGCCCCACGAGTCCGTCGCCAGTTCCCAGCCCACTCCGCGCGCTGCCGTGCGCCCCGCTTGACCGTCGATGCGAGTGTTGTAGCCAACCACGAGCCGAGATTGCGCGTGATCGCTCGATACCTGGACCTGTTGTTTGCCGGGTGTGTCGTCCGCCACCACCTGATTGGCCTGTGTGCCTTCCAGGTCGCGCGAGCGCAACCCCGAAAGCGCCTGGTTCTCCGGCAGTTTCCATTGCATGACGTTGATGCTGTTCGGCACGCGTCCCGTAATGATCGGCCGGTCGGAACTGCCATCCAGAAACGAAACGACCACTTCGTCGCCAATGCGCGGAATATGGACCATCCCGAACCCTTGCCCGGCCCAGGGATGGCTCACGCGTATCCAGCACGAGCTTCGTTCGTTGCGCTGCCCGATGCGATCCCAATGGAACTGCACTTTGACGCGTCCCATTTCGTCCGTATAGACCGGCGCGCCCTCTGTTCCCACCACCGTCGCCGTCTGCATCTGCATGACCGGCGGCTGATGTTTGAACTGGCTTCGGAATGGCACGGATTTACGCTGTGTTTCTATCTCGACCAGAAAAACGCCTTCGGAACCATCCGCATGCGTGACTCGCGACGCGGAGTTTCCTGCATCGTTCGCTACCGCGTTCGCAATGCGATCGCGCAGACTATAGGCAAAGCTGGCGTGATGGCTCGATTCGGGCAGGTTGTTCTGGATGAACCACGTCACTTCGATGACCGCGAACTGGCGCCGCTCACTGGAATCCCCATCCAGTTCGGGATGTCCAACCAGTTCGAACCAGCGTCCAGCGTCGATCGCCCGCACCCCTCCAACGCCGTAGAATCGCTTCGCGCGCGATTCCCACTCTTCCATCCGGACCTTCGAGAGATGATCGCCGCGCGTCTGTTTGAGGTACGTATAGGGACCGGTGTACTCATAGACTTCAAGTTGCTCGGGCAACTCCGACGACAGCGTGGGCACATTCGTGCCCTTGGGATTGGCCAGCGGCGAAGGATGCTTGTAGTCGAAAGTGCGCGTGGTCAACACCGCGCTATGCAGTTCGCGCACATCCGACCATTGGACCAGCGCATCGACCTCGCCATACGCCCCGTAGCGGGCAAACTGGACCGTGCGGCCAGTAATCGGCTCGCACGTATCCAGTTGATCCGTGATGCTCAAGCGATGCGACTTTCCGTCGTCGGCCTGCGTCCAGACGCCGAACAGACCTTCCTCCTCCATTAATCGATGGACGAAGTTCCAGTCGTCGTCGTATTGGGTGCAATACGATCTTGCAGGCAGCGGATTCGCAAGCGCGAAGCTGAACTGCCCTTTTGCGTGTGAATGGGAGTTAAATACTTCAGTGATGATTTCGTCAGCCGTCTTATCCTGCCAGATACGTTGGTCGCGGCGAAACCGCAGGAAATGCATCCACGACGCAAACCGGATCTGATAGCTGGTCAAACTGCCTTCCGATCCTTGCCTGCGCACCGAATAGACATAGCCATTCCAAGGCAGATAAGACTTATCGCCCTGCTGAATCCACAACGTAACAGATTGCCCGACAAGTTCCTTGAGCTTGATACCGCTGCGCATTGAGAGCACATCAAGCGTGAAATCGAAATGCCGTCCTATGCGAGAGCAACCCACCGCACGTTGAGGCAACAACACGTTCTCGCCAAGCGGCGTGTCAAACTTCAGAAGCCGATCTTGCTGGAGCAATCCACCCCGAATCGCTCCAGCGATGTCCTGCGCATTCATTTCACACCTTCTTTTTCTTTCACCGGCTTTCCACCAATAAGCACAGTGGATTTGTTGCTCTCAGATTCAACATTTCCGCCGCTCGATTTTCCCGATCGGACGCGAAAATGCATGAATAATAGATTAATTTTACAAAAAATCATCAATCAACTCAACTAACCTGAGGCATATCGCATGTTTACAATATCCGACACTCAAATCAGGTAACAATGTCCGAGCCACCTACCGGATAAATACCAGCTTACGTGAACAAGCATGTAGAATTTTCTCGATTCTACGATCTCAATACGCATAAGAGATATTTTGCTACCGTTTCAGGCCTAGCCGGTAGGCCGTCGTTTTCTGCCATATCTCACCGGGTTCAAGCACCGGCGACACAAAGGCAGGCTGCGCGGCGATCTAGATAATCCGATACTCGTCTCTGACCGACGCCCCGCTGCCGGAACAAGAATAGCAGCGCGAGCTGGGTTTTCGCTGCCCGTGATTCGTCGAACGCGGCAGTGAGCCTCGCCTGCGCATTCTGATGTCACAAGCGTCAAGTTAGCCTGGCAATTAACGGATGACGCACCGGCAAACGGCAGTTACCTCGTAAAGATACAATCAGCTTGTATGACACCGACCGCCCCTTGTGGGTCGCTCTGAGCCACTCACCTGTTGATGCTCGCTCGCCCGTCGATGCAAACCGCATGAGTCAGTAGTCGGCAACAACCTGTCGTTCATCGAGGGGGAGCAGTCTTTGGAACGACCGCAGGTCTCCGCTAACGGCCATTACTCGCGTGCAACAACGAACGGCTGTGATGGGTCGCACTCAGCCGGTCGGCCTACGCCGATGCGTCCGTAACTCATGCGAAACGCATGGGCCGTAGCCGACCAGGAAGCGACACTGGACGCGCCCTCTCTAACGACATTCTGAAGGCCGTTGCCCCACCAAAAACGGATACTTGCTCAAAAGAGTCGAACTGGCCACCCGAGGCCGAAGCAACGGCGCCGGATAACGTGCCACGCCACTGGCGCTCAACTGCGACGACGTGGCACTGAATGTTCATCTAATGATCCGGATGGACCTCGAAATTTCTCGTATTTCCCGACGATTTCACTGGGCGTACATCGCCGGTTTCGGTGTACTAGTCACCGACGCATGCCGTGGTGCTACCGATCAACGTGCAACCACATTCAGCGCGATGTCCGTGCAGTGCGACACGCTCTCCACCAATCGTCAATGTGGGATGTGCATCCACGATTTTATTGACCCCGTGGGGCATCCGTCGGGATACTGTTCAGGGCAATCCACCAAATCGTGCAGACGGGCAATGGCCTTGTTGTTGATCGTATGAGTTCCCGAGCCGCTAATGACACGCCCACCGTGTGAGGTTGAATCGCCGACCACGATAATTTTCAGCGCCATCTTGATATTTCTCGCAAAATTTCAGTAACTCAGTCTTCCTCAGGATTCGGATACGACGGGTAATTATCGGTTACCCTCCCCTTGATGTAATCGATTCTCGAAGAATAAGCCTTCTTCAGGCAGTCGGCCGTTGAACATTTGTTTCTGACCGTCGAAATCCACTTGATCTGATCCATCTTGATAGGATCCTGATAAGAGATTTCCTTCGAGTACTTGCGTTGCATCAGCACATATCCATAGCTCACGTCAGCATCCATTTTTTTGAGCTGTGGATCGTCACAAATCAAATGTTCCACGCTGGTTTTGGCCAGCATGCAATCAAAACCCTTGCTCACATCGCGAAAGTGACTCCGCTCGACTTTGAACAAATACAGGAATGATCCGTCAAGCAGTGCGAGTTCGTCGTTCGATGTATAAATCTTCGAAAATCGCAGCGCGGTGCAACTCGATGACGCAGCATCGCCGAGAAGATAGATCTGGGTCCAGCCATTTGCATTGGTGCGAAATTTATCCTCGAGGAACTGATTCAACTTTTGAGCGGTACCAAGTGGAGCCGAATCGAACGAAAACGGTATCGTCTTCTTTACCGGTACTTCACAATCGTCAGGAGTCGATCCATCGTAGTTCAGGTAGAACGAGCCATTTTTCAGCTTCAGAACGGAGGAATATGCGGGGTTTGCCGGCAACTCCAGGTTCGGCTGCGATGATCCTGTGCTGTATACCCTTGCTGCGCCAACCAGGCGATAAGAATCGTCTGCGAATGCCGATGTGCAGAAATTCAACGCCAACAGTAGCGTCAGAATCAACTTAATTGTCTTGCTTGTCATGAAAAATCCTCTCATTACTCAATGACTTGCGTCACAAGGTCCATTGCGGAACATGTCGTGTTCCCGTTGTCTGCGCTTTGGAATTTCCATATCCAGAAACTCTACCGGCGCTCCCGTGTAGTCGCAATTATTGATCTTCTGGCAAAGCTTCGGTGGGACTATCGATATGTGCCCGACATTGAATGCGAGTGAAACGAGCGCGTCGACTTCGTGCTGATACAAAGGAACCTTGATGGCATCCTTCACGTATCCTCCGTTTTTAGCAATATCCTTCTCAAACAGAGATTGTGCTTCTTCGACGGAGATCTTGCTCACATTTTCCGTAAATCCCAGACTGGCGCAGCTTTTTCTGTTGACCAGGCTTCCCCTGCCCACGATGCAAAAGCCGTTTGAGTCGTTGTAGTAGTAGATATTCTGTTTGCTCGAATCATACTTCACAGATTCCCAGCATCTCACGAAATCCTTGCCGCGATCGGACAACTCAAGCTGGAAAATCGGAATGCGATCACCAACAGGCGTAAGCGCCGGAGCATCCAGAAACGTGGCGCGGTATCCCTCCTGGAGCATCGCTAGCGAATCGATCAAATCGGAGCGTCGGTGAAAAGATCCGGGTAGTGAAGACGAATTTATCGTCGAATTCGGACTGAATCCACCTTGGCCAGAATAAGCTTCGAAGTGCAGCATGGATACATTCTGGTTTCCAACAATAAGAAGCGGCGTATTGTTCGGATGAAGCAACACACCGCTTTTCGCTAGCACGTCGCCCGGGTTCACGCTGTTCCCAACACTTACCCGAATCGACTAGGGAGCGACTTCTCCATAGAGTGCAATGAACTGTCGTTCGTCTGTCGTTGTATGGTGAATACTGATCTGATTTGTCTTGCAATAAAGCGGCTCGCATTTGATCACGACGCCGGCAGCGACCGCGACAATCTCGGTATGGTTCTCGACCTACGCGACGGTGGCACTGACAGGTGAAACTCTCAGCAGCATGGGTTGATCCGGGCGCAGCGTCACGTTCAAAACCGCGTGCGGCGGCTCCGATCCGTGCGGGATGGACAACTCGAATCGCTGCAGCAACATCGCGGCGATGACGGTCATCTCGCTCATCGCTAGATGCTGTCCCAGGCAGACGCGTGGGCCTGCTCCAAACGGGATATAGGCTCCACGTGGCACTTCCGGCGCACCGGAAGCGAAGCGCTCGGGTTTAAACGATTCAGGATCGGAAAACCAACGCGAATCACGATGCAACACGTTCGCGGGAATGACAAATAGCGTGCGTGCGGGGAATGTCCAGCCGCCCAGCTGAATGGCACGCCTGGCCCGGCGGCTGAACAGCACGGGCACCACAGGATAGAGCCGCAAGGTTTCCTTGATCGTCTGAACCACGTAATCCAGGGCCGGCAGCGTTTCGACGCTCGGCGCAGCGCCTCGCAGCACACGCTGCACTTCATCGCGCGCAAGGCGTTGTGCAGCTGGGTTCGACGCCATACACCACGCCCACCAGACCAGTGTCGCGGCCGTAGTCTCATGTCCGGCGAGGAAACTGGTCATGCACTCGTCGCGCACGTCTTGGAGCGACAAAGTCGGCGCGTCGTCGCGTGGTTGCAGAAGGCGAGTGAGCAGGTCGTCTGGCCAGGCGGCACGAGCCAGACCAAGGCGGTCCTGCAAGTGCCGCTCGATGAGCGCTTTCAAACTTCCTAGCGCGCGGCGCTTGTTGTGTTTCCAGGGCATCCAGTCGGGCAGGACGACCGGAGAAAAAAACTCGGCGTTGGTCGCCATACTTATCACGCGGATCGCATGCTCGGCCACGTGCACGTCATCGCCGATACTGCCTGAAAAGACCATCTTCAGAATTACATCCATGGTCAGCGTCGTAAGCGCGCGCTCTACGTGCCAGTCGCAGGCATTTGCAGGCCACTGCGAAAACGCTTGCGACACGGCATCCACGATTGACGGCGTAAGGCGCTGAATGGCTTTGGGGGAGAAATCAGGTAGCAACGCGTGGCGACGGGCGCGCCATGTTTCACCCTCGGTAGTCAGCACGCTTTGCCCATGCACTGCGGAAAATATGCGGATGCCACGCTCCCAGCGAATCAGCGCATCGTGATGGGTGACGAGCAACTCTCGTGCGAGCGTCGGTTCCGCAACCACGATTTCATGTTCGGGCCAGAGGCGCAGATGCACAAGGTCGCCATACTGCTCTTTCCATGCAGACAGTGCACCTGGCAAATCGCGCGACATCGCACCAAGCAGGCGCCAACCAGTGATCCCGCCTCGCGGGCCGGGCGGCCATGTACCCGCGGGGCGCGTCGTAGAAGTCCCGGACCGCGAGGTCCGATTGAATGGGCATCGATTCGTTGGGGGAGAATCCATGGTGTCACCAGATCGGGCGATGATTGATTGTCATACGAAATGGTAGCGTCAGAATCGTCTCTCCGTTGCTGCCACGGCTTTAGACTCAGACGGCATAAGCGGTCGCATCAGCCTGCCTGAACGGCGCAAACAAGAACCATCGGCTATGCTGTTATCAGAGCACGCTGCGCAATCATGCCGCGGTTAGAAGGAGAACCCATGCAATCGCCCAAGATCCTGTTATTGACCGCCCTGCTACTCCCCGTAATCGGTCACGCGCAAACCTCACAAACGTATTATTTTGGCGAAGGCCAGAGCACGCCACAGTCACACCACGCCAGGAAGGCCGCTCGCAAGCAGCCGCATCACCACAATAACGCGCAACGCTCGCAGCATCAGAGCCAGAATTCGCATTCGTGATACCGTCACAGGACATTCCGGGACGTGCCGTGGGACTACCGCGCCCGATGATCCGCGAGTCGCGATAGAGCACGGCTAGTCGCTGGAAAACCAGTGACCACTCATACCGTGGCGCGAAATTCTCACTGCAGATCACCCGTTCGAAAAATCCCGCGACAGTATATTGACTACACTTATCAACCGCAATTCGTTGGCTCAATGATGCGATGGACAGGAAAAAAACTGACGATGGCCAGCGTGTTGCTGGCGGGCGCTGTATCAGCCCATACAGCAGAAAATAAGCCCGCTGATTTGACGGATCACGTATCGCCCAATGGCTTGCACGGCTGGATCGAGCGCCATTCATTCGCAGACGGACAGAGCTACCCAACCACACTCGTTATTGCACGTGGCACCCGCCGCATCCGTCAAATTGAGGGCGCTCCGTTTGTGTGGGGATGGATATTCTGGCAGCACGGAAATCTGGTGGCTTACAAAACCGGATCCCTTCACTTCAACATGTCATGCGTTTTGTTCGATATCTCTAGCGGCCGACAACTGGCAAGCCTCGATTGCTACCACGACGTCGACGACTCCGCGCCGGCGTGGGAAAAGTCCCTGCTGAACGAGAACGGCCGCTGATCTTGTTTATCAAATTGCTCTGCTTTTTGCTCCTGCTTCCCGTCATTGCAACCGCCTATGGCGCAGTGACTTCCTGCGACGAAGCTTATCGGATTGAAAGGCGCACGCAAGGCCGCCCCGTGCTCGTCTCTCTGACCGGAAGCGCCACGTTACGGAATATCAAGCACGAGGTGACAGGTGGAAACTTCAGCGCCGATAATAAATACGTCGTTCTTTATGGGCCGCCGCTAAAGGCCGATCGTCGATCACCACAGGCAACGCTCCTGACGCTCTACGAGATAAATCGTCGAACCCGGTTCCTGGGGACAGCATCGTATGGATCGGGCATCTACTCGGCCAGATTCAGTGAGGACGCGAAGTATGTCGAGGTCGATACGGCTTACGGAATCGACATTATTGATACCAGAACAATGCAACATCAATTTCATGATCCAAGCTACGAGCCAGATTTCCCCCTTCACGACTCCGCCAAAAGTGGCGCATCGCAATAATGATGCAACGTTATGTATCGGCGACCGTTCTCCACGACCGTCTGTTAAACAACGCTCGCAGCATAGCTCGCGGCCTTCATCGCTAATTGAACGAAAGTTGAGCTGATTTGATTCACCGAAGCGGATGTTTGCCGCGCTGCACCGCTACATTTCGAAACGCACGGTCTTCTCGCCAATCTGCGCGGCATCCAGCGGCTCGCCACGCCGGACCGTATCGATCAGGCGATCGATCGCCACATGCACAATATCGGCGCGCACGTTATGCGGCCGAAATCCCGGCGCATTGTCCAAACCTTCCCGATGCGCACGCATGATGCGCACATCCTGCTGGATCACAAGGTGGGTATAGAGATGCAATAGCGGGCGCAGCGCACGCAGAATCGCTCGCGGCAGCCTGAAACGATACGCGATGTAGGTGTATACGCGCGAGCGCCGCGCATCGAGCGGCGTGATCTGGCTAACGATCAAAAAACCCGAGCGCTCGCCCCAACGATATTCGCAACGCGTCACGTTGGGCGCGATGAACCGATCGGTGTGCTCAAGCGGCACGCCATCGGGATTCGTGAGCCAATCGAGACAAAAACCGATGCGGTCGCCACCGTCATGATAGGTGACGTCAACGCTATTCGGCGTCGTCACGACGCTCGCCTCCATCGGCTCGCCCCGGCCGCTGCGAAAAATGCCGTCGTGCACGAAGACGGTGTGCGGCACGTCCATGAAATTCTGCGCCAACATGGCGATATCGCCGTCGAATGTGTTCACCATGTAATACGATTGCCACGGCTTGACGTCGCGCATCGGCATACGAAATACCGGGCACGCCGACTCGTCCCCATTGCCCATATAAACCCACACTAGACCGTCGAGCGACTGTACCGGCAATGCACGTTGCCGGAATGGATATCGATTTTGCTTCGATGCGGGCTCTACGCCGTCGATGCTCGGCACGCATACAACCTGCCCTTCGACATCGTACTGCCAGCCGTGATAAGGGCAAACGAGCCGGTCGTTCTGTACCTTGCCTGCCGAAAGCCGGGTGCCCCGATGCACACATTGGTCGATCAGCGCGCAAATGCCCCCATCGCGCTGGCGGAACAACACGACTCCCACATCCAGAACCCTGACGCCCAGCGGTTTGTCGTGCGGCAGCTCTTCTGTGGTGCACGCCACATACCATTGTTCGCGCAAGCCATCGAACTGCGCCGTAGCCAGCGCATCGGCTGTCGTACATGTATGTGCGCACGACGCCCCGCGATCGACTCCGATTGAATCAGTTTCCCGCATGCCTTCCCCGTACCTTGTGGCTCATCGCGTCATTCACCGTCCATCGACAACAGTGTTTGAGCCAGCGACTGTCGACTGACCAGTACGCTCGCCTTGACGTCACCCGCGCGCAATCCAGTGCTTTCCGCGGCAAGCTGCAATCGTTCGCCTAAGGCGGATGGCGCCGTGCCCACAAACCCCACGCGCAGCGCGCCCAGTTGACCGAGCCGACGCGCATGCCCGTAGTGAAAGACGCGCTGCAATGCCGACTCAACTTCCCTGCCCAACGCATGGGCTTCGTTCTCTTGCGTACCGGCCAGCAGCAAGACGTAGTGCGGCACGTCGGCCAGCCAGTCCGGCACAATGCATGCACTCACACCCCGCGCGAACAGGGGTTGCAGCGCTTCGTTCACGATCGCTTCGTCGAGCTTCTCGCCGACCAGGTCGGAGCAGGACGCCGTGCGGCCAATAAACGAGACTCGCGGCGTGCGCCCACTTTTTCCCGTCACTCGCACACGGTCGCCCAGCGCATAGCGATAGAGACCGCCGCCGGTCGTCATCACCACCTGTGCCTCGTCACCCGTCGAAAGTCCCGAAACATCACAAACGCGACCATCATCGCGCAAAAACTCAAGATAGTGGCTGCCGATCGCCAAAGCACAGCCCGGTTCCGTACCGTAGGGGATACTCACGACTCCCTCCGTTGCAAACAGCCCTTTCGCCAGCAACTGCACGCCAGGAAAACGCTCGCGCAGCGCTTGCGCATAGACCCGGCTCGGGCCGTCGAGCCAGCAACTCACCGCGGTGAGGCGCGGCCATAAGCCACCGCAATGCCCGGCCTCCACGGCACGCCGCAACGCCACGGCACGCGCGGTAGGTAACTCGGCTTCCAGCGCCGCAAGTTCATATGCGCTCTGCGCATTTGCGGGCGAGAATAGCGGCCGCAACAAGGTTGCGAGGAAAGTCGGGCTCCAGACGCTGAGCAGCGTTAGCGTTTCGTCCGCAACAAGTGAGCGCAGCGTTTCATATCGCCATCGACTCGCACCGCCGCTGAAATCGCCGCTGAACGACGGTACGATCAACGTGGACGCCAGCGCCTGCGCGCTGCAGCCGCCGAGATATTCAAGATCGCTCGCAGAACCGATACGCACGCCATTCGCGGCGATACTGCCCAGCTGCAACGATGGCGACATCGACCAATAAGCACGTCCCTGCGCGATACCGGGGTAGACACGAATCATGTCCGCGAGCCAGACGATCATCGCCTTCTGCAATTCATGCAGGAACGATGGCGTATACGGGATCAGCTTTTGACGCGCCGTACTACCGCTGGTGCGCTCGAAGAACTGCGGCGGCTGGCTGGTCAGCACGGCTTGAACTTCGTTCGAGGCGCGCTCGAGCCATGGGAGAAAATCGGCGGCCGACTGTACCGGCACGCGCTCGCGATACTGCTCCGGCGTACGGATGCTGGAAAAACCGTGGCGCCGCCCAAAATCCGAGTCGCGATTCGCCTCGAGCAAGGTCATCAAGCGTTCTGTCTGCGTCGCCGCTGGCGCCTCGATCTGTTGCATCCAGCGCTCGACATCGGGCCGCGAAGCTTGTTCGAATGCCCGCCAGGTGACAACGGGATCAACCGTGCTTGCAGTCATCAGAAGTAGGTCTTATCCAGTGTGGAGAGGTCGTCCGGCAACCGGCGCGGCGGCGCGAAGACGGTGAGCCAGCCGTACCAGAGCGGTCGCGTCTCACGCGGATCTGATGCCGCGTGCATGTCCTGCCAGCGCATGGCAGGCTGTCTGTGATGCGTGAGGTTGTAGTTGAAGTTGAGGAAAAGCCAGCGCACGACCGAAGGCGCACGCATGTTGTAGGTTCCTTCGACGACATCCAGTGGCGTACGCATGTGATAGACCCACTGCAGCGACGACCACGAAAAAGCAAACGCACCGTAGGAGATCAACACGACTTTCGGCGACCACCCCAGCAGGCAGGCCGCAGTCAGCCAGATGACGACGGCAGCGAAGATCTCATAGCGTACGCGCCGAAAGTCCGCCGCCGTGAACTCAGCGAACGCCACTGCATAGGTGCTGTCGCCGATGCGCTTCGTGATCCACAGAATAGTACGCATGGGCAGGAGCGCGAGCACGATGCCACCCACCGAAGCACCCAGCCAGATCCCGCCCAGTATCCCCAGGTAGTACTCGATGTATTTGCGTGCGAGCGATTCGCCTGGCGCTGCAAAATCGACGCGTTCCGCACGCGTGCGATTGCGTACATGATGGCCGAGATGATTCACATGAACCAGTGTGGCCGAAGCGCCGAACATCGTAGAAGCCCACGCCATCATCATATAATTGGCCCCTGCATGCCGATGCGCAAAGCCGTGAAAACTCTCATGCATCATAGAAAAAACGCCTTGCATGACGAGGCAGAATGGCACGAGCACAAGCCATTTCAACGGGCCCAACTGTGTATGGGAAAGCCAGGTGAGCGTGCCGGCCCAAGCAACGCTTTGCAGGCAAAGAACAAGCAGATTGGCGCGATCGTAACGTCGCGTTTCTATTGCTATAGCAGACGCTGCACGCGAAGAATTCATGGCTCGCATGGGCCTCATAGTGGCGTTGGAATGCACGGGAGGATACAACACATGCGCATCGCTCCGGGATTTTGTATGCCTACGCGCCAGGTGGTTTTGCACGCATATATGACGAGTCTTTGCTGATGAAGCACGCCCCGTGGACACCTGATGGTTTCGATGACTGGCAACGGCACTATCCCGCTACCCGTTTCGCCCGTCAGGCTGGATCGCTTGACTGGACCGGGGAATTCCTCGATTGCTGGCGCCAACGGCATGCCAGACTGCCCCGCAGCACGACGATCGTGCTCATTGCCGGGCTCTACTCTGAATACCTGCCTGGCTGCCATCGCGATGCGCACCGTACGCTGGCGGCCGCCGGCTATCGTGTCCTCACCGTGCCCGTGCGCTCCGCACGTGGCGTGATCGCTCAGGGCAAGCACATTGCTGCCTGGTTGAGTCAGACGCTAGCGCCTCACGAAAGCTTCGTCGCGCTCACACACAGCAAAGGCGGTCTCGATACGATCGCCGCGCTCGCCGACACCCCTGCCTTGATGGCGTGCTGTGACGGCGTCGTTCTGGTTCAACCTCCAATCGGCCCGTCGACCTTCATCGACGAAGTCTTCAACGCCCCTGGCCATTCAGCGCGCAGGTCGTTGCGCAAACGCGTTGCACGCGCAATGCTGGCTTCGCGCTGGATGGCAGACGGCACGCGCGACATCAGCAGCCGACGCGATCCACGTGTTGCCACGCTGTTACAGAACATTCCTGAGTCGATCCATGTCGTGCACGCGGTCAGTTGGTCGATCGAAGCGTCTACACGATTCGATTCGCATCACGCGAAGCTCAATGCAAACCGGCCAGATTGCGCACACGATGGACAGTTCTATCTCGAACATCAGATTCTGCCCGGCAAGCCTCAGGTCTGCCTGCCACGGCTCGATCACGGACAGCCTGTGCTTGGCGGCCTCAATTTCGACGCGGGCCGGTTCTGGCTAGCACTCGCGGATCTACTGCACGTCACCCGATCCGGCCACAGCCCGCACCAGATTCAAACCAGATAAATCTCGAAGCCTGGCAACCGGCCCTTCAACTCCAGGTCGATAGTGCGGGAATCGGCCACTCCCCGTGCATCCGTGGGCAGGGTGTAGAGGTCCATTGGCGTGCGGGTATAACGAAACCCTTGCATGGCAGCCCACAGCGGATCGTTGTCGTAGAGGCACAGCTGCATCAGCGCATGGGTCGAACGCACGCGCGACCATGCAGCGTCGAGAAGCGCGCTGAACACCGCCGGATTGCGGTTGCGTACCTGTAAATGAGTCAGATATTGATCGCTCAGCGGTTCTCCCGGCGCGGCAACAGGCGGGCGACGCAGCACCGAGGCCAGCGCGTTGACGCCGATGCGTAACGCCTGCAACGAAGGCGGCAGACGCTCGATCACAATGCGTTTGATGCGCCCCGCATCCCACGGCGCTACACAACCCACCAGCGCGCCGCGCGTGTCGATCGCAAGCAGAAACGACGACAGTCCAAAATCCGGCCACGCCGTCAAGCGCCGTTCAAATTCCTGTTCGGAAAACACGCAGCCCAATGCCTGCTCGCGCGACATGGCGTCGAGAAACTCGCGTAACGCATCGGCATGTTGAGGCCGCGCTTCGACGATGCGAATGCCGTCTGGTGCCGCCTGTCCGCGGGAAAATCCCCGGCGCGCATAGATCGACACATTGTCGTAACCATGCCAATGCCCAAAGCGAAGTCGATCAGGACGCCGCGAGCGCGCGAGCGATTGCACGGCGATCGCATTGTCGCGAATCATGCAGCAGAAGGCATGTTCGACACCCTGCTCGCGCCGCAGCGCTTCAAGACGATTGCGCACCACGCCGGTCCATTCGCGTGACAAACGACGGTCAGGCACGAGACGCAGATCGCCGAGATACGCGATCCTTCGCACACGACCGCCGATATACCCATTGCGCACAACAAGACTGGCAACACCCTTGATCTCTTCGAGCCCGCCCTCAGCAATCCAGATTTCATGCTGATCGCTGTGACAGCGATGCAATGCAAAATAATCGGGTGTGCGATCGAAGCGCAAGGGCAGCTTTCCGCGCATCGCATGCTGTGCGTGAAAGGCAAGGATGCGCTCGTTATCGGAGGGGGAGGCCTTGCGGATCAGCATGACGAGTCAGAACGCATCAAAAAGACGCCGCGCGAGTGGCCGCAGATTGGACGCCTTGAGTTCGCACAGGCACACAAGTTCGTCGCCACGTGCGTATTGCGGGTTGCGTTTCAGGAAAAAATCCACCTCCGGCAACTGGCGATGTGCAGCGGGAATTTCGGCAAGCGCAGGTGCGAGACGCCCCATCGGTTCCTCAAACTTGAGCAGGCCCGTCGACGGGTCATAGGCGCCGCCGTAGCGCTGCGTCGCGAGATGATCCATCAAGGCGCGAGTTCCCTCGGCCTCGGCGACACCAGCTCGCGGCGCGTAATCGCGCGCGAAGGCGCGCAGATAACGATAAGTCCGGTGTCCCTTGACGATGAGGAACCAGAAGAGCGGCAAATCGGGCGCTTCACGCCACATCTGCCCTGCGTGGCGAATCCATTCGAATGCCAGTTGCTGCGAGCCCCAGTGCGCCGGATCGATAATCGTGTCGCCCGAAAAAATGACGCGTATATCGGTTTCCTGCCAGCGCGTCGCGTAGCGCTTGAGCGTCGTGAACCCGTGAATCGCGCCATCTACGCCACGCAGTACGATGCAATGCGTTTTATCGTC
This sequence comes from Paraburkholderia sp. J69-1, assembly GCF_905220255.1. Taxonomy (NCBI): domain Bacteria; kingdom Pseudomonadati; phylum Pseudomonadota; class Betaproteobacteria; order Burkholderiales; family Burkholderiaceae; genus Paraburkholderia; species Paraburkholderia sp. J69-1. Next base: position 15,456 of record NZ_CAJMZG010000032.1, on the reverse strand, counting down.
GAGATCCACGCGAAAACGTGCGTACGTGGTGTCGCGATACGACGCCGCATAGAGCGCATACATGCGCTCTATCTCAGACGGAAGCAAAGTCGAAAGTTCAGCAGCGCTGGCGCGCAGTTCCATCGATACCACTCCTGCAGGACGAAACAAGACAACTTGCTATGATAGCCGGTCATTCGTGCCTTTCCAGCCATGACACACGACTTCCGAAGGTCCGGCGCTAATGCCTTGCCAATCAACCGCCCGTGGGCGCTTCTCGTCGCCTATCTGGTCGTGACAGGCATGCTATACGGATTCGTTACGCATTTCCCGCTCGGCCAGATCCAGACGATTGAGCCCGGCTGGGCCGATCGTCGCATCTCTGTGATTCCCGCCACCGTACCGCTCTATCTGAGTTATCTGCTGATCATGCCGGTGCTCGTGGGTGTCGGGCGCGAACAAGACTGGCTACTACCCGCATTCTTCGCCGGTTCGGTTGCGGCAATCGGCTGCCTGGTCTGCCATCTTTTCCATCCTACGATGATCGCGCGGCCCAACGCGCACGATGCATGGCTTGACTGGCTACAGCGTGCCGATTCACCGCTGGCCGCCTCCCCCAGCGGACATATCGCGTTGCCGATGGCGATCGCCGCGACGCTCGCCGGCCTGCGTCGCCGCGTGGCCGGATTGTTCGCGGTGTGGACCGCCTTGCTGGCCATCACAGTCCTCACCACGGGCCAACATTATCTCGCGGACGTCGCAGCCGGCGCGGTCGTGGGGCTCGCCGCTGCGTTCGCCACGCTTGCATGCGTGCGATTCGACGTAAATCTGCGCACGATGGGCGCATTGCTGATCGAATGGGTCTGCCTGCTATTTGCAATACGCATCGCCATCGCCGTCAACGCATGGTACGTCTATATGGCCGCCATGCTCGTTGTCGCGAGCCGCCAGCACGCGCTCTTCATCCTCTACCACGACGCGACGCACTACAACCTCACTCGCCGGCGCGCCCTCAACGATTTCCTGATCAATACGGCGATTGGCGTACCGGGGCTTGTGCCGATCGAATTTTATCGTCCGCTGCATCTCGATCATCATCGCAACGTCGGTACGCCAGACGATCCTGAGCGACGCTTTCTGTATGTCGGCCAACCATGGCAGTTTCGACCACTGAGAGCGTTTGCACTCGCGCGTCAAATACTCGGGGATCTATTTGTGCTGAACATGGTGCGCAACATGGCCGCCTATCGCCGATCCGGCGCAAAGCCGCTTCGACTGTCCAGCCCATTTCATGCCGCCGCGTTCGTATGGTCTGGCATTGTCGCCGTGCTCGTGATCCTCTGTTCCGCGCCCACGCTCGCGATCATCGCGGCTCTCTGGTTTGGGCCTTTGCTGACAATTTCGGCGATGATCCAGAAGATCCGCAGCATGGCCGAGCATAGCGGCGGCCCGCAAGTAACGGAAGGCTGGGATGACTGGACCTATTCTTGGCGTGTGGGCTGGGTCGGTCGCCTAATCCTTTGGCCGTATCACATCAATCTGCATCAGCAACATCATCGTAGCCCTGCTATTCCGTGGCATGCGTTACCGTCGACGCTAGGCGCAGATACAACTCAACTACCGGCGCGCGATCTTTTACGTTTGCTGTGGTCGCGAGGAAATCGCCAAAGCGAGGATCACCTCTGGATCGAACCGGACAGATAACGCCCGCGGCGACACGCCAGTCAGTCGTCGGGTTACGAAGGTCTGCGAGCCTTTCCAGTCATCGTCCTTGTTCACCACTTTCATGTGGCAGCTATGCACCATTCGATATCTTCCATCCCCAACGCCGTGCTGCGTTCAATCGCGCGTCGTGCCGCCGGGGTATCGTCGAATCGGGTGCGGTCCATCAACGTACCGTCTGGCGCGCTCCAGAACGTACCGGCGCGAAAATCCACGCCGTCCAGATTCGCGCCGCGAAAGTCGACGCCGCTCAGATCGCAATCGTCGAACGACGTCCCAACGAGGCGCGCCTCGTTGAGCAGCGACTGAGAAAAATTACAGTCGACGAAACGCGCTGCCGAGAAATTGCCGCGACGCGCATCGTTAGATTCAAACTTCCCGTTCGCGAACTGCATGCCGGAAAAATCGCAGTGCTTTACGTTCGAATTGCTCAGGGTTCCCCCCTGCATCACGACTGTCGAGAAGTTCGATTTTTCAATCTGCGCATGTTCGATATAGGCTCGCTCAAACGTCGCCCCACGAAAGTCGATGGCCTCGCCGAAAACGATGATCATCTGCGTCAGGCGCAACGTGCATTCGCGAAACGACGCGCCATTCATGATCGACCACTGGAACTGTGCGCCGTCAAACCTGCTGTGATCGAATACGGCAAAATCGAACAAGCTGTCGCCCAAATCGAGGTTCTTCAAATCCTGTGCAAGCAGTTGCACGCCCCGCAGGTCATTTGCCAGCCGTTTGCCGGCCGGATGATCGATGACGTCGCATAGATCCATCCAATCGGCCTGTGGCACGATTTGTTCAAGCGAGTGCTGTATAGCCCTGTATTTGCCTTCGCACCAGCGCTCGCGCAATGCCTGCAACTCGACATCGTTGATCTGCATACCCATCCCCAATCACTTTTTTCGGATCACCTTTCCAGCCGGGCTGGCCTCAAACCCCGGCCCATTCTGACCGCTTCGTACACCTGCTCAGGATTGGTCCTGCCTGGAATCGCAATTTGCTCCCGGGCATTCTAGTTAGGACGCGTCTCTACTCTGGCTTCTGCTCCTGCATTTGCTCCGGGCTCTGTTCCTGCTTGCGCTTCTTCGATTGCAGGCGCCCTCACGCCGCCATGACAAGCGCAAACAACGGCAGTACGCGCACGATCCTGATCGCCGGCTAGTTCGATTTGCAGCGTCACTGCACTTGGCCGGCTCATCCAGATCGCATTGAGATCCGCAGCCTCCTGAACCAATCCACCGTACCGCCCATGGTGGTGTTCTCGTATGTCCAGCCGAGCTTGTGTGTGTCGGCATTCCAACGCGGTTCGCGTAGCCAGATGGTAGAGGCCATTGGCTGTCGGCGGAATGTCGAACTGCAGGACAAGCAACCGATAGAGCTGTCGGTGGCTAAGGCTTGTTGTTGAACGACGAAATCAGGCAATTCAAAAGAGGGCCCCTTGCCTCGCAACCGGAAGCGACCTGGCGAGGAGTACGTGATGCATCAGTTCCAACCAAGAACTCTCAGACCATCAATAGTCAATAATTCAACGTAATACGTAACAAAAATAACTATTTGATTTTCATAATTCACATTATGCCCATTATGGGAAGTTGACAGAGAATTGGGGTCTGGCACAATGAACCTACCTCCAGATGAACCCGGAACGCCCCCGTGACGACCCCGCAACTGCCGGCGCGGCTATCAGCCGCCATCCAGACTCGTGCCGCAACACCCGGTGGCCTCGGCTACAACCAGGCCGAGCCGGCGCGCTGCCAGATCCGCGCCGAGACCGATCTCGACGCCATCGCGCTGTGGCTCGCGAATTACCAGGACAGCCCGGCGACTTACGCGAGTTACCGCAAGGAAGCCGACCGGCTGCTGCTCTGGGCGCTCGCCGACGCTCTCGACGGTCCGGCCACGATCCGTCAGGACGACCTGCGTGCGTTCCGCGCCTTCCTGGCCGACCCGCAGCACACCGATCCCATCTGGAGTGTCATCGCGCAGTTGCGGCCCGTCGCCTCGCTCACGCACGAGGACCTCACACGGTACCGGGCGTTTCTCGCCGACCCGCAGCCTGCGGCTACCTGGATTACCGAAGGCAGCGCCCGCTATGCAACCAGCGACGCCCGCTGGCGGCCGTTCGCAGCCCGGCTCGAGCCAGCGAGCGTCAAGCAGGCCATGGTCATCCTCGACAGCCTGTTCGGCTGGCTCGTCGACGCGGGCTGGCTGCGCGCAAATCCACTGAGCCTGCTGCGCCAGCGCCGGCGACGGCCGTCGCAGCGCGTCACACGTTATCTGCCTGCCGTCATGTGGCAGCACGTCAAGGACTATGTCGCTGCCATGCCCGAGGACGGGCCACTGCAGCAGCGCGACAAAGCGCGTGCAAGGTGGCTGATCACCCTCTTCTATCTGATGGGCATGCGCCTGTCGGAAGTCGCCGCCGGCACAATGGGCCATTTCATCCGGGATCTGGCCGCCGACGGCGCCCGACGCTGGTGGCTCGAGGTCACGGGCAAGGGCCTGAAATACCGCCGCATTCCGGTGTCGGATGAACTGCTGGGCGAACTCATGCGCTACCGTCGGGCACATGGCTGCGAGCCATTGCCTGCGCGCGGGGAGCTCACGCCCCTGCTGCTGCCATACCGGCGCCGCCAGGGCAATCTCGCTGGCGAAGGCGTCGACCGCAAGACCGTGCACAACGCCATCAAGGCAATCTTCATGAAGGCAGCGGACTGGACCGAGGCTCTGGGCGGCGAGCACATCGAACACGCCGCCCACATCCGAGAGGCGTCAGCACACTGGCTGCGCCACACTGCGGCGTCGCACATGCTCGACAGCCAGATCGATCTTCGGACCGTTCGCGACAATCTCGGTCACGAGTCGATCAACACCACGAGCCGGTATGCGCACGAGGAAGATGATCAGCGCCACGACGAGACGACCCAGGGTCACCGCATGAACTGGCGTTGAACGGCATACTCGCCAGGGTACAATCGGATGAGCCGTTAGATCGGCAATACCAACTGAACTTACTACGCATCGTTTGACAGCCCCGTTTCGCGAGGATTGCTTCCGAAACGAGTCTGCGCCTCCTTTATGTTGGCCGCACCGCGGCAAGGAGAAACGATGCATGAATAGAAACAGTTCAGTCCCAGCCACCTTGGTGCCTGAAGACGCTAGGATCCGCTTCGCGCAACTTCGTCGTGACGTTGCAACAGTGGCCTCGGAAACGCTGACGATCGAACTCGGATTTGCCGTATCCATTGCGGAAATTTCGGACGCTGCCGCGGCCGAAGCCAGTTGTTGGTACTACGAGGATGATCGTTCAGAGCACGTGCCCGGCTGGAGCTGGACAGACCAGGTGAGACGCTACCGCCGACGGCCGCGTCGGGTTGATGCAGCCTTTTATATCAACTCGGATATCGGCACTCGTTTATGGGGCCTGATTCTAGGGCGCATTAGCAACAGCCGGGTCGTGGCTTCAATACATTTCATCGAACGTGATCCCGGTCAGGCGACCGGCCGGGCATTCGTGGATGCTACCAGCCGCTACATGCAGTTCCTTGCTGCGGCGGCCCGATGCCCGATCTACTCGATCAATCGACCACACCCCGAACTCGTCGAATATTATCGCGACAAGGGATACAAGCGAGAATTGACTAGAGGGTCGCGCCTTATCCGTCTCGAACAGGATTTGCCGCACGACATGCTACACGCCGCAGGACTTGACGCAAGTGGTCAAACGTGATAATTCTGTTTAAAATCAAGGAGAAGGCCATGCAAGCCAAGCTAACTAAGCGAAAGCGCCTGGCGTTGCCACCGACGGAAACATCGGAGCAGCTTCGGGCTCGCCTGCGCCACTTTGCTATGCTCACGCGCGCAGAGGCGACGCGATCGTCTGACGTACCGTTCCCGGAACACGTGACGGTCCTCGCCGGACCGTTGCGCCGTCGTACTCATGCAAGGTAACCAAAGCCGCTCGCCGGCCCTGTTTATTGTGTCCGGCTAGTATGCAACATATGAAGCCCCGTTTTCACGGGGCTTTTTTACGCCCTATTTTGTGTCGCGGCAACACTGTATCAACGATGAGTTTGCCGGACCAGCTCGTCTATCCAGGATATGCTGCACGCGCGTGATAGCCACGTAAAGCAACCGGATTTCGTCGTCATCGGGCCTTGGCGAGCGCAACTACAGCGCTTACGACCTCAACTCTCAATTTAATTTTCCACCAATGGTGTTCCCGAACTTGATCGGGTCAGACGGAACCCTTACTAGTCGCCACCAAACCGCCTCTCTCACTCTTCCGCGAAACCACTCAAGTCGATTGGCTTGGGATTGATCTGAGCATCCACTGCACGCTTTATTGTTCCTGGCTTTCGACGAAGCGCATAGGCCCGCATTACTGAAATCGGCGCAAACTCAAGCCCTTCGATAGGTGTATGTTCAACAATAACTGGGGTATTGAAGTTAACATTTTTATCGTCATCAAGAGGTAGCGTCCATTTTCCACCGCAGTTCTCCCTGACAATCTCTCCGAGAAAGCGCGCAAATGTGACGACAAGTCCCGACACGTAGTCCCTATCCTTCCCATTGGAAAGAATGTCGAATAATTTTTCTAACTTCGACAGATCATCCAATTCAACGCTTAGTCTAATTCCTTGACGTTTCGCTTCATCAGACAACCAATCCAGTTGATCGTCCATTTCTGCCAAGAAATCGTCAAATGTTTCTTCAGCAGCTTTTCTATCGAATTTCATATCAAGTTCCACTTAAGGAATTTTAGGACCAATGTGCGCATCCACACCTGCTTTTTCCAGAGCATCAAGATACGGCTTCGACGCGCCTTGTTCAAGAATTTGTTCGACTTGCCAACCTTGGTTGACCAACTCACCACCCTTCTGAATCGCGATGATATTTTCTTTTGTCAAGCTTACCGGTCCTGTTTTAAGCCTGTCCGGCGTACATTTCATCTGCCTTCAAAATGTCAATCTGACGATTCGTGAGTGGGGTCTTCAGAGTGCCTTCGGAGGCGTCCATGGCGTCGCGGTATGCAGATTCACGCGCAGCACCAAATTGGTAGTTGCGCATATTCGTGTCGTATTGCTTGCTCCACGCCTCGTAGTCCTTCTTGCCACCCCTTGCCTTGTATTTTTCCCACCTGGACGCTTTGTGCTCGAGAGACCCGGGCTTTAGCTTCGCGGGCTTGACCACCTTGGCCCCATCTTTTACGTCGGCCACTTTGCCTGCATTCGCTGAGACATCCGCAGTCTTCGTTCCCTCGACGATTGCTCCTTCAGTCTCAATGGCTTTCCCAGTAGCTACGGCTGTCTTACTCAGCTCTGCGCCTTCTGCAGCACCCGCCTTGCCCAAGGCTGCGACACCTCTAATCCCACCCTTTACTAAGCCCGCCCCTCCAGCAGCAAGCGATACGGCCGTCGCGATCTTGTCCCCGCCAGCCTGTGCGGCATTGCTCATCTTGAATTTAGGCAACTCGATCGAGTTCGCGCTCGCTCTAACTTCTTGCGCGCCTTGCGAGAGTTCAGCAGCCTATTGTGCCTGGCCGAAAGCACCTTGCATCGCTGCCGCTTGCTCCATCTCTCCGGCGCTTTGCAGCGTTGCGCCCTTCATCAGCATTTCGCCAATATCCGAGGGTATATTGGCGATCCCTTTGACGGCACCCTTCGTCGCCTCCCACGGATGATCTACCGCCTCATTCAATTCGTGCTTGGTGTTGCTCCACCATTTGGACAGCCCTCCTTCCTCCTCTGGAGTTTCGGCCTTTACAGGCGGGTTCGCTGACGACGCAGGGGCACCCAATCTGGCCGTTTGCCCGTAAAGCCTGCCGACTGTGTTCCCTTGATCACTCACGATGTGCTCCGCAGCTTATCTTTGACGCATCTGCTCTCGGACTTTTGCTGGCGGATCAGCCGGAAACCGGACACCTTTCGCCATCATCAACGCACGAAGCTGTTCGAACTTTTGCAGTTGCTTATGCCCTTCTGCTGTTGCCCCGGGCGCAGGCTGCGTCTGTTTTGTCGCGACAGGCTGATCATTCTTGTCCATCGAAAGATCGGTGACCGATGTGCCAGCGGCTTCGGGATTCAGCCGCGAAATCGTCTGCTGGACTGCCCAGGCCGTGCTGGAACCGTTGTTCATGTGTCCGTTGGCATCGGCGCCGTGCTCGAGCAGATAGATCGCTATGTCTGGCTGCATCGTATCCACGGCTTCATCTAGCGCCGATCCGCCAATTCCGTCTCGCGCATTGACGCTCGCGTGGTGAGCAACCAGAAGCTTCACCGCGTCAAAAGCATGATCGCTCTTCATCGCCAGCTGAAGCAGGTTGGTACCATCGGCTTCCTGGCAGTCCGGCGACAAACCACCATCCAGCATTGCGCCCAACAACTGTAGATCCTTGTCCATCAACGCGAACTGCAGCGGCGTACCGAGATTCTCAACCGCCTGATGATCGACCCGGGAACCTGCACGTACAAGCCTCTGGATCGCCTGATAGTCTTTTTTCTGGATCGCATACCACATCAGCGTCATGTGCTCACGACCTGGCGTGTCTGGATCAAGTCCCTTCAAGGCCGTCGACAGCCGCTCGGCATCATGTTTATCGATAGCTTCGGCCGCCTCGACATATCGTCCAGAAAAGAATTTGTTTGCTGCGTTCGCGTTCATATCGCATCCAGTCATTGCGAGCGACACAAGAGTCGTCACGACTAAAATTGATCTAAAGAGACATCTGGTTGTGCGCGCACCGACACAACCTGCGCTGGGTGTTCGAATCATGGTCACATGTGCCAGTTGGCATCAACCCGGGATCAACACGTTGAGGATCGTTGCCTGATCCTGCTTTTTCTGTTCCTCGATTCCGTCGATCATCTGGTTCATTCCGTGACGACCGACGGGATTCCAGCCTGTTCCCGAAACGACATGCGGTGTACCAACCGCCTGCGGCATCTGACTCTTGAGGAAGCGGCTTTCCTGAAGACCCGTCAGGACTTCTCCGTCGACACGACGAAAGTGCGATGCGTAACATTTCACTGAGCCTGTTTGCACGGGTAATTGACCAGTTTTTTTTCGCCCTACGCTCCAGCGAACAGTTATGTACAGGTGATTTTCCACTCCGCACCCACGGGCAAGATCATGCTGACCTGCGCTCCGCAGTCGGGGACGCACTCACTGGTCTAGTCAGCGCAGGCAAGCGCACGTAACAAACGAAGCATTCCTAAACACTTTCGTCGGGCGAAATGCACATTGAGCAATAGCGTCGACAGCGATGACAATGATCAATGGCGCCGCCAGCTCCTGCGCAGGATGCCTCGACTTGTGAAGCGCTCGGGCAACTCGTGAGCAACGTGTTCCCGCGCAACGATAGCGAGTGATCGTCTGAAATATCGACTTCGCTTATTGCACAAGCCCGATCAGAATCCCGGCCCCGCACCCGCTCCCAGTTGCTGCTTTCCTGGCGTCATCGCACCGGATTGCAGGCCGGTTTTGAATCCTCTCATCACTAGAACTGCTGGAGCCTGACTGATCGCGAGCTTGAAAAACGGCAACTGCGGCATTGAAATACCCATCATCATCAAGGCAGAGTTCATCCCCAACAACATAACCGTCGCACTGTATCCGTCTGCTACAACACCGACTCCCGCATCAATATAGATAGTTCCACCAACAAAATCGGATCGCTTCAACTCTGAGCCATGAAATGCGCTGGTCATATAGACAGATCCAGAACTGGTGTAGTCGAGCGTCGAACCAGTGCCTGCAACCTCACGGGGAAGGTGGAGAAATTTCGGAAGCCCGATATCAAAAATCTTCAAAAAGCCGACGACACTCCTCCCCGATCCAATGCCTGTGCCTGCATAAGAAAATTCCTGATCCTGCTCGGCAGGGTCAGTCAGGAAAAACTTCCCCCCGGACGCAAGCAATGCACCAACACCAATCCCACCTGTCGAGCCTGTGTCGTAACCCCATTTGCTTGGTCTCAATGTCATCACCGACTGTTCTCCTTGAACCGGTCACGGCGAAGCTTCAACAAACAGACTGTCCCATAGATTGCAAACCCGATACTGAGGATGCCCCAACCGATCGAACTCTCCCACATCGCGCCAACCCTATCCAGTCTTGCACTTGACTTGGGATCTTCCGGAAGATAGCGGACCTGAACTTCATCCCCGACACCCATATCAAAATCGAATCCGTTTTGGGTATAGGACACTTGCTCCCCTGCTTTCGTAATGAAAGTGATTTTTGGGTGATTCGGCCCATGGGGAAGATCCACCACCCGGCCTGAAACAAGAGTAGACGACCGGAGAAAGTCAAGCGTGTCAGACGTCGCGCTGACCGCCGAAAACAGGAACACCACCGCTGCCAGAAATGCAATGAGAGCTCCAAATATGCTCCGTGTTTTTTCAAAATTTTCCGCCACTATGCCCTCGCTCCAGATTCAAACTGTGCCGGCGTCAGGATATCTGGACGCATCAAATACGCCTGCCCACGTTGCATTATTTAACATTGTGAGCGGGAGAAAATTGAGCGCCTTAATCGAGGAAGGATACATCCTCGCACCGACTCCAAGTCCAATACTCGCATCGGGTGAAGTCGGCGAGCACATCAAAAATTGCGATTGTTTACATGGGTGAAAGACCAGTTTTTGTGCCCTACGCTCCAGCAAACATCTCCGTACATGTGAATTCCAGCCCAAACAAACGGGCAATATTTTGCTGTCCCGAATACGCCAAAATAGAATCGACACTGCCCGCCCGCACCCAGATACGGTTAAGTTCAGCGATGCAAACAAGCTGAAACCGGCACCCAAAATCAACGCCATCAGCGGCCAGTTCCACACTGCCCCAAAGCGATCTATCGTAGGGGCCCGCGATGGTTCCTCCGGCCGATACAACACCGTGACCTTGTCACCGACCTTCGCTCCATAAATCATTCCGCCTTGCGCGTACGAGATACGATCGCCTGCTTTCGTGACAAATTCAATCTGGGGATGACTGCCACCCGCATTCAAACTGACAACCTCTCCAGGTGCGGGGACCGCACACCACCAGACTGGGCGAGATTCTAGAGCAAACACGCTAGCATACTCTGCCACGTGGCCATTTAATTGGAACGGTCAATTTCATTTGACATCTGAAGTTTCCGCTGTTGAATTCAGACTGCTTCGTGTCGATGCTGGCGACGTGTCCTCTCGGTAGTCGTGATGCTAATGAAGAAACAGCGTGCACACCAGTGCCCACTGCGAATCGTGTTCGGCGTTGCAAGCCACCGATGGCCTTTTGTGCACTCCCATTCCAGGCGCGATGGACTATTTACGTACGTCGTTGAGATGGACTTCCCGCCTCGCTCTCTCGCCAGGCTCTTCATGAGGTCGATTCCCAGCTTCGCAGTCTCATGGCTACAGACCGGGCACCAGTGTCCACGGGCAATCGCGGCCGGTATCGCCCACCAGCGATGGCCCTGCCTGCACTCCCATTCCAGCCTGGTTGCCGCATTCCGATAAACTTCAGAGAGGCACAGCCCCCCTGAACGGTTTCCAATTGGCGCATGCGATCTATTCCGAAGCGCTTTGCCTCGTGCCGGCACTCCAGACACCACGCGCCCCTGAAGATTCTCGCGCCACGCATTTCCCATTCGTGGCCGGCATTGCAACGGAAACGGTAGCGGCCCTTGCTGCCTTCGTATGTCAGGGAGAGACAGACGCCACCGTGACTTTCAGCACATGCGCGCAGCCGTCCCAGCCCATCCTTGTGGCGATACGCATGAACCTAGAGAACGACAATTACCTTGGCCGGTCCTTTGACATTTACCTTGGCCGGTGGTGAGGAGTCGGAGGCGGCGTAGCCGCCGAAGACGACGAGCTACCGGCGGCGCCGGAGTAGCGGGGTTTTACGATGGCTGATCGCGTCCAACAAGAAGCGAACAGCCATGCCCGGAACCTACGTGACGGACCAGCAGGTCCGACTCTTTATGAGCAAGCGCAAACATCACACTCAGGAAGTCGCCGCGGCCATGGCGGGTATGAGCGTTCGCACGGCCCGGCGCATCGAGCATGACGGGCGTCTGCCGTCGCAGAAGCCGCCGCGCACGTGGCGCACTCGAACTGACCCTTTCGCCGATGTTTGGGAGAGCGAGGTCGTGCCGTTGTTACGCCACGCTCCTCGGCTGAAGGCCATCACGCTGCTGTGCAAGCTGCAGGAAGCGCATCCCGGCCTCTTCCCTGACAGCATACGACGCACGCTCGAGCGGCGCGTCAGTCAATGGCGAGCCCTGGAGGGCCCCGGCAAGGAGATATTCTTCCCGCAGCAACACTTGCCGGGGGTGCAGGGGTTGTCGGACTTCACCGACATGCGGGATCTGCGCGTGACGATCGCCGGCGCGCCCCTGGACCACCGGCTCTATCACTTCGTGCTCGCGTTCTCGCACTGGGAATACGCTTATGTCGTCGAAGGCGGCGAGAGCTTCGAGGCCCTCTCCACGGGCTTGCAGAACGCGCTGTGGCAGGCTGGCGGCTGCCCTCACGAGCACCGCACCGACAGCCTATCGGCAGCGTTCAAGAATCTGCAGACAGAAGAGGACTTCACGGCTCGCTATGACGCGCTGCTGGTTCATTACGGCATGGCCGGCACACGCAACAACGTTGGCGTGGCCCACGAGAACGGCAGCGTGGAATCCTCGCACCGTCATCTGAAGGAGGCGGTCGATCAAGCGCTGATGCTGCGTGGCCATCGCGACTTCGATGATCGGGCCGCCTATGAAGCGTTTGTTCGCGAGGTCGTCATGCGACGTAACCGCCGCAACGCGGCCGCGTTCAACGCCGAGCGCGAACATTTGCAGGATCTGCCGGCGCATCGCACGACCGACTTCATCGAAGAGGAAGCACGCGTGACACGCTGCGGCACCTTCACCGTGCGCGGCATTCTCTACAGCGCGCCGTCACGCCTGATCAGCCACCGTCTGAAGGTTCGCGTCTACGCAGATCATCTCGACTGCTATCTGTCCGGCGCGCTCGTGCATAGCACCGCGCGAGGCTCGCATGCCGCCAATAGCCGCCGCCGCAAGCTCGACTATCGGCACTTCATCGAGGCGCTCAAGCGCAAGCCCCAGGCGTTCAAAGGGCTGGCGTTTCGCGACGACTTGTTCCCGCGCGAGGCGTACCGCCGGACATGGGAGCGGCTCGAGGCGCAGCTCACTCAGCGCGAAGCCTGCAAGGCCATGGTTGGGCTGCTTGAGCTGGCGGCCAATCATGGCGTCGAGGCGGTCCTTGCCGAGCGGCTCGACGCGTTGTTCACCGCAGGCGAGTTGCCCGATCTGAAGCAACTGCAGCAGGAATTTGCGCCGCGCCAGGCGCAGTGTCCGCACGTGGCGGTCGACATGCCGGCAGCGGCCCTTTACGACACGCTGATCGGCGAGGAGGTATCGGTATGAACGCGCCTGCAACCTACGACGCCGCCCGTATGGGGCTGATGCTCACCGAGCTGCGCTTGCCGACGATCGCGCGGCTATGGCCTGAGTTCACGCAGCGCTCCGACAAGGAAGGCTGGCAGGCTACGCGCCTGCTCGGCGCGCTGCTCGAGCATGAACTGGCCGAACGCGCGAAACGACGCATCGAGCGGCACCGTGTCGAATCGCATCTGGATCCGAGCAAGACACTCGAGACGTTCGACTTCGGCTTGGTGCCGATGGTCTCCAAGGCGCATGTAATGGCGCTTGCCAGCGGCGACTCGTGGCTCGAGAAAAGCGCCACGATCCTGCTGTTCGGGCCACCAGGTGCCGGCAAGAGCCATTTGGGCTGTGGCATCGGCCATGCGTTGATCGACGCCGGATACCGTGTGCTGTTCACACGCACCGGCGAAATCGTGCAGAAGCTGCAGGCGGCCCGCCAGAGCCTGCAATGGCCATCGATGCTTGCCAAGCTCGATCACTTCGACTTGATCATCCTCGATGACCTGTCATACGTGCGCAAGGATCAAGCGGAAACCAGCGTGCTATTCGAACTCATTGCCGAACGCTATGAGCGGCGCAGTCTGCTGATCACGGCCAATCAGCCGTTCTCCGGCTGGAGCGACGTGTTCCCCGATCCGTCGATGACGGTGGCTGCCATCGATCGCCTGGTCCATCACTCGACGATCTTCGAGCTGAACGTAGAAAGCTACCGACGCCGCAGCGCCGACGACAACAAGCGCGCGCGGCGGCGTCAATTACCCCAACCCGAACCGGAAGGAACGACAACTATGGCGAGCTGAACAGCGACAACTAACCCCGCCGACCGGCCAAGATAGTTGTCGTTCGGGCGGCCATCGTAATTGACAATCTACATGAACCTTCCTCTGGTCTGCACAAACCCCGCACCATGCGCCACGCATAACATCCGAACCAATCGTCTCCCACTCATGCCCCTCAGCACACCGGAAGCGATAACATTCCGTTAGCTTCGTATAGCCTATCGACAGACACTTTCCACCATGGAGGCGGGCTACCTCGCGCAAACGCTCCATTCCGTCCGGCCTGGACATGCGTTTTGAATGCTCAGCGCGCGCGCAGCTCACGCCCGAACGGCGTGCGCGAGAACGCCAGGGCATCGGCCCAGTTCTCGAACAGGGAAAATGCCGCGGGCTTGAATGCGCGCTGCCCGGCGAGTAGAAGATCCGCGCCATCGGCGAAAGCGGCAATTTCCAGCGGGCTCATGCGAATGGCCGGCCGGTGGCCAGCTTCGAGCCCCGCTGCGAGTTGCCAGATCGCCGTCACATTCTTTCGGCACAGAACCGTGTCGACCGGCGGCGCGAGCGAAGAATCCTCGACCAGCATTGAGCCGATGGCATCCTTCCCGCGAAGCGGCACCGACTCGCCCAAGCAGTCGGCTCGCCAGCGCCGCGTTGGTCGCGCCGAAACGGATTGATTCGGTGAGCGCGCATTCAGGGGCCGTAATCTGCGACATCGCGTTGAAGGCACCCCGCCACTCATAGATCTGCTGATACGGGTCACCCACAATTTCAAAGCCATTTTGAGATGTCCAGCGGGCATTACCGTGCAGCTATTACACACAACAAACAATGTCCAGGCTATTTTCAGATGTCCGCTTCGGGGCCACGTTCAAATGTCCGCTTTTTCAGGGTTTAGGGCATGTTTTGATGGATTAAAACTTACGCAGTGTCGAAGACCGGCCCATGAGCAGGCAGGGTATTTGAGTCCGTTCCTTTGGCTTGCGCTGACCGGCGATCTCGCCCAACAGACTTACGACGCACGATTGAAAAGATAAGTTCGTGATTCCAGCCGATACATTAGTAGTACACACCAACAGGGGAATCTCGACACAAGCAGCCTATTGGCGGCACGCGAGCTCTTCGACAACTGACAGCTATCGAGCTGTGCGCCTGGACGCGCGAACACGACTTCAATAACCAAGCGGCATCGCGACCACTCTAAAGAGACGGTGTAGTGGTCTAATTGTCTAATGAATTCGGTCGCTGATTTAAGGCGAGAATGGTCGCCATGAAGAGGTGTCTGATGAACAAGCAACGACGTACGTTTTCGCCGGAGTTCAAACAACAAGCCGCATGTCTGGCGCTCGACCAGGGTTATAGCCATATGGAAGCAAGCCGCTCGGTCGGCGTAAGCGAGGCGGTGCTGCGCCGCTGGGTGCCGCAACTTCAGATGGAACGCCAGCGCGTCACGCCGCAGAGCAAGGCAATCACGCCGGTTGACATCCTCCCCGCCCTCGACCTTCGGTCGCCGCCAGCAGGCGGAAAGGACGGT
>NZ_CAJMZG010000031.1:0-81458 GCF_905220255.1 Paraburkholderia sp. J69-1 | reverse complement strand
AGAATTCGCCGCCAGACGGGCGGCTCAATGTCTCGGATCTGCGCGTAAAGCGTGTAGAGGGTGTAGGACTTGGGCATTGAACTGGTCAGCGAACTGGATGACAGGCAAGGGTCGAAGAAATTCCGGATAGAGCACTTCGAGCAACGGCGCTGTGAAGTCCGGAACGTCATCCTCCAAGCGCTCGCGAACGCGTGCGTTGATCAGCGCTGCCGCCCGAATCAACCGTTCAACGTGCATGTCCTCGGATTGTTCGCCCTGCATCGACAACCTGCCAGCCGCACGTCCGTTCCGGGCGCCGAATTTAGACAGTCGCCGGCGCAAGAGCGAAAGCTCACGCTCGTAACTACTCTTCAGATCCGACATCCACGTCCCCATCTTTGCTGGGATCCAGTATCGCAGTATTGCTGTATCGATTGGGCTTCTTTAACAGCCAGTCGTTGACTGACTGGCAATAAGGCGCGCACCGCACGCGAGAAGATCTCCATCGACCGCCGCAGCCTTACCGTCGTATGTCGCATTACCTGACGCCTCTGCGATGACAGTCGGGCCGTGGATGGCACACACAGCGGCGTCGCCGAGTCGCGCGATCGCCTTGCCCTCGATTCGCGAGTTGGGTGCTCCGGCGACCACCTGGCCGCCATGGCTATGCGCATCACCCACCACGATGTATTATTTTCGCGGCCATGTCCTTGTCCCGTTATTGCGGGACGCTCCAACTGAAAGTCTGCGGATTGGCCTTACGCGAGGCTTCGTCTGGTGGTGTCAACATCGTAATCGTTGCATGAGCCGGGTCGCGCAGGTTCACCAGTGCGTTTGTTTTGCCGTCTCCGTAACCGATCATGGTTGCAAGGGCTATCTGCACGAACGTCGAGCTGACGCCTGTGTCGGCACCAATGCGGTGTTGCATGTCAAAGGCATCGGATGGGTCATCAAGATCGATCTTCTGCTTGTTGTCGTGCAGCGACTGGACAAGCAAAGCGAGGTTCTCTGTCGATGCGCCTGCGTCGAAGAACATCCGCTCAGGTTGGCTGCCTTGCGGCAGCGTGGCCAGAGCCTCCTCCCAGCCATTGCGCAACTTCTCAATCTTATCGGCTCTCTTCGCCGGAGCGCCATGGCCGTCCGAAAGATCCACCGTGACAGGACGGTGAAGGTACCCAAGCACCGGCCACTGGTCGTATTCCTTCAGTTGCCAGGTCGTCCAGGGAATGGGCACCCACGGGTTGGGCTTGAAACCCTTAGGTGTTAAATACTTTCGGCCAGACCTGGTACCCTGGCGGGATGAAAAAACGCAGACCTTACCCAACGGATGTATCGGATGAGGAGTGGTACTTCGCCGCTCCCTATCTGACTTTCATGAACAAGGACGCACCGCAGCGCCGCTACGAATTGCGCGAGATGTTCAACGCGCTGCGCTGGATCGTGCGTGCGGGTGCGCCGTGGCGCTTGCTGCCCAATGACTTTCCGCCGTGGGAGATGGTCTACCAGCAGACGCAGCGCTGGATTCAGGCGGGCTGCTTCGAGGCGATGGTCAACGATCTGCGGTCGATTCTCCGGGTTGCGCAGGAACGGCGCAGCCAACTCAGCGCAGTCATTCTCGATGGCCGCACGCTGCAGTCGACTTGCGAGAGCGGCCCACGCGCAGGCTATGACGGGTACAAACGCAAGAAAGGCAGCAAGGTGCACATGGCGGTGGACACGTTGGGGCAATTGCTCGCGGTGCACATAACACCGGCCAACGAACAGGAGCACGCGCAGGTTGGAGAGCTGGCGCGTCAGGTTCAGCAGGCCACCGGCCAGACGGTCAAGGTGGCGTTCGCCGATCAGGGTTATACCGGCGAGGAGCCCGCGCAAGCCGCACTCGACGAAGGGATTGAGCTTAAGGTCATCAAGCTGCCGGAGGCGAAAAAGGGCTTCGTGTTGTTGCCCCGCCGCTGGGTGGTCGAGCGCAGTTTCGGCTGGCTCAATCGCTTCCGCCGACTGGCCAGAGACTACGAGCGACTGCCCGAAACACTGGCTGGCCTGCACTTCGTCCAGTTGCAGCAGCCAGATAGTCATGAAATGCCTCAGGAAAAATCGATCGACGAGAACTGGGGAAGCCGCGAAACGCCTGACTGCCGTCGAATGCGGTCGCGACGTGTGCGGCGCGCACGCGTCGCGATGTCGTCGAGCAGATCTCGGCATCGATCCTATAGCGCGGTCTCGCTCAACGATACTGGAAGGACCTACAGGCAGAAGCCGTGAGGAACGCTCCGCATTGGAAGCGCGATCACGCCGCGCGATCGGTCGTACCGGACAACATGCCGGCGCCGACAGACGGTGCCTCGAGAAAACCGTTGCGAATGAAGTTCGCCATTTCGTCGATCAGCGGCGTCGTTCCCCATGGCGGCAGATGCAAGGTCACGGCGAAATCCGGCAACGTGGGCAACCCTTGCGCCGATCGCAGCATCTGGAAATCGGTGGGAACCGTCGACGCGAGCCATGCGGTCACCGCCATGTCCATTCGGACGGTCGCCTTAATCGCCTCAATATCGCCGCTCTCGAACACCGTTCGCCACGCGATTTCGTGCTGCGTCAAAGCGTCGAATAACGCCGGGCGGAACACGCACGCATGGCTGACGATTGACACCGCCAGCGGGCGCTTCAGATACGCGCTGCCGCCGACCGCGCCGACCCACGCGAGCGGTTCGATGCGCAGGCACTCCCCGCCGGGCTCGCTCGCCGGCTGCTCGATCACCGCGATGTCGACCCGTCCATCGAGCAGCGCGGCCGACAGTTCAACTGATGCAAGGTTGACAAGCACGATCTCGATGTGCGGGTAGCGATGGGAAAATGCCTTGAAAATACCTGCGAGATAGGCAGCGACCAGATCGGACGGTGCGCCTACGCGCAGGACGCCGGCAAACACCGACCCGCTCATGTCGGTCCAGATTCGGTCGTTGAGCCGCACCAGTTGCTCTGCCCGCTCGAGCAGGTGTTCGCCCGCGATAGTGAGTTTCAGTCGCCCCTGCGAGCGATCAAACAGCCGCTGGCCGAAGCATTCTTCGAGCCGCTTGATCTGCTGGCTGATCGCGCCCTGGGTCAGATGCAGCGCGTGCGCCGCCGCCGTCATGGTCGACCGACGCGAGATGGTGACGAATGTGCGCAACAGGCGCGTATCGAGATTGCGGGGCATGGGCGCAATAGATTATTAGCAACGCTAATAGGGTCATTATAAACATTCCATACCCGAGCCTGCGAAAGACTTTTAGAGTCTGTCCAGTATCCGATCCCATCCGTGTCCAGCCGGATTCCAAAGTCGCCTGCCCCAGCTCTTCATACGAGGTTTTCTAGCCATGTCCGAGACGCTGTTCTCCCTGATTGTGTTCGTCATCGTAGCCACCATTACGCCGGGTGGCGCGACCACTCTGGCGACGGCGTCGGGTACTCAGTTCGGGTTCCGGCGCAGCGTGCCGCTGCTTGGCGGGATTGCGCTCGGCCTCGCGTCGCTCGCCGCCATCGCGGCGGCCGGGCTGGCCGGACTGCTGCACGCAGTACCTGCACTGCAAATGATCATGAAAGTGCTGGGCTCAGCCTACCTGCTGTGGCTCGCGTGGAAAATCGCGTCGAGCGGCGCACCTAAAAGTAATGCGATTGCATCGCAAACGCCGACCAGCTTCATCGGTGGCGCGCTGCTGCTGTGGCTCAATCCGAAAGGATGGACGATGGCGCTCGGCGCGGCCGCGTCATTCGCGGCGCTGACACCCGACCCGGTGCACCTCGCGTTGATACTCGGCAGCGCATTCGGCATCGCGGCGATCTTTTCCCTCGTGCTGTGGTGCACGGCCGGCGTGCTGCTCGGCCGCACGCTGCGGACCGACCAGCATTGGCGCATCGCAAACGCGGCGCTGGGGCTCCTGCTCGCGCTGTCGATCGTTCCGATATGGATCGACTGATAGCGCAGTGTTGGCACACCGCATAAAACCGGTACCATACATACGGTAGACAAGAGGCACGTAGCCAATAAGTAGGCTTGGTGGCTCGTCATACGACCCTGTCGACAACACACCAATCGAGTGCGTTGGTGGAGACTCGGCGCCTCGCGAAGCGGGCGCCGGGATCAGCGACGTACTAAGGCGACGCGACCGCACCTGCGGGAAATTCGCGCCTGCTGCCGGCGAAGGCATTCGCAATCGCTTCGGACGCCAGGATCAAAGCGCCTTTCAAAGACAAACACAACGAAATTCGGACGGAGCCGAATGCATCACGTCGTCAGTAGCAATCGACGTGCTTCACGCTTCTTCCCCGACTGATTCAGCCTTTCGATCGACACGCCGCGGAAACCTCCGCGATTAACGTGCTGCGCGAGGACAAGAGCTTCCCTGATTCATGTGCGGCGAAAATGTCGCCGACGCACGCGACCTGCCAATCAACGATCGCGTGCGTTTGACGCTACACGCTATTTGGAGATTGTTGTGGAAGCATGGAGAGAAGACGTCATGACGACGCTGTCGCGCGCGCAGAGCTTCGGTGAGATATTCGACATCGTTGCGGCCCAGGCCCGCGCGCTCGACTTTGACATGTGCGCCTATGGCGCACGCGATCCATTACCGGTGACTCGGCCCACGTTTAGTACGCGCAACACCTATCCCGACTCATGGCGACAGCGATACCTCGATGGAAACTATTTCGTACGCGACCCCATCGTCCGTTACGGGCTGATCTATACGTCGCCGCTCGTATGGCCGGTCGATGCATGCGCGGACGAACCGTTCTGGCAGGAAGCGAAGGCGCACGGCCTCGCGCACGGCTGGTCCCAACCCATCCGCGATAAGCACGGACGAATCGCGATGTGGAGCGTGTCGCGCAGTGCGGACATCATTTCCGATCTAGAGCTCGCCGCAACGGAAAGCCGACTGATCTATCTGGCGCACGCCGCTCACGCGGTGATTTCGCGCTTGGTCGACGCGCCCGCGGCGTCGGCCTCGATGCATAAAGGACCGTTCACCACGCGCGAGAAGGAGGTGCTGAAATGGGCCGCTGACGGGAAAACTGCGCTAGAAATCGGTTCCATTCTTTCTATATCGGAGCGGACCATTACCTTCCACATGCAAAACATCATGGAGAAGCTCAACTCGGTCAACAAGACGCAAGCCATAGTCAAAGCAGTACTGCTCGGCATCATTTACTGACGACACGCGGCAAGTGTCCGCCTGCCGTAGCGGCGGCGTACGCGCATACGGCGGGTCCGGCCGCAATCAACCGCCCACACCCCGCGCACGGCCAAGGTCCGCTCGCTGTCTGCCGCGCGCATTCTACCCGGCCACAAAACGGCCACGGCGTCGTTTCGGATCGCAAACTAACAGCGAGCGAATTTTGAAGCCTAGGTGAGAATTTTCAGGAACGTTAGGCATCTCAGTAGCGAAGCCTGGGTACAGGGACCCAGAAACAAAAGTATCGTCGCCGTTGGATTTGCCCAAAAGGTGGCCTCGGGCAAACTCAGCTGAAGCGACAACGATATGCTCATTCCGGAAGGAAGTGCGAGCCGTTGATGTTGAGTAGCTGGAACCTGGTCAGAGACTCTTCCATCGCATTCGTTTTCTTCAGGTGGGCGATGAGGCTATCCATATCGGTGTAGTCGAACTGCGCGCACCAATGTGCCATTTTCGCAAGACTGCGCGCATAGTCGGCAGGCTCGTTCTCACGGGTCAGCTTACGCAGGCAATCGACAAATTGCGGATGGAACAGTGTCGGCACAATAATTCGGTGCAGGCCTGTCCGTGAGAGTTCTGCGTTCATAACAAGGCGTGAAATTCGACCGTTGCCATCAACGAATGGATGAATTTCAGCCACCAGGAACAAGTAGAAAATAGCTCGGGCGATGCCCTCAGGAACACTCCGGGCCAGGAGCGAGCCTTCTTCGAACGTTCCACGCACCTGTTCTGGATTCACGAATTGGGTCGTGCCGGCGTAGTTGACCTCAGTCTTTAGCACGCCTGGGTTTGCCTCGGGCCGGGCTTGCAGCATGCGAGCGTGCCACTCCTGCAGGGCGGGAAGAAACTCTTCGCCTGCTACGGGTGGGCTATGTCGGTATGGTGCTTCGACCGCCAATTGGTACACCCCGAGAATGTCATGGGAGTCCTTCGGTCGAGTGGGCATCACCTTCTGTTGCATGACAATATCGCGCGCGTCCTCAATGGCGAATTTTGTCCCCTCGACATAGTTAGAAAAATAAGACTCAACGAACGCACGATTGTGCCGTGCAGCGCCCATGGGCACGTTATCTTCAACGCGCGGGAACGCTGCTGTTCGCAAGTAGCTGGCAAGTAACTCAAAGCGCTCCATGCGCTCTCGGTCAACCGACTTCCCCTTAGACACGAGGATGCCGTCGTTTGTCTTCAGCTCCCCCTTCTCGTGCGTGCGCAAGAGCGCGCCTATCATGCCTCGCAGTGTTTCAAGCTGCTCCTGCATGCCGAGTCGCTCGGCCAACGATGCTGCCTTGTCCCGAATGTCATTGAGGAACGGCTCCCCAGATGCATTCAAGTGTTTTATGAGCCAGGCTTCCACCTCATCCGCCCCTGCGCGGCGCGGTGCTTTTCGGCCCAGGTTTTCGAGCAGGGCTCGAGCTTGACTTGACCAGTGCAGCCCGGTCTGCCCCAATGGCATATCTCCGGGTAATGGCCCGGGGCCTTCTAATACCTGAAAAGCGAGGCCTGGTAATTCAAGCTTTCTACGGACGAGCGTCGGGTGCGATACCGTCCAGACGTTCTCGTGGGCCACCCCCTTGAAGGCGCTTACATGGGAGACCACGCCGCCAGGTATGAGCATGCCGCCGATAGCCATCCAGTGGGTCTTCACCCGTCGCTCGACTTCGGGCAATCCGCCTTCGCTGTTCACATACACGCCCTTAAAAACATTGGTGAGCGTGCCTGCTGCAGCCAAGCGCTGCACGCGCCGTCGATCGGCCATCGAGAGGCCCGACATGAAAATGATGTCCTTGATGATCGGTTCGGCTGTCGCAGTCATGGATGTCTGAGTTTGTCGCGTAGAGTCACATTATATTGCCGCGCCCCTCTTCTTGTCGCGATGAGTAACAGAAGCGATAGAATTTGTCGCGTTGACTGACAGAAATTCGTATGTGGGGCCAGCTTTACATGCTGCGCTCGCAGAACTGGCTTGTCGCGTTGAGTCACAAAAATCTGCTCTACTCCCGCGCATTTGTCGCGTTGAGTAACAAAAATACGTGAATTTGTCGCGTTAGATCACAGAAGTTGGCATAGGGGCCAGCCTTATACGCCGCCCTTGCAGAACGGGTCGTGTCAAGTTGGGTCAAAAGAATCAGTTTAATTCGATAGCGCTCGCGCCTGATGCCCGGGTCCAGTAGGAAAATACGAGGAGGGCACGGGAATGGCAAGAATTCACGTTCGGGGCGGCAGGCCGTTGGCTGGATACGCTCATGCGGGGATGCGGATAGTCGTGGTGCGTGGGGACTATGACGCGCACTTGGTGGAACACTTGTTTCCGCAAGGCGTTGTGCCGGAACCAGCTTTGGAAATAGCCAACGTACACGGCGCAAACCCTCTCTTCGTGAAGTATGCCGAGTATGTCAACGAAGTTGAGTGGCCTGAGTTCCCACGCGGCGGGCACCCGTTTTTCGTCCCAGATTGACTCATATATCAGCTGGACGGAAAACGCCGACCCTGACGGCACAAGGAGAGACTCTAGTGGCTGGGGATGTTGCGAACAAACGCCAGCTAGTCATCTCGACCTTCTGTCAACAAAAACATGTGCACTTCAGTTTGCACATCAATCGAACGGCGCTATCCCGGCGCGGCGCAGGGACGGCACCAACTAACCATCGCGCAAATGGTGCGCGATTAACTGCTTGACGGCACAACCGAAGTGACTCTGTAGCTTGCGGGTCTAACTCTGTAGTTTGCGGGTCTAAAATAGTGGAAGCTGACGCAATGGCAAGCCGCAAGAGCCCAGTGTTCATGGGCGAACGCCAGCGCGCATACTGGTCGAACAGTGTCCGCCAGGCGCTCCGTGCACGGCGGGACGTGAAGTGTGTCGTTTGCGCCCATAGCGGGTCTCCCTTAACACCGACCATGATCGATGCTCGCGCGGGCAAGTGGGATTGGGCGCACTCGAACGCATAACTCTGACCATGTCCCGGTAATGAAGACGCGCTTACGTTCTGGCATCATCGATTCGACGAAATGCCAGTCTGATGCACAAGAATCGAAACTATGCGAGATCCTCGTCTTCAACGCACTTCCACGTACCCGGGGAGAGTAACTTGACACGCAACAGCCTGTTATCCAGGTTGCTATAAAGAACATGAAGTGTGTAGTTATCGAAATGCCAAACTGCGTGTCCCGTTAAAACCGAGTTGGCCTGCTGAATCGGCTGCCTGGAGATTTTCCCAAATAAAGTTTCCGGGCTATCCTCGAAATCCAGGCCCAGAGGTAGTGCCCCATGCCACCCAACCGATTCCTGATCCCGGTTTCGATGCAGAGTAATAGCGCGAAATATCGGCCCCGAACTGCTATCCACAAAGCCGAGCGTCGCACCATAGCTTTGCGTCAGATCGAGTTCGCCATCGTCGCGGATGGCTCGAAAATCATCGTCCGTCAGCGAATGCGGCCAGAGCGCCCGAAACTCCGGCGATCTTGCCTCATAGCCAAACGTATCGGCTACTCTAATTAGATCTGGAAACTGCACCTGAGTCTTGCGCGGAATCGGTGAGGCAAGCATACGGCAAGCGATACGATCAATCGCTGAACCTGCTTTCGCGTACATCACGCTGAGACGATAGCCTTCGACATCCCATGTGTCATCTCGATATGAGTGCCGGGTTGCCTCAAACTCGGCAAGCTTTGCCCGCGCAATCTCGCGACTGTCTTCAAACGTCAATTCGAATGGCAGCTCGTCGGCAAATGCCCGGATATCGTCGACGCCAGAATAGAAATAAGCCTGACTGAGCAGCAAATGACCTCGCCCCCATTGCCACCGAGCTGTCGCAGCTTGATACTCCGAATCAACAAATCCAAGTTCTACTCCTTGACGACGAACGAGAATCCAGTCGTAGAATGCCTGGCGCCCATCAGGTAGTTCTGGACGTTGATAAGTCCCCAGTTCCTCGAGAATACCATCAATGCATTCCGCAGAAGCAGGACTACCGAAGCCACAGACGATAAATTCAGCTTTCATCGCCAAAGAATTCCGAATTGAATTCTTTCTATAGTTTTTTCGTCACCTGCGTATCGAACGAAAAATCGTACATTTCCTGAAAAATCCCAAAATTCGGAATTTCGGTCTGGATTGTATTTTTCCGAGCTACCGAGTTTCTGAGTAGCCGATTCTCGACTATCCGAAAACGTCAGTCCCTCAGGAAGATCTCCTTTGTATTCACAGAATTCATCATCTCCAGTTCCATAGAGGAAAATTGCGGTAAGAATTGGTGCATCCGTCGGAAACTCGACCTTATGTTTCGCACTTACATAGCGTTCGCTCTCAAATAGCAGCGACACGCCAGCGTCAGTAATGTTCTCGTACACATCTGTCTCATCGCGCTTGATGGCGACTCGTCGATCGATACCAAAATTGTGCAGTAGATGTTTTACGACATCTGAGTCTGCCTGTTTTCCGATCGCATCGGTGAATTCTTGCGTTTTCATATCTATTTCACCTTCTGAATGATCTCGAGCAAAGCCTTATCAAAATCTCGATTTGTCATGCGTAGTACTCGTTTCGCGGCTTTCTGATATGCCTTCTTGCAACCGCCATCTGCATCATACTCGTCGATCTTGCTCAGCATAGATTCGACATCTCGGCGAGCCGCACCTGCGAGATTGTCTGCGTCTTGAGGCGCCAATCCAATATTCTTCGCTCCATAAGTGGGGCTAACATCAATGTGAGCCTGCCGTGGAATCGCGATGGAATCGCCCCAATCCTCGATGGCCTTACGTTGTCCAGGAGAAAGTTTTTCCCCTTCATCCAGCATTGATTCTGCTCTTTCCTTCAGTGCTGCCTTCGACGGAATATGATCCCGATCGAACTTGCCATCGCCAGTTTTTTTCTTCAGATCGCCGTACTTGCCGTACTCGCCGCACTTGAGCTTCTTCTTGCCCTTGACTTTCTTGCCATCCCGGTCTTTGGTACCGGTGTTTGCATCACCCTCAGCATTCTTCAGGCGAGCGGCCTCTTCTTCAGACTTTTTGAGTTTAGCCGCTTCTTCCGCTTCCCTGGCAAGTTTAGCCGCCTTCGCTGCGTCCTCCGCGTCCTTCGCAAGCCTGGCCGCTTTCGCAGCCTCTTCAGCAGCGTGCGCGCCCTTGGCAAGACTCACCGCTCCTTTGGCTAGCTTACCGGCAGTGGTGACCACCTTACCACCTGGAATCATGCTCGCAGCCGAGAGTCCTGCCTCGACCATATCGCCTTCGGCCGCGTAAATCCCGGCGTCCACTGCTCCAGTCACGAGGGAGAGCCCTGGTACGAAACTCGCCACCCCGAGCGCACCGTGCACCCAAGGGCTCGCCGTACCCCACCAACCTTCCTCTTCAGGCGTTTCTGGCTTTACGGGCGGATTGCAGCTTGCGCTCGGCTTTCCTCCCTCGATCGAGGCGCCAGGTGCCGACTGGGTGACATAGATGCCGGGGCAATTTCCACCATTGAGCGTACACGGATCGCCTTCACGAATCACCGGCTTGCCTGTGATTCGAACCGTGCTGGAACCCTCGACCGGCTTGACCTCGCCACTGACCGTTCCGCTCTTGACGCCGTTGCAGGACCCGGCGGCATCCCCCTTGCAGGCCGGTTGTGTGCTCTGATTGAGCACGTACGCCGGATCGCCGTTGAAACGCACGTTCGGCACGGTCCCCAGACTGCCGGAGAGGTCCTCGGTTACAGGGTACGGCAATGGCGGTGTACTGCTGCCAACTGGTGTCTTGTTAATAGACGGCGCCGTTGACACTGCCTTGAACGCGCTGTCCTTGCGCGCTCCGAGTCGGCTAGCCATGGATCCGCCTCTCACCTTGAGATACGGCGGAATCGGTCGCCAGCAGGCCAATTTCGCCTTGCTCAACCATGCGCATCTCAAGAACACGCACGCCCGGCTGTTTGGCAAGCGTCACTCGCCAGACACATGACACTTCGCGCCGCTCGGGGTCGATCAGCACTGTGTCGAGTCGAGCCTCAACTTCCCCTATGCTGCCGCTTTCAAACCGTACCAGTGCAAATGGCAAGTGGCCGGGAAGTCTCAATGTCAATCTGACGTTACTAGAGGCATCCTGTATCGCGCATGGCGTATCAGCGGTGCACAAATTCACCAACTCGATTTGCTCATCGCCTCTCAGCGCATCGACCTGCTGATCTGGCCATGCTGCATTCCACACCGCAAAATCAAAATCCTTCGGCAACGGAGCATCGCTCTCAATAAACGCTCGATCTATCGTTCCCACCAGTTTTGCCCGCTCAGGATGCCCCTTGGGACGGACACCCAGCCCAGCGACAAGCGGCTCCGTTTCGTCAAGCTTCCCAAGACGGGCAGAATTAAAATGGGCCGAGGTAACAGGTCGCGCGAGATATTCGATTTGCGGCGCAGCAACGATGTCAACGCCTACGGCATCCAGATACCAGGCGCGTGCAAACCCCTGTCCTTCGACGTTGGCTGGATACGCCGCGTGTGCGACCGGTGCGCGCGGCGCGTCCGGATGGGCTTCGGACTGCTCTGGCGTCAAACGCTGCTTCTTCGAAATTCTGTCGGCTGCCTTATTGTCCACCTCGATACGGCATTGACCACCAAAGGCACGTTCCAGGTGCACCGGAATGGCGCGCGACGGCTGCGGAACCGTCAATTGCCAGTCCGGTAAGCGGACCGTGCCGAGGGAGCCGATCCTAGCGATCGCGGCCGCTAGACGCAGCAATCCTTTTCGTCTGACGAACTGACGTTCACCCGTAACAACTAGCGTCTTGTCGATCAGGTGCTGATCTGGCGTCGTCGTTTGTTTTGCAAGTTCGAGTTCGGCGTTCCATGACCCCATTGCTTCGGGCGATGCAGCCATTAACGGATTGAGTCCATGAGGCTCCGGGGGCAACGGTATGGGCGAACCGGGCCGGCTAACCCTAAGCCGAATGTCGAATTCTCCCGGGCCATTTCCATCCGTGTGACCCGGCGGATAAGCCGTCGCGTTAACAATCACGTCGCAACGAGGCTTGTAAGGGCACAAATCCGATTCCTGCCGAACGCTGCCCTGCATGTCCACTCTGAAGAACTCGTCTGCCTCGCATAAGGGTTGCTGTTCGTCGGAAAAATGAAGTCCGTCTGCCTCATTCCAGGTCAAGGTTTGCCGAAGCACCACGACATGGAATTCCTGCTCACGGGCATCGACACCGGCAAAGGCCAGCGCAGGAAATGGGGTGTGGTTGATGAACTCCATCGGGTTAGTTCACATCCACGTCTTTACCGTTGATCGCGACTGGACCAGAACCTTCGATGAGTATGCTGACGCCCTTGAGGGTGATGTTGCCGTCCGCATCCATGCGAAACGTCGACTTGCCGACTGTGACCTCGAACGCGTTGCCAGCCTTAATCGAGTAGGACTGCCCAACCATAGCAGTCTTCGACAGGCCCACCTCCTCAGCACTCGCAAGCCCTGCCGACGTATTGACCGCACCGGCCACCGTCACCTGGTAGCCACCGCCGACCGTCAACGCCTTTGCAAGGCCCACGGTCTCCGTCGACGTCAGCGCGATCACAAGGTTCTCCATCCCTTTGATGATCTCCGTGCGATTGCCGCCAACTGTCAGCGTCTCGTTCTTGCCAACCTGCTCAGTGCGGTCGACGCCGATCGTGATCGTTTCGTTGTTGTCGACCGTCTCAGTTCGGTCGTGACCAATATGGGCGGTTTCGTCGTGCTCGACGGTCTTGCTACGATCATGGCCGACCGTATGGGATTCGTCATTTTCGACCTCGATACGCTGATCCTTCTCCGCATGCAGCCATACCTCCTCCTGCCCCTTCTTGTCCTCGAAGCGGATCGCATTGGCGGTGTTAACGTTCCCGGTCTTGGTAGAGCGCGACAGAATTCCGCTTTGCGTCGCGTTCGCCGGCAAGACCCACGGCGGCATGTTGGCCGAGTTGTAGACGCTCGAAATAATCAGCGGCCTGTCCGGATCCCCATCGAGAAAAATGACGACCACCTCATCGCCGATGCGCGGAATCTGGATCATCCCGAAACCACGCCCCGCCCACGGCTGCCCGACGCGCACCCAGCAAGAACTACCCTGATTGCGTTTGCCAAGGCGGTCCCAATGGAACTGCACCTTCACGCGGCCAAGGTTGTCGGTATAGATTTCCTCGCGTTCCGGGCCGACGACAATCGCTGTCTGCGGCCCGATGATAGACGGACGCTCTATCGTGAAGGGAGGACGGTACGGGATCTTCTTTCGGATGCAGGTGAAACTGCATTGATAGTTCGCCGCGCCCTCGCCAGCCTGATAGTTGTTCGTGCCGCTATGCGTAACCGTCGTCAGTAAAAACTGCCGGTCCTCAGGTTTGGCGTCATTGTGATCGTAGTGATCGTTCAGCTCGAAATATCGGCACGGTGACAGTCGCCGGCTGTTGCTCGCACCGACGAAGATCTTGCTGTGCGCCGCCAGCGCCTGCGTACGGAAACGCGCCAGTTCTTCGCCGCGATCGCTGTCGGCAAACCCATGTTCGCCCAGATAATCGTAGACCTCGTACGGCGGCACTTCTCCCTGGTTGACATCGGTTCCGCCAGATACGAAGCGGCGCGCAAGCGGTGCCTTGTAGTCGAACGTCTTCAGCCCGACGCTGCCGGACTCCAATTGCCTGCTCGCCTGAAACGAGGTAATAATTGCCTGATTGTCGAGTGCCTCGCCCTTCGTATATTGCAGCGACGCGCTGGGCCCATCGATTGGCTTTGCAACAGTCGAGTTATCCGTGATGACCAGTTTGTGACCATCTTTGGCATGTTCGAAAAAAAAGAACAGACCATCTTCTTGCATCAGGCGTTCAACGAACTCCAGATCGGTTTCCCGATACTGCGTGCAGTAACTACGATTCTTCGTGGCTTTGGACAGGCGGAATTCAAAAGACGCGATCTGGCCATATTCCTGAAATACGCTGGAGAGAATCGCCTCGGTATTTTCTTCCTGGAAGATCCGGATATCGCGGCGACGTGACAGCATCCAGAGCCACGGCAAGATCGTCGCGCTGTAAAGCGTGAAACTGCCATCGTTATCGAGGTGCGTGAAGCTTGCGACGTAACCATGGAAATATCGCTCGTCGGAACTCGCGAGCGCATCGGTCAGCTGTAACGTAATCGTCACGGGCTGTCCGATCAGCTTTTTCAGCTCGATGTTCGGGTCTTGCGACGCGAGCTGCGCGTACATCTCGAAATTCCGGGACAGACCTTCAGCACACTGGAACTCGACCATCACCAAATCGGATTGCCCTTTCATAGGCGTCTGAATGGTAAAAAGCCGGTTGCCTTGAAGGTCGAAAAAATCTGCAATATCTGACATTTGCATGACAACCTCAAGTTCCTGTAGTTTGAGTAGCAGGCTATTATTTGTCAGCGAATTCTAAACCGCATTCCCACGTAAATTTTGTCATTTACGATCTCATATAATTCACGATGCATATTTAATTGAATATGCATGAACGAAAAATGGAACACCTGCTGCCCCACTACGAATACGAAATCGGTTTGCTGTCACGCAGGTTGACGGAGTTTGCCCAGCGCCATCCGAAAATCGCTGCCAGGCTCGGGATTTCAAACGGAGCGGATGATCTGCACGTCGATCGTATGATGCAGACGTTCGCGCTCTTGAGCGCGCGGATCGATGCCAGGATCGAGGACAGCTATCCCGAATTCACGGAATCGCTGCTCGAAGTGCTCTATCCTGAATACCTTCGCACGATGCCGGCCTGTGCAATAGCTCAATTCGAACCCGCTGCCCTGTTCGGCCAGCTCACGGCATCGCTCGGCATCGCTCGTGGGACAACGCTCGACGCCAATGTCACGCCATGTCGATTCCGCACGGTCTACGATGTCATTCTCGCGCCACTGCGTATCCATTCGGCATGTTACGCACCAGCCACCGTGGCCCCTGCCGCGGTCAGGCTACCGGCCGATGTTACCGGCGTCATTTCGATTACAATCGCCAGCGCCACGGCATCGGAATCGTTCGATGCAACGATTCCCCGCGGCCCTCTATGCGTTTACTTGTCCGGCGAATACGCGCTTGTGGCTGCCCTCAGCGACGCGCTGCTCATACAGGCCCGCGCTGCCTTCGTCGAAGTCGACCACTGTGGACGGTGGGTTGCGCTCCCCGACGTCCCGATCGATGCAGCGGGTTTCAGCGAGGACGAACGTCTACTGCCGCAGGAAGCAACCCATACGTCGGATGCGCTGCGCACCTTAATCGAATATTTTGCGTTTCCCGAAAAATTCGACTTCATTAATATCGACCTCGGGAGACTTCGACGTGCCGCGATCACGCCAAATGACACCACTGCACGGATGCTGACTCTGCACATCGCCCTTTGCAATACACCCGTGAATTCAATTGCTGCACAAACACTTGCCGGGCTGGATGCTGCTGCTTTCAGGCTGTTTTGCACGCCCGTCGTCAATCTGTTCCGGCGCGATGCGGCGCCAATTCCGCTGACAAGCGCCGCCACTGCCTATCCCGTGACGCCCGTGCCACTGCAAACAGGCTTGCCGCTTGATGTGTATTCCATCGATTACGTCGAGTTGGAAGATCGTATGCAATCCGAGCGGGAAATCGCAGGGCTGGCACTGCGCAACACCGTCCCCGCCTATCGGGCTTTGAGTCACTATCAGCCGTCCACTGTAAGGTCTCTGTACTGGACGGCGATTCGCGACCCGGACCAGGCAAACGACGCCTCCCGCGCACCGCTCCTTCTCTCGCTTGTCGACCAGGGTGGCGAAATCGCCCATCCACCCCAACCGCAACTTCACATTGAACTCACGGCGACCAACGGCGACCTGCCGTCTCGTATGCCAATCGGTGCGCCGGATAGCGACCTGTTGCATGAAGGCGCTGCTCTGACCTGTCCTATCAGGCTGTTGACACGGCCAACCGTCCCGGCCTCGCTGCCGAGAGGGCAGGACGCACTTTGGCGCGTTCTGGCGGGCATGGCTCAGCGCCCATTTGGGCACCCCGAGCCTGGACTAAAGGAGCTCAGAGATTTCCTGAAACTGCACGCCCCGCGGACAAGCATTACCCGGCGCGCCATCGACGCAATCGTCGGGCTCGAGTACCGACCCGCTCTTCGGTGGATGACGCTTGCCTGCCAGTTTCCGTCGTTCGTGCGCGGAGTGGAAGTCGTGGTGACACTCGACGAAAGCGCGATGCGCGGTATCGCGTTGAGCCTGTTCGGGCGTGTGCTGGACCAGTTTTTTGCGCCCTATGCACCGGAGATCAATTATGTGCAGTTAGTACTGTGCTCGGAGCAGGATCGCAGAGAGCTGTTACGCTGCCCTGCTCAGTCTGGAACCCATCCTGTGCTCTAATCATGTCTGGTATCGAAGAGCGCTCAGACTACTGCCAGTGAGCAAGATTTACCCACACTCAATTTACGCCCGGCACTTCGCAAACCGGCCCCTGTTTCGGGGCGGGCTCCGGGCTTTGATAGGTCAGTTGGCCGAACATGATGCCTCCGCCCAGTGAGTCCGTCAGCCCCTCCATTCGCCCCACTGTCCTGATGAATACCGGCGCCGACATAATCGCCTGCCGCATAAACGCCGCTCCAGCAACTGGTACGGTGGCCAGTTTCATGAGTCGCGGATCGATTCCCGCAAGCATAAATGTACCGCTCCAGCCCGCGAGATAGCCGAGTGACCAATCGACATAAATCACGCCGCCTTCGAAGTTCCTGATTTCCAGCTCTGTGCCACGAAACGCCTCGGTCATATAGACCTTTCCCGAACTGTCGAAGCCCTTTGTGGCTCCGCTCGCGCCGACACTACGCCCCTGAACGTTGAGCTTGGGCAGTTCAAGCTTACCCAGTTTAAGCCATTTGAGGATGGGGAATGTAATGCCCATGCCCACGCCTGCATACGCAAACTGTTCGGGTTGCCCCGTGGGAGGATCAAGCACAACGACGCCACCGGAAGCGAGTACCACATCAATCCCACCACCACCGCCAGCTCCCGTATCGTATTTCCAGTTGCTTTCTCTGAGTGTCTTTATCCACATGGATTATCCATACCTCGGTCGGAATTCTTGCCCTGTCAATCCCGCGTAGAGGAAAGCGATCATGAATACGGATGATATGAGCGTCTCAAGCCACAAGTTGGAAAACGAGTCAATTACTGCCGATGCTCGCGGATTATCCGGGTCGTAGCGAACGCGAACAGAGTCCCCGACCTCCGCCGATACAAAGCTCCCCGGAATCGATATGCGCTCACCCGTTTGTGTCACAAATAAAATCTGAGGATGATGCTCGCCGTAGTTCAGCCGAACGACTTTGCCTTGCGTCACGACCGAAGATTTGACAAAGGCTATCTGTCCGCTGAGCGAGAACAGGGTCCAGATCGCGATGCATAAGCCGATCACCAGTGCACCGTAGTTGAACTTGAGTGTTTTACTGACCACGGATCTTTCCTGAAGTTGAAAGGCGCCATCATTCTCACCAACATTATCCCACGTGAGAATAGAGGTGAGGATGAAATGTGATGAATGTGTCATGATGAAATTGCGAACGTCCATCGACACCTGCGAGATGGGGAGTCCACGCCTACTTTCACTATCGGGATCGATTATGCCAAGAATGTATTCGCCATTCACGGCGGGGGACGAAACCGGCAACGCGATGTTTATCGAACCACGTGTTCCGCGCGATCAGTTGGCGAAGTTGATTGCGCCGTTGCCAACGCGCCTCATCGGCATGGAGGCGCGCTCCGGTGCGCATCACTTGGCACGCCCGTTACAGCAGCACGGCCATACGGTCAAGCTCATGGCGTCTACCCCACCGCCGGCCTACGTCCCTCTGAATGCCGCGTTACGCCCGATTGTTGCCAGCACGGTTCGCAGCCTTCTGGACGGAACGGTCAACGGCACTAAACCGCTGCTTAGCACAACGGTGACAAGTGAAGCGTGGCTGCGTAGATTTCCGGTTGAGCCGAACAAACTCAACCCGTGTTGGATTCGACTCTACTAAAAGTGGCTTATGTGGACGCCCCGGATAGCAAGCTGGGGTTGCACTTTGGTCTACAGGTAAGGCAGCACCCCTATGTCCGGCCCGTCATTGCAGGCTGCTCGGCCTGCTGGCCCATATGGAATTCGCTGACGAGGGTCTCAGCAATTTAGACACAACTAATGACATGGTCCGCCCCACCTCTCGAGGTGGGTTACGCTAGGAGCGCTCACTCGTAACGGGAGACCATCATGGATCATGCGACGCTCGTTAGTATCGACCTTGGCAAGCACTGCTTTCACGTCCACGGGCAGGACAGCAACGGCAAGGCTGTATTTTCCGGAGGAAGCTCGGGCGCAGACAACTGATCGAGTTCTTCGCAACCTACGCGGCCTGCACTGTCGTCATGGAGGCGTGTGCCGGCTCTCATTTCATGGCACGCAAGCTGGCGACGTTCGGTCACGAAGTTAAACTGATTTCTCCGCAATTTGTGCGGCCATTCGTCAAGTCGAACAAGAACGACTTCGTCGATGCCGAAGCAATCTGCGAAGCCGCATCGCGTCCGGCCATGCGGTTTGTGACACCGAAAACCGAGTCGCAGCAAACACTTTCAGTACTACATCGCGTTCGTGAAACGATGGTGAGGGATCGAACGAAAGCGATCAACCAGATGCATGGTTTCCTGCTTGAGTTCGGCGTCAGCCTGCCGACTGGCAAGACCGCGGTTGAGCGATTGCCGGAGCTTCTCAGCTTCCACTCTCTGCCGCCCCGTCTTGTCGCTACCCTCGAGCGCCTACACGCGCATTTCAAGCATCTCCAGCCGCAGATCACTGAGCTTGATCGCGAGCTGGCGCATCAGCTTGACGATGACGACGTCGGTCAAAGACTGATGAGCATTCCAGGTATCGGGCCGATCACGGCAAGTGTGCTTGCCTCAGAAATGGGCGACGGCAAGCAGTTCGGATGCAGTCGCGATTTCGCGGCCTCGCTGGGTCTTGTTCCCCGCCAGTACAGTACAGGCGGTAGATCCAACCTTCTAGGAATCAGTCGACGTGGCGACAAGCACATCCGAAGCCTCCTCGTCCAATGCGCTCGCGCCTACATGCAATGTCTGGAGAAGCGAACCGGTCATCTAGCGGACTGGACCCGTGCGCTCCTGACGCGGCGCCATTCGAACGTGGTGGCTTGCGCGCTGGCTAGCAAGCTTGCTCGAACCCCCTAGGCGATCGTCGCCCGTCATACCACTTTTGATTCAGGGCGTGCGGCAGCGTTGGCTTGAACGAACACGGGCTCACCATCCTATTCTCTGCTTTGCGACGACTGAAACGTGATGACGTGAACGGCACACCGGCCTGCGGAACATCCTGGCAAGTAAAGAGACTTCTGAAGTCGATCAACTTTATAGGAGCCGTAGGCGCGAACTTCATCGTGGCGCGGGGAACAGTCCCCACACCGACGCCGGATAGATTTAAGCAAGCCAACATGACATCAAGGATCAGGGGTTGCAAAACTGGGGCGGACCATAGATTTACTTGCGTGAGCGCCGAAGTTATCCCCGAAAATCGATACACGACACGACTATTACGATAATCCTTATTATCATAATGTGTGTGTTTATCGAGTAAATTCGACTGCATGAAAACGCTTCACACCTCCCTGCCCGCTCCGTCCCGTCCAGACGATCACCATCCGTCCGGCTTTCCAGATGCCGCGGAACTCGCCGTGTTACCGGCCTGGTATGCGGGCGTTGCCGTGCGGCCGGCGGTCGAGTGCTATCTGCCCTCGGCACTCGGTGACGGGAAATCGGCGCGCGGCGTGCTCGGCCGCATTCGGCGCAGGCTGGTAGCGATCGCGCGCTCGGCGCACCGCGACCATCTGGCCGCGCTTCTCGATCATCCTGCGGAAGAGCACGCGCAGCACGCGAAAGCGGTCGCCCAGGCGATCGAGGCGCTTCGCACCACCCGCCCGCCCGAACCGCAGATCGCCGACGACATTGCGCAGTGGTTCGCGCCGCGTGCCGTGCGGGTGCTGCAGGCGTATGGCATCACGACACTCGCTGATCTCACCGTGGGCATCCCGCGCCGACGCCAGTGGTGGAAGGTCGTGCCGGGGCCTCGGCATGGCCAGCGCCCAGACGATCGAGGCGTTCTTGGCCGCGTGGCCGGCGCTCACCGAAAAGGCGCGTGCGCTGATCGTGACCAGCCGGCAAAGTCCTATCGTGCCGTGGGAATCGATCTGCCTGCCTCACGAGGTCGATGGTTCCGAAGGCAACTTCCGCGCACCCGCCGCCACCTGCACGCTCGATGAGGGCAACGACTACGAAGCCGGCTACACGCTTCCTTCAGACCCCGCCTCACGACGACGCCCTTGCGTTTCGCTAGTCATTCACCACCATCAGGTTGGACAGGGGACTTGCACCCCCAAGCTGTTGCGCATGCTCGGCGCACAATGAAAAAGGCCTTACAAGCATCGCTTGTAAGGCCTTGATTTCTTTGGTCGGGTCGAGAGGATTTGAACCTCCGACCACCTGCACATCATGCAGGCCCGCGACCGGGCAGCGTTCGTCGACTGTGCAATAGTCAGATCAGCGCCTCGAGAATCGCCGTGCAATCGACTTCGGGCCGCTGCAATCCAATATCCCGCAACGCCAGGCTAAGCGCCTCAAAAGCATCGCGCGTCGCCGAATCTTCTGGCGGCCGATGCCATACGAGAGCCAGTTCATTCCGTCCAGTTTCCATCGGATGACGAACGAATCCTTCATACACCGCAACAAACGATGCGCCACTAGCGTGCAAGCGCGCGCATTCAGCGCCTGGACTAACGACCTGGAAGATTCGCCCCTCCCCCAGCCTGACTGGCATGCGCGTACCCGGTACGCGACTGCTCAGGATAATGCGTTCGACCCGCTCGCCAATATGGGTGTCGAGGGCGGCGAAGATACGATCAAGAAGCGCCCACTTCTGCTGGAACGACAGTAGCACCGGCGACCATTTTTCCTTCGAGAACGCGGCGTAGGCATAAAAGTCGTCCTCGCTGAGCAGGCGATGCCCACGATACGACGAAAGCACTGGTTCGCCTGCAAACGGAGACGATCGAAGCTGCCCCACGAATGTCAGCATAGGCTCTCCATCTGACGGTCCCGTTCGATTCGACACGGTTCGATCATGGGATCGATATGGAATATCCCTTCGGTCGCGAATTCCAATTCGGCAAAGCACCAGTAACCATTAAGCGAAACCGACGTCGCGAGATAGCGCTCGCCGGGCCTGTCACGCTTGGCCAGCCGATGCTCGATCAGTGCAATCCACGGGTCTGAGCCGAAGCTATGGCCGTATTGATCGACGAGATTGGGTAACAGGCGCTCGCGCGGCAGTAAGCGGTCATACAGCGCGGAAATGTTCGGCGGGAAAAATGGCGGCGTCACCCTCACCGCTTTGTCGCGTTCCATATAGTTGCGCAGGCCCACGCAGAATTCGCCGAATCCGTTCGCCGATCTGGCGACGTCGCATTGAATCGTGTCGTCACCCGAAAATTTGAGCACGACCGTCGCAATGCCAAATCCGGACTTTCCCCAATTAGGATTTTCGTGCCAATGCGTAAGGTCGAACAGATTAATATCGACGATCGACAGCACGATATAGGGTTGATGGCGTTCGAAGAGATTCGCATAACGCAGCACGAATCCCCACGACGAACATTCATAGGCCGTCACGAGGTTGTGCGGGACTGCGCTCGTCCACGAAGGCATCTGTGAAGCGATATCGTCCCATTCGATCCAGCCCGAGGTGAACGGCATGTCCAGGATGGTCGACACGACCATGTTGACCCCGATCTGCTCACGTGGGATGCCCTTGGTGGCGCGTTCGATCTGCTCGCCTATCGCGCGAGCCAGTTCGCGGCCCACCGTCCTCGCGCCACGACGCGCTATCTCGGGCCACGGCCCTGCCGGACGATAGACGGCGGCCTGAAGGCTAAACGACATAGCTGGGCACTCCCGATTCGCCAAGCAAATGGCTCGCCGCATGTGTCTCGCAGTAAGCACCCGCGCCCGGAAACAGGAGCAGGTCGCCCGCGCGCAACGCCACGTCCACGCTGCCGAATGTGTCGCCCTGATGGCCGGACGCACCGAGCACTTCGGTCACGCTATTCCCTCCCGGCGGCACGAGACACCCTTCGCGGAACACATAGGGGCTAGCCGGCACGCGGCGCGTACCTGCTGCCTGGGTGAGCAGCAATGCCTGTGCGAGGCCGCCGTCGCAGCGTGCGTGGCGGCGGCCTAGGGTTTCGCCGACAGCCAGCACGCGCGTCGCAAACACGCCGGCGCTCGCGAAGATCGCGCGCCCCGCTTCGTGAATGACTTGCACGTGCGGCGGAAACTGCGCGATGGCCGTGCGATACGCAGCCATGTCGAAAGTGCGATCGACCCAATCGGCGGGTAACGCGCCACCGAGGTTCACCGTTTCCAGCGGGTAACCCAGCGTCTCTTCGATGCGCCCAAGCCACGCCCGCATGGTCCGGGCGACATCCAGCGCATCGCGGTGGAAATTCCCCGTGCCGGCGAAGCAATGAACGCCGCCGACGCGCAGATCGCTGCGCAGCGCGAGTTCGAGCACCTGTGCGATGCCATCCGCGTCGAGCCCGCGATCGGCGCTCATCGGCACAACCGTCGTGTCGCGTTGAGTCAGACCCGGATTGATGCCCAGAATGATCGGCGCAACCTGGCGCTGTCCTCGCTGCGCGAGCAGCATGTCAAGTTGCCATGGGCTCTCGATCAATATGCGCAAGCGGCTGCCCAGCGCCGCGCGCACCGCGTTGGCGTCGAGCGCGGGCATGGCGAAATAGGAAAGCGCCGATTTCCACGCCGCGACCATCATCATTTCCCAACGGCTTGCGACGCGCGCGCCGAAGCGGCAATCTTCCGGAAGTCTCGACAGTACGTCAGGGTTCGCGCAAGCACTCAGGCAAAGCAGGACAGGCGTGCCGAGCGCCTCGCGGAGCGCGCAAAAATTCGCCGCAGCGGCCTCGACGCCATAGACGTACGCGGGTGTCGGCACGCCGCGCGCGGCCAGCTGTTCGATCCACTGGGTCATGCCTTGGCCTCACGTCCGTTTGCATTCGCCTCACGCGCCATGGCAGTCAACCGCGCGGCATCGATTTTCCCGTTCGGTGTCGAGGGCCATTCAGTCACGAAGCGCACTTCGCGCGGCATCAGCGTGCGCGGAATGGCCGCCTTGAGCTGCGCAACGATGGCCTTCTGCCCCGCCTTGTCCATCTGTACGTCGATCTGCGCGTAGAGAATCGCCGATTCGTCTCCGTCATGCTCGGTACGGCCAACGACCCGCGCGGCGATCACCTCATCCAGTGCTTCAGCCATGATTTCGATGTCTCGCGGCACGATACAGAAGCCACCTTGCTTGATCAGCGATTTCGAGCGGCCACGAAAATGGAGCAGACCTTCTGCGTCGCGATGAAAGAGATCGCCCGTGGCAAGCCAGTTGTCGTCGCGATACCGGCCGGCCACCAGTTTTGCGCCAGCCGTGCCCGCTTCGCCCCGATAGCCCTGCATGACGCTCGCGCCGCGCACGTACAATTCGCCCACCGCCGACTCGCCTGCCTGCCTGTCGATCGCGCACGTCGGCGACGCCGGATCGACGAGCACGGCATCCAGCGCGGGCATCGCATCGCCAACCGTATCGCGCGCGGCAGGAAAGCGCACCGAATCAAGGTAGAGCGCGCGCTTGCATTCGGTCAGGCCATACATGGGCATGATGACCGCCTGGGGCATCGCCTGACACAGCAACTCGACCGTGCCAGCCGAGAGATGGCCGCCGGTATTCGTCACGAGCCGCACAGTACGTGCCTCCTTGTTCACCATCGCAAACAGCTTTGCCACGCCGGACGCCAAAGCCGGCACGACAGGGAGCACCGTCGGCGAGACGCGCTCGATCAGCTTTTTCAACGCCACCGCATGCGTCTGCCCGCCCGCTACGACGAGCTCGCAACGATTGAACATCGCGAGCAGAAGCTGATACAGCCCATAGTCGAAAAAGAGCGGCGGCACGCAGAGAATCCGGTCATCCGCGCGGATGTTTTGATAGCTGCTGATGCCTCGCAACGCCGTCATGACGTTCGCGTGCGTGAGCACCACGCCCTTCGGCGTTCCCGAGCTGCCCGACGTGAAAATGAGCAACGCGAGGTCGGGGCCCGTCACGCGTGCGGGGCGGCGCAGCACGATGGTCGCCGGCGCGGGCTGCTGCTGCAACAGCAGAAGATCGCCCGCCGCATCGAGTTGCGCACGTGCATGGGCTGCCTGCGCAATCATCGCCTTGGTCGCCGCGGGCGTATCGGGATCGACCGGACAGACGACCAGACCGTACAGCCACGCAGCGACAATCGCCGCCACCGACGCGAGCGTGTTCGCCGCGTCGATCATCAGCACATCCTGCGCGACGAGCCCCGCTTCTGCATAGGTCGCATGCAATGCGCGAATCCGGGCGAGATCAAGGCTCTCGCCGGTCTCGCTGTAAATCCTGTCGAGCTTTCCACCCCGTAGCCAGCCCGCGGCCAGATCGGTAACCGTGTGCGCCCAAAAGCGCGCGTCACCGGATGGAAGTTCTCCGTTCGGCAAAAGCGAGGCGTGACGCAAAAGCGTACGCAAGTCGTCCTGATGGCTCAATTGGCCTCCCTGGAATGGATCGATGAAATGGTCGCTTCGATCACTGCGGCAATCGCCGGACCGGCACGATGCAGACATGTGAGGTGACCGCCCTCCACTTCGCTCGCGCGCAGGCTGCCGCGCGCGAGACGATCGACGCCCTCGCACATGGGCAAGCACGCGAACAGTTCGTCGTCGCGCGCCGCGATGACGTCCACCTGCGCCGCTGCCTGCCCGAGCTGCGCGTACCAATCTTCGGGCGCAAGCGCTGCGAACAAAGCGGCCGACACGCTCGTGAGCAATCCTGCGGCCGCCGCGGCTTCCGGTGCATAATCGAAACGCACACGCGCTTCGTCGCCACTCGCATGCTCCTTCGAATGTTGAACAAATCGCGCTTGCATGGCGTCTTGCACGGCGTCGATCTCGGCGCGGCCGGTATAGGGCGCGAGCAATATGAGGCTATCCACGCGGTCTCGCCGCGCCGGACCATGGCGCGTGAGCCAGTTCAGCGCGAGGCCGGCGCCAAGCGAGTGCCCGCCCACGTGCACGGTCGCGCCCGGATAGCGCGCTCGTGCGGTTTCCACCCATCGGTCAACGTCACGCCATAGGCATGCAGGATGCGCCGCTTTACCGCGCGCCCCGCCTGATCGGCCATGCCCCCGCAAGTCGGGGACCAGCGCCGCACAGGGGCCGCTATCGCGTATCGACGCGCAGAGGTCGAGATAGCCCGCGCTCATGTGTGCGCCCGCACCATGGAAGAAAATCAGCACGGACTGCACGGGGCCGCCCCTGGGTTCGAGCACGCCGGCGATGAGATCGGTGCCGTCGTCCGCGAGCACACGCACACGCCGGTCGGGTGGCGCGGGCGGCCGCACGGCGCAGGCGGCGGCAAAGTCCCGCAGCATCGATCGATTGTCGTGAGCAGGACTCATCAATCCGACAACCTCGACAGTTGCGCATCGAGCTCGCGAATCGTCGTGTGCTCGTCGATCTGAATCTCTTCGTAGTTCTTGACATCGACGTAGATCTGCTGACAGATCACCACCATTTCCACGATATTCAGCGAATCGACGCCGAGTTGCGACATGGGCGTGTCGAGATCGATCTGCCGCACGCCGAGCAGTCTTTTCATCTCTTCGGCGAATGCCGTAAGGGCCTGGCTTTCAGTTTGAGACATTGGAATATCCATGAACGGAGACAGTCAAACACGAGTGAGGTCAGCGTCCGTCACTCGTCACCCAGTTGAAGCGGCGTGCGCCAAAACCGATCATCACGATGCCGCACACGATCATTCCGGCCGACCAGGCAACTGCCACGGCGGGATCGAAGTTGTCTGCGTAGACCGCGCGGAGCAGCGTGACGAACTGATACAGCGGCGAGCGATGGGCAACGGCCTGGAGCCAGCCGGGAAAGATGGCCACCGGCAGAAATAGATCGGAAAGAAAAATCACCGGCACGTTGAGAATGTTGGCGAGCGCGGTGGCCGTCGCGGTGCGTTTCACGATCGACGCGAGGATGATGCCCACGCCGATCATTGCCAGTGAGCCCGATACGGCCAGCATCATCAGCCATGCGAGCGTGCGCGGCCGCACCGGCGTCGCGCCGGGCGCGAGATGCGACATCAGCATCACGAAAAGCAATGTGAACACCGCGAGAATCAGCGTTCTCGAAAGCGCGAAGCCCGCGAAGAAGACCCCACCCGGAACGGGGAAAAGGCCCAACATCCGCAGTTTGTTCGACGCGCGCAGCTCGATCAGCGGCAATACGAAGCTGAACAGCGCACTCGTGAAGATTGTCAGGACCGGGAGGCCCGTGATGAGATAGTCAGCGTAGCGAATGCTGCCCGCACGATACTGGCCACCGAAGATGGTGTTCATGAGCAGAAACAGAATCACCGGATAGGCGAAGGTCCAGAACATCGCGAGCGGATGCACGAGATACGTTTTCATCTCCATGCGCGAAAACTGCGCCATCGCGCCCGACAGTTTCAAGGTATGACTAAGCATGCGAGCTGCCCTCCAGCAAATCGGCAGCCGCCGGCTGCCACATCCTGACGTTGGTGAAGCGAGCCATCGCCGCGAGCTTTGCAGCTGCGTCGCGTAATGCGATGCCCCCGAAATAGGCGATCGACTGTTCGCGCGTGGCGCGCCGCACCAGCGACGGGTGCTCCGCCAGTACGGCATCCGCCTCGCGCAACGCGTCTTCGTCGCCGGAAAACAGACACGCGAATGCACCAAAGTCGGCCTCGATGACCGTCTCGAGCGAGCCTGCTCTGTCGACTCGGCCACCGACGAGCCGCAGCACGCCGGTACTCTCCGCCATCACCGCCGCCGTATGCGTGATGAAGAGACAGGCCATATCCGGATTCGCGCGCGCGGCGTCGCGCACATTCGCGCGAAACACCGCCTCGTAGTGCGGATCCAGGTTTGACGTAGGCTCGTCGAAAATCATCAGCTCGGGCACATGCGCCATCGCCAGCGCCAGTTGCACGCGCTGCCGCTCGCCCGAAGACAGCACGCCGAAACGCTTGCCGAATAACTGCGGAACGCCAAATGCCTCGAACACCTCATCGGACGACACCGCATACATACGCTTGTGCAGCCGGTAAAGATCCTTCACGCGGTAGAGATCATTGAAGCCCGCGTTCTGCATCTGCACGCCAAGGCGTGCGCGCAACGATTCGTCGAGCCGCGGGCGGCGCGAACCGAACAGCGAGATCTGCGCGTCCGGCACGATGCGAGCACCCAGCAGACACTCGATAAAGGTGGACTTGCCGCTGCCGTTCGGGCCGATAATCGCGACCCGTTCGCCCCGATAGAGACGGAAGTCCGGAATGGTCAATGCGAACGTTCCTGGCAGTTTCACGTGCAGTCCCGCCACGTTGATACAGGGATTTTCCGCGTCGTCGGAATCGATGTCGTGTCTTGTCGTGGTCATGATGGTTATTCGCACTCAAGCGGAAAAGTAATAGAGACTTTCTAGCAATCGCTCGGAAATCAGTTTGCCGTCCGAGGAACCGGCGTCCTTTCCACGCGCCCCTTGTGCGACGCGCGGTGAAAATGGCAGATTGCCGGTGCTGGCAAAACGTATCGCACCCGCAGCGTCCCGCACGGGAATGACATCGCCGCGTGCGCAGATGTTGGCCGGGAACGGAATGTCGAGCCAGCCCTTTTCGAAGGCCGCCACGGTTGCGCCTGGCAGATCGGCGTGCGCGAGCAGCGGCGCGAGCATGAGATCGACTTCTGCTTCGATCTGATTCGACTCCTCGGCCAGCATGTCGCTCGTCAGCAGCGGCAAGCCGATCCTGTTCTCCACCGCGCAGCGCGTCATCACGAGACTCGCGATGTTCGCTTCGGCATCGGGCCTCCCCACCGCTTCCTGATACGTCTTGGTGATGACTTTCGTTGCGCGTCCGAGCCGGGCCGCCAACCCGCCCGCGTAGATGAGCGCATCCGCGCGCTGCCGGTCCACAGGAAAGATACCCATGAACTGATGCAAAACGATGTGCACGGCCACGTCCGGCGGCAGATACTTCGCCGCCAGCGAGCGCGCGCAATGCATCGCGGCGACGTCCTGCACGATGTTGCCGCCCTGCGGCAGCGACAGCGATATACTCCTGCACCCCGCGCGGGTCGCCAATATCGCCTCGATTAGCACACAGACGATCGCAATCGACGGCGGCACGATCACACCCGTTAGCGATCCGAACATTTCTCGCTCGACGATCACGTTTTCCGCTGCTAGCAGTCCGACAGCTTCGTCGATCTCCTGCCAGCACGACAGGGAATGCGCGAGCGGCACGTTCTTGCAGTACGGCAAGTTGTAGCCGATGCCGCCGCCTTCGAAGCTCGTGAGCCCTGCGGCCACGCTCTCCGCAAAGAGCCGTCGGCCATCCGGCGAGCCGTGCCGCACCTGCAAAGGGACTTCCACTGCATTGTCGAGCAGGCGCGCGCGCGCGTATCCGTGCGCCACAAGCGGGTAGCCGTTGAGCTGGTCCGGATCGGCTTCGAGCACCGCACGCGCCTTGTCGAAATGTCCAAGGCGCGTATGGGAGTCGATCGTCAACGTCAGCACATCGGGGT
This sequence comes from Paraburkholderia sp. J69-1, assembly GCF_905220255.1. Taxonomy (NCBI): domain Bacteria; kingdom Pseudomonadati; phylum Pseudomonadota; class Betaproteobacteria; order Burkholderiales; family Burkholderiaceae; genus Paraburkholderia; species Paraburkholderia sp. J69-1. Next base: position 52,555 of record NZ_CAJMZG010000031.1, on the reverse strand, counting down.
TCGCATGACACTCGAGCGTCTGAAGCAGGTGCTGCATGCGCTCCTGAGAGCCGACGCCACAACGCGGTTGCATCAGCACGTCGCCGTTTGCGTCGGCCTGCGCCAGGCGCTGAGCCACGGTCACCTTGCTGCGGCCACGCACGTAGTCGATCAGTTCGTCCGGGCGCGGCAGATGCTCCGCCAGCCGCAGGCACGGAAAATCGCTTCGCGTCATCGCACGCAGGCCTCGCGAGACGCGTCGGCATGCGTGTCCTGTTGCGGTTCGGAGCGCGGCAGCGTCGCCAGATACGCCATCAGCGCCGCGGGACTGTTTGCGATGCAGGTGACACCTAACGTATAGAGTTGCGCGTCGATCTCGTCAGAAGGCGTGCAGCCAACGAAATAGTGACCGCCGAGCACGACCGGAATGCCAGGCGCGTGGCGACGCTTCAGTTCGCCCAGGTCACGCAGATCCGCTAGCGCACAGCCATTCTGATTCGCGATGACGATTGCAAGCGGCGGCGCCTTGTTTTGCCAAACGTGAAAGAACGCCGAGGTCTCGTTGCAACATGAGAGATTGATGACATCGTAGCCGCGCTCCACAAGCGCCATGGCAATGACGTAGAGTGAAACGACGTGCGCATCACTCTCGGTCGCACCGAGCACGATGAGGGGTTGGTTCGTCGCCATGCTTGCTCTCCCATCCATTCGAAGATGTAGTTAACCGGCTTGACGGGCAGGAGCAGGCTGAGCCGAGCGCTCGCGGCCGCGCCGCGACGGCGATGAGGAATCGAATACGTCGTCGTATCGCTTATGCAGCGTGCCCATCACCCGGTCCCAAAACAGGAAATAAAGGCCATAGTTGCAGCGGCTGAATTCATGGTGCATCTGGTGCGCGGTGGTGGTGCCGATCCAGCGGCCGATCCGGCTGCGACTAAAGCCGCGCGGCAGAAATTCGACGCCAAGATGCGTCACCACCCCAACGGCGGCATCGATCCAGAGAAACGTCATATAGGCCAGCTGGTGCTTCGGCACGAAGAACAAAATGATGAGATAGGGAATCACCGCGCCGATGATCGCCTCCAGCGGATGCACGGCGAACGCCGTCAACGGATTCGGCTGGATCGAAAGATGATGCGCGCGGTGCGTGAAGCGGAAGAGCGAACGATGATGCAGCAGCCGATGCTCCCAATAGAACATCGTGTCGCGAACGACCATCATCAGGACAATGCTGAAGAAGAAATAGCCCCAGCCGTAGGTGTCGATACCCGAATAGAAATTGAGCTTCGGGCCCATTCCGGCGAGCATGATGAGCGGTCCCATGGCCGCGCCGAGCACGATGGTCGAGGTACTCAGCCAGGCCTCACGCCACAGTTGAGCAGCCCCCGGCCGCGGCGGCGTGCCGCGACCGAAGCGTATCGGCTTGCGACTGACCCACGCGAGCAGCGCAAAGGCTGGAATAACAAAGGCAAGGTAGTGGATCGCGTTCATGAGGCTGTAGTCGGCCATCATGGAGGCGAGCAGCGCAAACGGCACGTGTGCGATATTCATCGGCAGGTCCAGTCTGGAAACGGATAGAAAGAGTTACGCGTGGCGGCCAATCATCTCTCATGCGCCCGCGTGTTCGTGATGGGCGTGCACGCTCGCGGCCGGCTCCCACGGCTCGGCGAGATCGCGCGCAATGGTGTGAAACGCCGCGTTCGCAAGCGCAAGGCGATGCCGCACGAAGTGTCTGGCGGCATCGATCTTGTCGCCATAGAACGTCCGGTCGTCCTGCGCCACCCCGCCATCGCGCAGCGCGCATGCGCTGATGCCCGCAGCTTCCAGCAGATGCCACGCGATCAGGTAGTCGCCCAGTGCCGCCTGAAATGCACACGACACGGCGGGCACGCGGTTCATGTTCCCCGCGCGTACGGCCGTGCCGATGGCGCTGGCGCAGACCATTAACGCATCACCGGCCTCGTTCACGAGTTGAGCTTCCACGTCGGCTATCTCCAGCGACCGTACGAATGCAAGCGTCTGCTGCACCTGATCGACCACCGTCTGCAACTTGTGGGGACGCAGGCAGAGTCCAAGCTTGTCGCGCACAAGAAATAGCGACTGCATGTGATTCGTACCTTCCCAGATCGACAGGATCTTGCAGTCGCGTGCCTGCTGCTCGACCGGGTAGTCCCGCAGGTACCCCACGCCGCCGAATGTCTGGATCGCAGTTTCGGTCACGCGCCAGGCCTGATCCGAGGTATAGGCCTTCACGATGGGCAGCAACACGTCGAGCAGATTCTGTGCGACCGAGCGCGCGGCGGGGTCGCCCGTCGCGCTGCGCAATTCGGCCTGGCACAGTCCCAGGCGCGCAATCAGCGCACGGCAGCCGCTCGTGACCGCCAGCATGTCGAGACGCATGCGGCGCACGTCGGGGTGTGCCTCGATGGGCAGACTCGGTGCATTGCCACTCATCGACTGATCGAACCGCTTGCCCTGCACCCGCTGCGAAGCATAGTCGTGCGCCGCTTCACACGCGGCTGAGGCCAAACCCAGCGCGTAAATGCCCGTGCTGATGCGCGCGGGCGTCATCATCGTCATGAGTTGCTGCAGGCCATGTCCCTGCGTCTCGCCAAGCAGCCATGCAACGGTCGGCACCTCTTCGCTGAACGTGAGGTGCGTATTCGCGCAGCCCTTGAGCCCCATCTTGCGTACGACTTCGCGGCAGCGCACGCCGTTGTCGATGGTAGGACGCCCCGCTGTGTCGAGTCTGAAGCGCGGCACGAGGAAGCAGGAAAGCCCCATCATTCCCGATGCTTTTCCGGAGGTCCGCGCGAGAACGAAATAGCAGATGTTGTCCGTGAGTTCGTGCATGCCTGCGGAAATGAGCCACTTATGGCCCTCGAGCCGATAGGTACCGTCGTCCTGAAGCGTGGCGCACGCCTGTAGCAGATTGAGGTCGGAGCCTGCGCTTTTTTCGGTGATGCAAAGACAGGCGCTGGAATCGAGCGAACGGAGCGCCGGCGCGAATTGCGCCTTGAGCGTCTTGCTTCCAAACGTCTCAAGCAACGTGAGCGCCGGTCGATTAAACCCGACATAGGTGACGAAGGAGGGATTGGCGCCGACCATCATCTCCACGACCATGTGCTGCACGATCTCCAGCGTGCCGCGCGTTTCGTCGTCCGACATGAAGCCGAGTTGATTCGCGAGCCGCCGATACCCTTCGAGCAGCGCCGGAAAACTCTCGGGCGTGCATACCGTGCCCTGGCTGTCGAGATGGGCCTCCTGTTCATCGCTCTCGCGATAGCTCGGGGCCATTTCGCGTTCGGTGTAATCGGCAATCTGCCGCAGCAGCGCCGTCACGCCCTCGCGGGTGACGCCCGCGGACAGGTGCGGATTCGAGTGCACCCTGAACTGCTCCCAGAGCAGGAAGGCGAAATCCCGCAACGGCGCGCGATAAGTGAGTTTATGGGAGCGAATCTGCATGATCGAAATTCCATTTGAAATAGAAGTCGCGCTGGCCAAAATATTCGGGCTTCGCATACAGCACATCGCGGCTCGCGCTGCGCGCGGTTTGCCGGTGAGGCGCAGGCACGGAATGAATCGGCAGCGGGGCCGCACGGCTGGGATGCGGTACATGAGGCGCATCAGGCGGCGCGACCAGCAGCATCCCCAGCCGCCCCCCCGCGCCCAGGCAGGTCAGCAGCAGCGGCCGCTCCCTTGCCTGCGCTTCATGGGCGCGCAGATCCAGCAGCGGCCGCACGCTCATGTAATGCGTCGCATCGGATTCGACACTGGGCATCCATGACATGCTGCCGCTCAGCCCAATTTCCGGGCAGTGCATGTCCACGAGTTGAACCAGACGCTGCGACCAGGCGGAGACGTTCGCGAAAGTCACCACCTGAAGCGCGGGATGCGAGCGGTAAAGCGCTGCAAGACAACCCACAATTTCGCGCGCAAGGCTCACGGTGCCGAGAAGCCGCGCGGGCTTGGCGAGGATCGTGCAAAAGTCGATGCGCAAAGCGTTCGCGCGCGGCGTCCGGCCCAGTCGCACGACGCACGCGCTGTCCTTCGCGATGAAGCCGTCGCCGCCGTATCCCACGCCCGCACCATCGAGCGTTTCCTGCACGAACCATGAAGGCGTTTCGAGCAGCACGAGCGTCGCCGATTCCGCATCGGAGGCGAGAAATTCCAGCACGCAGCCGAAAAAACCCGCGCAGCCGATCGACACGAAGGCGCTCCGTGCATCGGCAGCGGACGGATAAAACCTGCGCAGCAAGGCCAACGCCTGTTCGACGCCGAGAATGCCGACCTCGGCGGAACTGGTGACAAGACACAGTTCCGTGTCGAAGCCCGCCGGCACGCTGCATTCGTCGTCCGGGAGGAAAACCACTTCTTCGATATAGGCGGCGCGAACGTTCATGACGCCCCGCCTGGACAATCCCGCAACCGCCGTTGCCTGAAGCCGCGCGTGACCAGCCAGTTCACGAGTGCGAGAAAGGACTCACGGTCGCCTTCGGGTGCGCCGAACCACGCCAGTTGCAGTGTGTTATTCCCCGCCTCAAGCGGATAGCGGATCAAACTCTCCCGTATCGCGACAAAGCGTGCGCCTTCGCGGCGCAGGCGGCGGACTTCGGCGCTAACGTCATCGACCACCACGATATCGTCGCCGAACATCCCGGCCGGCATGCGCGCGATGCCGGGCATGCGCACATTCACGATGACCTCTGCGGGACGCGGGTCGAGCGTCGTGCGCACTTCGTCGATCAGCGCCGCGAGTAACGCATACTTGCTTTCATACGTCAGCAAGGCTCGCGTACCGCGTGGGCGGCAGGCACTCAACATCGCATAGCAGGCAAAATCCGCGTCATCATGAAAGGGCATGACGCGAGCATCCGACACGGCCACGCGCGCCGCGCCGGTAAGGCCTTCAAAAATTCCCTGAAAGAACATCGTCATGCGCGCACCTCGCACTTCGCCGCTTCGGCCTCATGCGCGAAGGCCAGCGTCGCGTCCCGCGCGATGCGCAAATCGGCCATGGCCCAGCATCCGCGCAGCGATGCCGATGTCGCGGTGAAAACATCGTTCTCGTCGCGCGCACCTTGCCCTAAAGCCGCAATGAACGCGATCCAGGTATCGGAGCCGAAAGCATGACCGTACTCGGCGTGCAGGTTCGGCATGAGTCGCCGCGTGTCCAGGAAGCGCGGGTAAATCGAATCCATGCCGGCCGGCAGAAACGGGGTGTTGGCAAGCCGGGAACTCGACTGGTCCAGCCATTCCCGCAGACGCACGCAGAATTCGCCCATCGGCCAGGCGGAGCGTGAAAGACCCGTTTCCAGACGTAACGCGCCCGCCGCAGGCATGCGGATGGCAATCGTCGCCACGCCGAAGCCCGATTTCCCCCACGCCTCGTTTTCACGCCAGAAACTCAGATCGAGCAGGTTGATGTCCACTACCGAGATGATGGCCACGCTTCCAGGTGCGCAACGCCGCCGCGCATACGCGAGCATGAATCCCCACCCGGCGCATTCATAGGCCGGCGTGAAATTCTCGGGTGCGAAGCACGTGTGGCGCCGCGCCGCCGCGCGAACGGCGCGCCAGTCGAGCCAGCCCGTCGTAAACGGCATATCCATCATGGTCGACACGCACACGTTGAACGTCACTTCCGAGCGCTCGAAGCACCGTGTCGTGCGGTCGATCTGTTCGCCTAGCAGCGCACCGAGCCACAGGGCGGCCTGCGTGCCCGAGCGCCTCGCTGCCTCAGGCACGCCTGATACACGCTGATATTGCGCGGCTTCAAGCGTGAGCATGACGCGCTCTCCGGTTGCGCTCGTAGATCTCCAGGAAGCAACGGTACGAACTCCCCTCCATCTTCGTGAACGCCAGCAGGTCGCGCTGGTCCGTCGCGCGCGTAACGCTGCCGCGCATCAGCAGTTCGACCCACGTTTCGTTGGCGATCCACTTGAGCGCCATTGCCTGGTCTTCAGAGAAGCGGTCGAAATGGCCGCACGCCGTCTGCATCAGGCTCGCTTTCTCCAGAAAGCCGATTCGTTCGATCGCCGCTTCGTCGAGCACCACCCGCCCATTGGCGGCAAGCCAGCGCACGTGCGCGCAGAGTGCGCGAATCAACCACGGCCGCGCACACGCCAGAAAAATCTTGGCCGATATCGGTCCGCCCTTCGACATTGCACTGTCGGCATCGAACGGTGCGCGCAAGGCAACGTTGCCAAGCGGCAGTGCACCGTCGAGGAACGGTGCGCCGGTATTTGCGCGCTTCGCGGTGCGATAGACATCCGGCGCGATCAGGATCGGTGAAAGTATCATCGACTGTCCGCGCCGCACCACGACGATGGCAAAGTCCGCGCGAGTCGCGTTCATCGCCCAGATCTTGTCCACGACCAATTCGCCCGGTGCCTTCAGCGGCGCCGTCGAGTACCAATGAGAAGCCAGCGGTCCACCCGCGTCGGTCATGCAGAACGCGCCGGTCATGTCCGCCGCGACCCACTGCGCCACACTCTCAGTCTGCGCCTGCGAACCGGAAAGCGTGAGCATCAGCGAGCCGAGCAGCCCAAAGAAGCGCACCGCCTGCGGACCGAACCCGCCGTGCCGCGTTGCCTCGATCGCCTGTTCGAGCACGGGCGACATCGGCATCGCGGGAAGCGCGGTTTTTACGTTCGACGTCTCAGCCTGCCGAAAACGCGTGTGCGGGTCCGCGATGATCATGGCGGAGTCCATGAGCCGCGTGGCCGATTGCGCGAGCAGTCCGGAGACCGCCGCTGGGATGTTTGTGTGACGCGCGATCGCCGCGAGTGCGCTTTCGCTGAACACGGTGCCAAGATCAGACGACATAGGCCGTTGCGCCTCCAAGCGTCAGGAACTGATTCATCGAATAGGTCTGGACGTACGCGCCGCATTGGTCAAACACCACCGTGTCGCCCTCGCGCACGTCGCAGCTCACCACGCCAATGACGTCGTCGCGGCTGCACGTCGATCCCACGAGCGTCGTCGATTCGCCCGTCTGTTCTCGCTCGCTGTCGCGCCCGATGATCCGCGGCTCACGATACTTGCGCATCATGTTTTCGGTCTGCGCGAGCAGGAAGGCCTGCGCCATTCCGCCGTCGCAGATCGCGTAGCGCTGCCCGCCGACGCGCTTGAGCGCAATCACACGCGCGACAAAGACGCCGGCTGACGCGAACAGGGCACGGCCGAATTCGTGAACGACCTTGACATGCGGCGGCAGGCTGCGCAGCGCCTCGCGATAGGCAGAAAAGTCGTGGCCGCGCTCCGGCCAGTTCTCCTCAAGCCCTCCGCCGGCGTTGACCACCGCGAGGGGCGCGCCGAGGCGCGATTCGATGAGCGGAATGATTTGCGCAAGCGCCTCGACGACAAACTGCCCGGTGCGGCCGAAGGTATGCGGGCCGCCGTACAGATGAACACCCTCCACAGGAATGCCCAGCGCCTTCGCGCGATCAATCGCCACGAACGCTTCGTCAAGATCCATGCCGAACTGATCGAACCGAAGCCGTGGCGCGGCGGGATTGAACGTCTCGATCAACCGGTTCGTCAGCCGAAGCATGATCGGCTTCACTTCGCGCGTGCCGCGCACGCCGTGCAACAGATCCACTTGCGCGGGCGTATCGACGATGAAGCTGGCACGCGCGTTGATCCCGGCTTTTGCCAGCGTCGTCGTGAGCGCGGGCGTGTTGATGTAGAGATGTCTCGGCTTGAACCCGGCGAACGTATGCAGCTCGCCTCGCGACGCCAGTTCCAGGCCATCCAGACAGTCCGGCGGCAAACGTGCAATGAGATCGGCGTTCGGGCAGGCCTTGCAGGAGATGACAATGTCTGTGCCGAGTGCGTGCTTGATCTGCGTTATGCGCCCAGCGAGCGCCTGCGCGCTATAGACGTAAGCTGGCGAAGTGAGCGCGTAGAACTCCAGTTCTTCCCACCAGGCCGCATTCTTGACGGGCAACAACATAGCGTCACATCTCCTTTGCCATGCGCGCGAGCGCGCCGAGATCGATCTTGCCGACCGCAAGCGCTGGCCACTCGGGCAGGAAGCGCACGAACCGCGCTTGCAGCGAGCGATGCAGCGTGCTTCGCAGGCACGCGCGCACGCGTTCTTCCGCGTCCGTATCGCCAGGGCGGTTCAACACGACAAACAGCACGGCGCTCTCGTCGCCGTCGTCCTCGCGCCGGCCGATGGCAATCGCCGAGCCCACATCGGCGATCGACTCCGCAGCCGCCTCCAGATCGCGCGGATAGATGCAGTAGCCGCGCTGCTTGATGAGCGACTTCGAGCGTCCGACGAAGAAAAGGCAGTCGTCTTCGTCGCGCATGAAGAGGTCGCCCGTTGCTAGCCATACGTCGTCGCGATAGCGCCCCCCCACCAGCTTCGCGCCGGCGGTCGATTCGCCGCTGTGATAGCCCTGCATGACCGAGCTGCCGCGCAGATAAAGCTCTCCGACTTCACCCGGCTGCGCTTCGACGCGCTGTCCGGCCTCATCGAGGACCACCACGCGCGCGTCGAGCCCAGGCATCGGGCCGCCGACCGAATCAGGCTTGATGGCCACCCGCTCCGGCGGCAAGTACAAAGCTCGCTTGGATTCCGTGAGCCCATACATCGGGTAGATTTCTGCGTTCGGAAACGAGCGGCGAATGCCGTCGACAGTCGCCGCCGCCAAATGCCCTCCCGTATTGCAGACGAGCCGGACGGAGGGCAGCGTCTGCCCAAAAGTGTTCAGCACCGTCGAAAGACCCGACGCCAGCGCCGGAACGACGGGCAGGATCGTCGGGCGATGCGTATCGATCAGGCCCAGAACCTTGAGGGGATTCGTACGCTGGGTCGCCAGCACCAGTTCATTGCCCACGAACAGCGTGAACAGGACCTGATACAAGCCGTAATCGAGAAACATCGGCGGTACGCACAACACGCGGTCCTGTGCGTGCATGCCAAGGTAGGTGGCAATCGCACGCAGCGCGGACATCACGTTCGCATGCGTCAGAAGGACGCCCTTGGGCCGCCCCGAACTCCCCGAGGTGAAAATGATCAGCGCGAGATCGACGCCCGTTGCGCGTCGGATTGGCAGGCGCGTGTCGTGCGGCGCCGCGTGCTCGACACGCGTGCAAGCCCCGTGCGCCTCGAACACGGCGCGTGCACCCGACTGCTCGGTGATGAGCGCGTGCACATCGGCCGGCGCAGAGGGATCGACGGGGCACAACGCGCAGCCGTTGAGCCAGGTCGCGAGCATCATTGCGGCGCCGCGCGCGTCATTGTCCGCCTTCACGACAACCACATCGCCCGGCTGAACGCCCGCGGCGCGTAGCGCGCTGACGTAGCCGAACACAGCATTGCGCGTGACGGCGCCGCCGTTCGCATCCGCAATCCGCAGGCGGCCATCGCGCGCCACGGCATGCCACACCAGATGCTGGAGGGTTTGTGCCCAGATCCGTGGGTCCGCGTCCGGTGGCAGATTGCCGGGGAATCCCAGATCCGGGAGCCCGCCTGGGATCGTCATCTCGTTCTCGGTTGCATCCATTTCAGTACCCCATCTGAATCAAAGCGAGCATGGACTGCGCCGCGCCCTCGGTTTCCTCTGTGCTCCCCGCGAGCGAGGCGACGATCCGCGACAGCGGCTTCCATAACGCCGGCACCGGAATCCGTTTCGCGTGCATTCTTGCAATACGCCGCTGAGCAAGCGCATAGAGGTTTTCTCCCATTGGATCGCCTGGCGAAAAGCAATCCATCGGGATCGGTTCCGCCTGTGCCGCGACGTCGTCGGTCGCGATAACGCGGATGCAGCGCGTGGTATCGGGTAGCAGGTCATTCAATTGCTGTTGCGCCATCGGCGCGATCAGGCACCGTCGAATCTGGGCTTCGAGCTCGCGCGGCGGTATGCCTTGCCCGAGACCCAGCGCGATGCGCCGCCGCTCCTGAAGCACGCCGGCGTGCCGGGCAACGCGCATCGGCACGCCCGGCGCGAGTTGCGCAATAAAACCCTCATGATCAGCAGGCGGCAGCGCGGCGACGGCCTGGTGCGGCAGCTGCGTGCAAACATGCTGCAACAGCGAGAGCAGCGGCAGGTTTGTCATCGGCAACCCTGTTACCACGCGCATTTCCCGGGCGCGCGTGAGCACGCTGTAGCGCCAGCGATCGTCCTTCTTCTCGAGGTGCCTGCCCACGTAAATCCGCTCCCGCGGCGACGCCCGGACACTGTCCGCATCGTCTGCGGGAAACGCGAGCTTGCCTCCGGCAGGTGTTGCGCGCGGCCACAGATAACGCCCCGGCGCTAGCTCCGCCAATGCGCCGACGACGCCAAAGCGCGCGAGATCGCTCAGCACGTCCATTGATGGCGCCGTGCGTGCGAATGCCGATATATCGAACGCTTCCAGCCGCGCGCCCAGGCGCGTGAACCGGACGGTCATGGGCTGTGTGGAGCGCAGGCCCAGCGCGATGCGATGGTCATTCATTGTGTCCCGCCCCCGCTCGTTATCCCGTCGAGCCAACTCCTGAATGGCCTCAGTGCATGGAGCAGAACCGTGTAGTGATCCGCGCCCGGAATCGAGCACGACGTCAACGCCACCTCCGCCGCGAATGCCCACGGCAGAATCGTATGAATGGATGCATCGTTCACGAAGACGTCGCTTTCTCCCGTGACGAGCAATACCGGACATGCGATCGATTCGAACCACACTTCGGTTTCCTTCAGCATCGACGCCATGAGACCATTGGCGGTATAGGCGAAGGGCGCTTCGCCGGGCATCGAGGGCGCGCACGTCATCGCAGCGGCGAAGCGGTTCAGCCGCGTGATGCCATCGAAGAATCCTCTCGGCGAAAAGCGCATCGCTGCCCGCCCGTCGTCGCGCACCTCGCGCGCCGGCGCGGTGCGAACGGGCAAACGCCTCGCCTCGCGATGCCGCCGACCGCCAATGTCGCGGCGCACGAACACCGTGTCGTTCGCCAGCGTCGGCGCGATCAACGCCACGCCGGCTGGCGCGATGCCGGATCGCGCAAGCGCGCGCAGCAGCGTCACGGCCCCGCCGGAATGCGCCAACAGCACCAATGGGCCGGATCGCTCGGCCGCGAACCAGTTGAAGCAGCGCACAAGATCGTCGGCATACTGGTTGCGATGTGCGGAGTGGCCACGAACCCCGCCCGAGCGGCCATGTCCACGCATATCGACGAGCATGACGCGCGCACCCATCTGCGCAAGAAGCCGTGCAAACGATGTGTAGTGCGCTCCGTGCATTCCCGTGCCATGCACCAGCACGATCGTTCCTTTAGTCGTGTTGTGGCCGGCAATCTCGCTAACCGAGAGTTCGACGCCATCCGACATGGCGAGACGCAACTCCGTCGCCGCTATGCCGCCCGCGCGAGGCGACGCCGGTTGAATACGCGCGTCAGCGACCATGTTCATGGGTCAAGGCTATGAGTTTTCGTGCTCGCGACACGCATCAGGCCTGCGAAAGGCTTTGCATCTGATCGTCGATCTCACGCAGCGTGGTCATTTCGTCGATCGCAACGTCGTCGTAATTCACAACGTTCGTGTACACCCGCTGGCACACGATGATCATCTCAACCACGTTCAGCGAATCGATTCCGATTTGCGAGAGCGGCGTATCGCAATCGACTTCATCGATTGCCAGCATCTCCTTGATGCCTTCCGACAGTTGATTCAGTGTATCGTTCATTCTGCACTCCGAAATTAAAATTCTTTTCAAATTGACTACACACCATGTGCTGTCAGTCGGCGGCTTATACGTGTATCAATGCCTCGACTATGGGCATGCGGCTTCTGCGGTAGGCTGCCCACCCCGCCGCACAGGCAGCCCCCGCGAACATCGAGGCGAAAATGATGGCGAACGACGGCAACGCGAGTCCGACTGTGAGCGGCACGGCATCCGTCGCATTTGGGGGCGTATAGGCTATCCCTGAACTATTGAGCGCCAATCGGGCAGCAGCAGTCAGGAGCACACCCAGCGCGCCGCCGGCCGCGACCACGAGCATCGCCTCGATTGTGAATAACGCATTCACACTGCCACGTGTCATGCCAATGGCGCGTAAGGAGCCGATTTCCCGCGTGCGCTCGATCACGTTCATCGCGATAACGTTGAAGAGCGCCATCATGCAGATGACCAGTACGATACCGAACATGAACGCGAAAATGACGTCGAACATGGCTTTGACCTGGCGATAGGTCGCAGCCGCCTCCTCCCATGTCCTGACCGTCGCATCAATACCCTGTTGCCGAAGCATCTGTGCTATCGAATCGCGCGTGCGCACGGCATCGCCGTCATGCGGCAAAACAATCGTCAGGCGGTCTGCCCGGCCTGCTGCATCCATCAGTTCGCGAGCGAGTTCGATTGGCATGAACAGCACCTTGTCGTTGGTCGCCGCGTTGCCTGTGTCGAACACATCGATAACCTGAGCATCGAGTGCGTTGGCCTGCCCCCTCACCGTGCTTGCAAGCAGCGAGACATCATCGCCGGCCTTCACGTCAAGCAATTTCGCGAGCCCTCGCGAGAGCGAAATACCGCGCGGCTGAGCGGGATCCAAGGCGCCCGACGCGTGCGCCATCGGTCCGCGCAAAGCCCGCATCAACTGAGGATCGACGCCCTCGGCAACGAAAATCGTGCTGATCGTGCCGTTCGATACCAACCCCGACAAGGCCAGACGCGGCACTACCACAGCATCAGGTATTGCATGCCCGACGACTTCATCGATCTTTCGACTCTCGTCGGGTTTCCACAGTTGCTTTTCCGGATCGAGCACGACACTGCCTGCCCCCGCACGCGTGACGATGAGATGGCCCAGCATTTCCCCATGAATTGCCTGATTGCGCGTCCCCAGGTACACGTTCTGCGTATATCCGGCGAATAGCGCCAATGCGGAAAATCCCACTGCGATCGTCAGGAGCGCCACAAGCGTGCGGCGCCGGTTCCGTTGCAGATTTCGCGCCGCAAACGCGACGAGCTGAAGGGGTCGCATTGGGCTCACTCCACGCAAACGCGCAGTGCGTCGGTCGCGCTGTCGCGCTCCACCTTGCCATCGCTCAGTTCAATGCGTCGCCGGACCCTGCGCAAGACACGCTCGTCGTGCGTCGAGAGCACGCATGTCGCACCGGATTCATGGGTCATTTCGATCAGCAAATCGAGTACCTTGTCGCTGTTGACACTATCGAGGTTAGCGGTCGGCTCATCGGCCACCACGAGCGCCGGCGAAGTGACGAGCGCGCGTGCGATTGCCACGCGCTGGCGCTGACCGCCGCTCAACAGGTCGGGGCGGCGCTGCGCAAACGACGCAAGACCAACGCGCCCAAGCCAGTCCGCCGCCCGTTCGCGTGCTTCGCCCGAACGCACGCCCCGTACCGTCAGCGGCAACGCCACGTTATCGAGTGCGGACAGCACGGGAACCAGATTGAAGCTTTGAAACACGAAGCCTACGCGCTGGTTTCGCAGGTCGGCGAGCGTATCGTCTGTCATTGCACGCACGGATCCTCCATCAAAAATGACGTCACCCGACTGCGGTGGATCGATCAGGCCAATCACGTTCAGCAAGGTCGATTTACCGCTTCCCGACGGCCCCGCCACGCCGATCAGCTCGGAGCGGCCGATCGAAAGCGAGACGTCCTTGAGCGCATCGATCCACATCTGGCCCAATCGATAGCGCTTGCCGATATCGCGCAATAGAATCAATGGATCGAGCGACGGCCTGATCGGTCTGCTCATCTCAGTTCAATGGTCTGCTTCGCCGTCACGCCACCGAAACGGAATTTCGCATCGTCAAAACGCGGCGGCCCGTTCACACCCTGTGCGTCGTTCGAAAAGCCGAAAGGCTCGATCGGAATGCCGATGCCGTTCGTGTCGAGCTTCTCGTTGCCGTTCTTGTCCTGAAACGCGGCCAGCGCATAGTCACCAGGAGGCAGGTCCTTGAAAACGACCTCGACGCCTGAAGGCTGCGCTGCGTACGCCTGCGCCCGAAAATAGGTTTTCCCGGGGAAGTCGGCGGGTTTGTTATAGAGCGCTACGAGAATCTTTCCCTCGGTGCTCCCAATACCGCGTACCTCCACGCGAAGATCTCCCGCGTGGGCCGTTGCGCAAACGCCAGCAAATATTGCGCAAGCTACACGCAAGACGGTTGATACCATGATGAAACTCCGTGCGGATAAATCGGCATGTTCTGCGCGAATCGAATGCGGCCGCGCCTGACATTGCTCAAAAGAGAAAAAACTTCAACCCCGCCATCAGATTTCCACGCCCGAGCGCGGGGAACTCGGTCGACTTGCTACCCGTATTCAGCGTGGCCGATGCAAACACGGACCACCTTGCCGCCAGATTGCGCTCCACGTATGCAATGAACTGAGTGCTGTGATCGGTCATGTTCATCGTCCACGTTGCCTTCCACAACGTCTTCGTGTCGCCAATTCCACTTTGGGCAGTGAACGATGCGTAATGCCTTCCCAACAGTACTGGAGAACCGGTGAGCGCCTGACCTGCGGCCTGCATGGCGAGACCCGCACCGTAACGTCCTATCAGAGCATTGCTATTTGCGAGCACTGCGAAATACTTTTCTTCTTCGCTACCACTTAGTCCGTGGCCGTCATACAAATATTCCAGGCTCAGCGTCTGGCCACTGAGCAGTGTGTACGTTGCACCGATCAGGGCATCGCTCTGCCGTGACGAAGGGCTCGTGACACTGAATGCCGATGGCTGCGTATTCGGGATCGACAGCGCATAGGGGCGCCGTCCATTTCCCCACTCCCCATAAATCATCCACGCGTCGTCGAGCGTCCACGTCGCGTAACCGCCCCAGTACGTCCCCAAACCCGGTTGCTGGCTCAACACGACACTTCCGCTCAGATCCGCCTTGCTCAGATCGATTTTGAGCAAGGTGTTGCCGTCGAAATCCGTCGTCCCGGTCTGAGCGCCGTTGAAGTTTTCGCCTTGTGTCCCTGTCACATGACCGCTGCCAAACAGATGCGCTACCGTTGCCACCACACGCTGCGACGACCATGACGCCGATACCCCATCGATCCCGGACAGCTCTCGCATCGGCTGGGTCTTGCCCGCATCAAAATAGTACGGATTCGACGGCGAGCGGAAGTTTCCCGGCCCCCAGGTCAGCAACATGCGCCCACCCGTTGCACTGACGTCAGCCGGCAATTTCGCCCGCACCCATGCCTGGCTCAGGTAGATGTCGTGCGAACTTCCCGATTCGCTGGTGCCGTTTGTATATTGCTCCAATGCACGCCCACGAACCGTCGCGTCGACCACGTCGCTACGCGCCGACCACTGCAACCGCGTTTCGGCGCTGTACTGCCCGTTCGGCTGATTAAATAGCTTGCCGGCCGGGTTGAGCAGACTCCCCCCTTCGTAGTCGTATCCCGCCCCGTACAGCCAGACTTCCCCCGCCTCCTGCGTGCTAAAACGATCCATCCATGACTCGGCGCGCACATCGAAGCACCACACCAAACCCGCAAGCGTAGCGACACGCTTAAGCGCATAAGGCGTCATTGGAGGTTGTTGATCTGAAAGACTGAGACAGGGATGTCTTTAATGCGAATTCCGGAGAACGTCAACGTCGTCGAGTCGGCAGTCAGCGCATCGCGGATGGTCATTTTGCTGATAAACGGAATGCTTCGCCCATTCACCGTGACGCGGTTCTCATACGTGAATTCGGCATTCTTAAGGGGCTTGCCGGAAACCGATAAAAACTGCGCCTTGACTGCCAGCCCGCTCCTTTCCGATACCCAGTATGTGATCCGGTCATAGGTCGTATTCGGGCGTGAGGCGCTCAGGTCCAGCACGAAGCAAGGCTCGCCAGCAACGCTCTCTTCGCGAAGAGCCGTTGCCGCGTAGTCGCGCGCGTAGGCCGTGGCGGCGATGTCACCAAGCGCGGCCTGCCCGCTCAAACGCTGGCGCGGCGAGATGGCCACAGGCTTGCGCATACCCGGTTTGCCGATCCACATATTGCGGCCCACCTGGAGAATGCGAAAACCTTTATTGCGCAAAGGCTCGGAAATCTCCGCGAGGCTCGACTGATCCGCAACCATGACATGCAGCAGCGTTTGCTCGTCCTCCACATCCTTCGCGCCGATGCTATTCACGTTGACGTCCCACGCCAGACCGGCATAGCCACCGCCGCGGGAAAGATCCGACTCAGCAAGGATTTTTTCGGGATCGGCACTGACCGCTTGTGCGGCACCGGAGAACAACGCGCAAAAGAACAGTACGCTACAAGCCCAACTCGCACCATGGCGGTTTGAATAGGAAATAAGACGACGCCCTTCGCGCGGGCGCACAACCGCTACTATTGACCTTATCAAGATTACCCCGCACGACATATGCTGCCAATCTTGGCGAATTGATTTCGCTCATGTGGCATTCAGCCTGGTTCTGCAGCAGCTCAGGTTTGCCATTCGCCTCTGCGATCAACAACGTAGAGAAGTGAACTCACCCGCGCGGCGCCGCTCCTCTATGGTTTAGTTCTATTTCAAGTTTTCTTGCTCGAAGCCCACCCTCTCGGGGTGTACTGCATCTCGAACAGCGTGATGAAAGGTTATCCGGATGCTTGCAGTCCGTAAAGCGGTAAAAATTCAAAGCTTGCGTCGATTTAATTCACTCATACCTCGCATACAACTCCGACTTTTATGGGACACCACACGTTAAAAATTCATTTCGAATCTTTTGTCCCCACCAGCATCGTCCAGTCAGACTATCCATGGCACATTCCTTAACTGAATGTTCGGTTTTAGCTGACATTTTTTGCACTAATGGCCTGACGATAACTCGTGTACACTCCACGACTGAAAATCTAACCGATCACATTCCATTGGCTTGAGGAGACGGATGCTGATGGCCTATGCACTCGCCGCGTTTCTGTCGCACTACTTGATTTTCCCGCTTGTCGTCGCAGCCTGCATTCTATTCGGGGGCCCGCGCAAGTCGCGCGCCATGACAAGCATGACCGAAAAATTTTCGTCCCAAGACTATTCGGATCTGCCTGAAATCCGATCATTTCGTGCGCGCGATCAGACCACACTCGCCTATCGCGCTTATCCACCGAGTGGCCACTCGCCGTCATATGGATCCATTGTTCTCATTCACGGCTCGTCGGCGGATAGCCGCAGTCTGCATGTGCTAGCCAAGGCCATCGCCAATGCCGGGTTTGCCGCTTATGCTCTCGACATGCGCGGTCATGGGGAATCGGGTCAGAAAGGAGTCACCGCTTACGTCGGCCAGCTCGAGGACGACATTGAGGATTTTCTGACGTGTCTTCCGGAGGACATTCCGCGCGGGCTGGTGGGCTTCTCATCGGGTGGCGGCTTCGCAATGCGCATCGCGGGAGGAAGACTACAGTCGCGGTTCGACAACTATCTTCTCGTTTCGCCGTTCATCAGCCACGATGCGCCTAGCTCCCGTCCTCGTAGTGGTGGCTGGGTCACAATCGGCCTGCCGAGAATCGTGGGCCTCACCATCCTCAACACGTTGCGCATTCGAGCATTGAACAGGCTACCGGTGCTGCGCTTTGCCATCGACGACGCGAACACCAGCGGCCTCACTACTCAGTATTCTTTTAACCTTGCGACCAATTTTCGGGCATTGCCGAGCTATCGGGAAAACGTGCGAAAGCTCAAGCAACCGATGCGTATCCTCGCTGGCGAAAACGATGAATGCATCGTGCCAGACGCCTACGAGGCCTTATTCAGCCGAGCGCCAATCCACGTCCCCATTACTATCATTGCGAGCGCGAGCCATATAGATATGCTCGTTTCGAGCGCCCCGCTCCAAGCTATCACGGTCAACCTGCAAGACATGTTTGCACCAGCGAAAATTGATACGACACCGCACTCGCTCAACAACTGACACCGAAAATCTCTCAACACAGCCATTCCTGGCGCATCTTGTCCTCACCTCCAAGATAGTCCAGCAGCCACGTCATGGCGGGCGATAGCCGATCCACACGCCAGGCAACACAACACATGCGCGGCAATCGCGGTACCGCCACATTTTTTGCAATGAGCGTGCCTGCACGAATCTTCGGCGACGCGACATGCAACGGCATGTAGCCGATGCCAAGTCCCTCCTCGACACATTGTGCCGCCCGACGCCAATCCGGGACCACCAGCTTGTGTTGGCCCGGCAACAGATCGCTCACTTGCGCAGCCACGTCTATATGGCCGTCGTCAACGCAGATCGTGCGGAATCTGCTTAAGTCTTCGTTGGTGAGCGGCTCGGAACGTGCAGCAAGCGGATGGGAACACCCCACCGCCAACGTCCATTCGATGGAGCCCATTTCCCGCCAGCAAAATTTGTCGTTGACGGGGATTTGCGTCGATGCGCCGATGGCGATTTCAGCCTTGCCCTCCATGAGCGCATTCCAGACGCCGACATCGCGACTCGCCAGTACATTTAATTGAACATTGTCGAATCGCTCGTGAAAATCGGTTGCCAAGGCGACGATCCGCTCCGAGGAAACGAGCGTGTCCACCACCACTGAGAGTCTAGGCAACCAGCCATTCGCAATCCGTCGGCTCTCACGCTTGAGCGTCTCAATGCACTCAAGAACACGCCGGCCCTCAACGACGAAGTACGCGCCAGCCTCTGTCAATTCAATCGATTTGTGGCTGCGTTTGAAAAGCAGAATGCCCAATTCGTCTTCAACGTTCTTCACCGCATAGCTCACAGCAGAGGGTACGCGGTCGCAAGCCTTTGCGGCCGCAGAAAAGCTGCCGGTCCGCGTTATCAGATCGATGAGTTGCAGCGCTTCCAGAGATAGCACAATTTGTCCTTGAGCCTGGAACGGCCCCGGGGAATGCTGCTCACGCATCCGAATAAGAGATCGTATGAGCGATCATTTTACGAACACGAATTTCGCGTTCGCCCCGAATTACCGAGACCGTCATTCTGTTTGTTTTATTCCGTACAACTGTCGAACCAAGGCTTATATGATTTTTAATAAGATTACGCCACCTTATATATTCAGCTCTAGTGTTCCTCTCAGGCCGATTCGTGCGATAGGTTAGTCTGCCAGTCCACAGCTTCGATTATGTATGACCAAACATGAAAAGTCATTGCAATTTCCGCAGCTTTTGCATCACTTTCCGCATATGAGCACGGCTGAAAATTTTACCGAATATGCTTCCAGCATTGTTTTATTGGTTGGATTTACCCTTCAATAAACATTGTTTCTACGGCGACCTAGAGAATGTTGGGCACTTTTGTTAAGGGCTGAAAAGTGGACGAGCATAAGCACGGAGAACACGACGAAATGCAAACCAGCAAAGGTTTCAGGCAATCGCTCGTAGTCTCTGGCCAGCCGACGGAAACGGTGGAGCCAGCCGAAGCTGCGCTCGACCACCCAGCGACGTGGCAACAGTACAAAGCCCTTTTTCGCCTCCGGCAACCTGACCACCTGGAACTCGATGCCTTCATCGCGCACGGCCTCTGCAGGCTCTTCGCCGGGGTAGCCTTGGTCAGCAAACGCGATTCTCACAGTCTGTCCCGTGGCCTGCAGGACCTGTCGCGCCAGTTCCCCGACCTGTGCTCGAAACAACCCGCCTGAATCCAGCGCTGTGTCTGCTGGTAGACCATTTCCCACGGCGGAAAGTCATTGGGCAGCAGGCGCCATGGCGCACCTACACGGACAATCCAGCGCAACGAGTTGAACATCTCGCGCAATTCGTAGCAACGCTGGGGTGCATCCTGATTCATCAGTGTCAGGTACGGAGCCGCGAAGTACCACTCTTCATCCGATACATCCGTTGGGTACGATCTGTGTTTTTCCATCCTGCCAGGGTACCAGGTCTGGCCGAGAGTTCATAACACGGTCTAACTGTGCGTATCTTTAGCTGTCGGCATTTTCCACGCCGCATATTCTCCCCGACGGTCCATAATTTACGCGATCGCGGTTACGTCGACACCGATGCGCAGAAAATTCCGTACATTCGAAGAAAAAAAATCAATCAAGTCAGTCTGGAACTCTGCCCAATCTCAGGCTGACCGCTTGGGAAGCGCTTGGATAGCTCGATTTGAGCCGACAACCTTGACTTTATATCCATGACGCATCTTTCCAGCTTTTCCATCACCAATTTTCGGGGAAAAATTACCCCTTGTTTCAACTTGATTAAAATTTCACATTTTTATAGCCTATAGAATCATTCGTTGAGAATATCGTTTAAATACAAATAATCCAAAACGCATTGTGCGGGAGGGGATGGCGATGGGTGCGCAGGATATCGTGGGGGCGATACAGGGCGGTTTGATCCAGCAGGACCGGCTGGTAAAATTTGATACGCCCATCGGCAGCAATGTGCTGTTGCCACAACGGGTATACGGCCGCTCGCGCATCGGACGCGATTTCGAATTTACGATAGATCTTGTCTCGACGAAGGATGATATCCAACTCAAGGAACTGATCGCCCAACCCGTCACGTTGTGGCTCCAGCAGACCGACAGGAGCTATCTCCCGCATCATGGATATGTGTATACGGCACGTCGGCTTGGCGCAAATGGCGGTTTGACGAGTTACCAGATCAGCTTCGCGTCCTGGATGCATTTTCTCAGGTTCCGTCGCGACCAGCGTATTTGGCAGGACAAGCCAGCAGACCAGGTACTGACCGACGTCTTCAACGCGCACTTCCAGTCACAGGGGCGCTTCCAGTTCGCACTCTCCCAACCGCTGCCGTCGCGCTCCTACTGCACGCAGTACGAGGACGACTGGAATTTTGTTCACCGGCTGATGGAATATTCGTCACGGATATCAAGGAACTCCAGGACGAACGGATCACGTATCGCCTCTTCTGGGGTGAGGATATCTCCCGGCTGTGCTTCGTCAGCCTTGCTAGCAAGGCCGCCTTGTTGCGCGAGAGCGCCAGGCGCTCATAGAGCTGGCTGCTAATCTGACGATCCATCTGACGTACCGACCAACCCTGCCGCAACGCTTCCGACTCGTAAAAGGCCCGAGCGACCAAGGTCTTCACGGAAAGCAGTCTCACATAGGCAGACCACGGCAGCGTGAAGCGGTTCGCCAGCGAAAGGAAATCAGGGGACATATCGTTTAAGGCATCAGTACGCTCTCCCCGGAGCAACTTTCCAGACGATGTCTGGACTTTTTCAGAGGTCCCCGATTTTCCAGACGGTGTCTGGAAGATATCCCCCTCGGGCCACGCGAGATAAAACGCACGCATGTTGGCCAAATTGGTACGTCCAAATCCGCGCCCAAACTGGCGCGTCAAGTCTTCCGCTAGATGCGCGATGAGTGCCTGTCCGTAACCGGCGCGCGACTGCCCGCCCTGCTCGCTGCGGACAATTCGTCGCCCTATCTCCCAATAGGCTGCGGTCATCACCGCATTGACATTGCGCGCCGCGGCGCGTCGCGCGGACTCGACCACACTGACTACGTCATCATGGAGCCCATGCGTACTCGCTAGGCAAGATTACGGGCTGCGTCATGATGCGTTCACCGCTGCCTTGAGCGCCTTTCCGGCGCCGAGCTTCACCACCTTTACCGCAGGGATATGGATCTGCGTGCCGGTCGATGGACACCATCTAATGTGGTATCGAACGCGATATCGGCATACTACGTCTCGACATATCCACCCACTGCATGGACGGCGATCCGCGCCGTAGTCGCTGTTGAGCAACGACGGCGGATTCTCAGATGAATTTCAAAATTTTCAAATCGTGCTTGAACAACTCTGCCTCTTCCGATGGAATTCCTCGCAAAATATTTTCCAAACCCTCCATAGCAATTTGCTCTGAAATATATCTCGATAGATTTTCTTTTGAATCTGAGCTCCATCCACCCGATAAAATCAACCGTATAACGGAAAGCATAATATTTTCAACACGGAGATCAAAAACACCATCAAATTCGCAATCGATACTCCCCAACACTTCCCGATGGGACCAGCCATCCTCGATGGCACGATCACGGCATAGCGTGAAATACAAATCCAATACATCCGCCTTAATAGATTTGTAACTTACTCGTATATTATTTAAATCACTCATATCACTTATCTATCCTGTTCGGTCTTATCACCCCGCCATTATCCATCACATTTACGCTTATGCTGGGCGGCGACAATTAACTTGACCGGCCATGCTGCCTGACGCTCTCTAGAAGTTGTTATCGCGGCTGTTGACGGCCTTGAACTTGCTGCCGTCGATAGCGACGGCCGCTTCCGTGGAGAGCGTCAGGTCGCGGCATATCACCACGAAGCACCGGCATACATTGCGAATGCCAACACCGTTGTTGCGTCTGAACTCGGCAATCGTCTTGAAGTCCGGCGTGCGTATTTCACACCAAGCTGGACAGCGATTTCAGAGCTGGCAAGGGGCGAAGAAACTCCGGATACAGCACTTCGAGCAACGGCATTGTAAAGTCCGGGACGTCATCCTCAAGTCGCTCGCGAACGCGCGCGTTGAACAGCGCTGCCGCCTGAATCAACCGTTCCACGTGCATGTCCTCGGAGTACTCGCCCTGCATCAACAGCCTGCCAGCGACACGTCCGTTACGGGTGCTGAATTCAGACAGTCCCCGCCGCAAAAGCAGAAGCTTGCGTTCGTAACTACTTTTCAGATCAGACATCCACGCTCCCACCCTTCCTGACTTACTGTCTAGCGATGCCGTTGTGACGATCGGGCTGTCTCAACCGCCAGTCGTGGACTGGCGGGCGATAAGTCGTGCACCGCACACGAGTAGATCGCCGTCGACTGTGGCTGCCTTTCCATCGTATGCCGCGATTCCCGACGCGTCAGCGATGACCGTCGGGCCGTGTATGGCGCACACCGCGGCGTCGCCCAAACGCGCGATCGCCTTGCCATCAATTCGCGAGCTGGGTGCGCCGCAGATGACCTGCCCACCGTGACTGTATGCATCTCCGACAACGATGTATTTTTTCCCGGCCATATCTGTGTCCTGTTATTGCGGAACGCTCCAGCTGAATGTTTGCGGATTGGCCTTTCGTGATGCCTCGTCCGGCGGCGTCAACATCGTGATCGTTGCATGTCGTGCGTCGCGCAGGTTCACAAGTGCATTCGTCTTGCCGTCGCCGTAACCAATCATGGTTGCGAGCGCAATCTGCACAAAAGTCGAGCTAACGCCAGTGTCGGCTCCAATGCGATGCTGCATGTCGAACGCATCGGCGGGATCATCAAGATCGATCTTCTGCTTGTTGTCGTGTAGAGACTGCACGAGCAAAGCAAGGTTCGCGGTCAATGCACCTGTGTCGTAGAACATCCGCTCCGGTTGCGTGCCTTGCGGCAGCGTCGCGAGAGCCTGCTCCCAGCCATTGCGCAGCTTCTCGATCTTGTCGGCCTTTTTCGCTGGAGCGCCGTGCCCATCCGAAAGATCGACTGCTACAGGCCGGTGCAGGTATCCAAGCACCGGCCACTGGTCGTATTCCTTCAGCTGCCACGTCGTCCAGGGAACCGGCACCCACGGATTGGGCTTGAAGCCCTTCGGGAAGTTGAGGGCTTCGGTCTTATAAAACTCCGGCAGCTTTGACTGCCAGTAATCATTTGTCGGGTCGCTCACTCCTAACCCTGGCTTAGTATAGGCTCGCTGTTCTTTCCAATAAAAATTCGAAAGTTTGACAACGTCATACTTGGTTTTGCTCTTGTCGATAAAGCGCTCAGTGTCCGTCACGTAGGGACGGATCATCTGATCGACGCGGTCCTTGCGTGTAACGATCAAGCCCACAAGAGCGTCAGGTTGCTTCGGAACGAAATTCCCATCCTGAATGAATTCGGGCAACGGACTACCGGGGGTCGCGGAATACCCACGCGTGGCGGCACCATCCTGAACCATTACAAACACAGCCGGTAGATCAGGATGCTCATCGAAAAGCTTGAAAAGCTTTCCCACTACTTCCGAACCGTCAGCGGTGTTCAAGTCGCTCACGCGAATGTAGAAACTGTTGCCCACACCGGAGCCGTTGTCAGCATCGCCAAGAAAGGCGCCCAGCTGCGTTGCATCTTTTTTGGAAGAATCAGTAGGCGGCCCGACGAGTACCGTTGGAATGGGCCAGCATTCAACCCAGTCGAGGATCGTATAACTCACGATGTTGTTAGCACGCCTGCCGTATTGGTCCATACGCGTGGCCGCCGACCATTCGTAGTCTTTGGGGTCAGTCAAGAGCACGGCTCCCTTTGGCCCGGCTTCATCAAGCCGCATAAGCAAAGCACGTTGGCGGAACCGGTCTACCGTCACCCCGACCCGTCGAATTTCCAGCGTGAACTGAGGGTTCCCGGCAGAAGAAACCGCCGCAGCAGACAAACCAGAGGCAGCTGCGGGTGCGCCTTTACCCATACTGGTTTCCGCGGCGGTACCGCTACGCGCAAAGCCGGTGAAGGCAAGTACACCTGCTGCAACCAGCAAGACCGGGGCAAAAAACAGGAGCAGACGTTGCGGCATGGAGAGGCCGTCCAATGTGAAAAAGTTCTGCGAAGCCATCACCTTGATGATCAGCAGCCAAAGCGCGGCGATGATTGCGACCAAGGCGAACAGGCGCGGGCCAGAGGGGCGTGTCAATGTCGTAGCCATGTTGCTGTCAGGGTAGTGGAACGGAGTTCATAGGGTCCTTAGCCAGCGCATCGGTGAGCGCCTTGTTTCGCTCGGAACGCCGTTCACTGACCACCCCGATACCGTCTGGTGGCTCCTCGGGAACGAGTGTCTCGCTCGGAAAATCTCCCTTCTGTTTGTAATCGGTCGTTGCCTCTGCATACTGTTTGGTTATCGGGTCCAGCGCATCATAAGCACCCTTGCTCATCTGCTGTACCTGCTTGACGGAAATGCGCCAATCCGCGATTCCACGCAACGCAAAAGCGCGGTTGGCATCATCGATCGCTCTTGCCTGACCGAGCGATACGTCAAAGGCGGTCGCACACCGATGATTCAATTCGCCACTCATCACTGCGGAATGATATGAACTTCCGTCGGCCTTTTCGTTCATGAAGTGAAGCTTGGCCTCGTTGGGAGTTTCTTTCCAAATGATCTCTATCTGGCCGGCAGTTGGCGGCTAGGCACTGAAGACATTCAAGACCTGAGTCTGATCCAGTTCGTCTTTCCCATCGTTGAGTGAAGCCTGTACCTCCGACGCCTGCGGCAATGCAGAAACATTCGGTGTGTACGGCGGCCACGCCATCGTTTGCGGTGGGAGTGTCTCCAGGTCGCTCGCCGCAACTGCAATAGACGCTTCAAGCTCGTCGGTAGATTGCTTGTTGGCTGATATGTCGCTGTATCCCCATAGCTTTTTGCCGCCCGTGCCGGCGATAGTGTCGTCTTTCATGGCTGGCGCGAAGGCTGAGGCCAGTGCTGGCGCATTGATATTTCTGGTGGTGCCGACCTTGACACTGGCACGTTGACTGTCCCGTCATACATGCTGGTCATGGTTGAAGACTCCCCACTCTCGCGCACGACATACTGGTGTGGGGCGGTACCCACTTTCTCAGGATTTCCGTTGCGCTTACGCCGCGTGAATACGCGCTGGAAGAACTGGTTGGAGATAAGTTTGACGGTTTTCTTGCTCCCATTGACGGGCGTGCATTCCTGCGAGTCGGGTAGACCAATTTTCCTCATACCTGCCCAGATACAGTTATTTCCTTGATGGCAAGTTCAGCGATGCGAACAGGATAAAACCGACACCAAAAATCAATGCCATCAGCGTCCAGTTCCACACTGTACCAAAGCGATCGATCGTAGGCGCTTGCTTCGGGTCATCCGGCCGGTACAACACGGTCACCTTGTCGCCGACCTTTGTTCCATAAATCATCCCGCCCTGCGGGTACGAGATACGTTCACCGGCTTTCGTGACAAATTCAATCTGTGGGTGGCTGCCACCCGCATTCAAACTGACAACCTCGCCCGGAACCGCGATCGCGGTATGCAAAAAATCCCGCGTCGACCATGCTGTCAATGCCGCGATGATAAGAAAAACCACTCCAATCACAATGCCTGTAATAGCCTTGAGCATGAGTCCTCTCATTTGGCCTGATACGCGGGATGAATACGAACAACCGACCTGGGCGCGATTCTAGAACAAATGGTTCAGAGGTAGCCGTCCACCGCCTGCCTGATGTAAAGACGCCCGCCCTCCGTCCAATCAGACTACCGGCCCAAGTTGGTGGGCTTTTTCTTTTCCGGAGCAAGTTTTCCGCGGCGCGACTGCCCGGCAGCCAACCCGATCCTCAACGACGCGCAACGAGACGCACCAGTTCGTCTCGCATCTCCGAAATATCCAGCACGTGCTGCGCGCGGGTCAGCGCTACATAGAGCAGCCGGATTTCATCATCGTCCGGCACGGGACTGCCATCGGCACCGCGAAAGCGAAAGTCGTTCGCCACCCTGACCCGCTTCCACTCCAGCCCCTTTGCCCGATGCACTGTGGAAATCACGTAGTCTGCCGGCTGGCCGGAAGCAATGTGCTGGGCGAGCGAGCGCAGATAGCCGGTTCCGAGCTCGTCGACGATCTGCACCAGCGGCAGCAGATCCTGCCCGAATGGCGTGCGCGAGAACGCCTGGGCATCGGCCCAGTTCTCAAACAGGGAAAACGCCGCGGGCTTGAATGTGCGCTGCCCGGAGAGTAGAAGATCCGCGCCATCGGCGAAAGCGGCAATTTCCAGCGCGCTCATGCGAATGGCCGGCCGGTGGCCAGCTTCAAGCCCCGCTGCCAGTTGCCAGATCGCCGTCACATTCTTGCGGCACAGCACCGCGTCGACCGGCGGCGCGAGCGAAGGATCCTCGACCAGCATTGAGCCGATGGCGTCCTGCCCGCGAAGCGGCACCGACTCGCCCAAGCGCGCAAGCAGCCGGCTCGCCAGTGCCGCGATGGTTGCGCCAAACCGGAACGATTCGGTGAGCGCGCATTCTGGGGCCGTAATCTGCGACATCGCGTTGACGGCACCCCGCCACTCATAGATCTGCTGATACGGGTCGCCCACATAAATGATCTGTGCGTGGCGCTGCTGCGCCAGCACCGACAACATGACGGCGTCGCTATCCTGTGCCTCGTCGAACAGGATGTAGTCGACCTCGATACGGGGCCCGGACATCGCCCACAGCTTGAGCACAACGTCCGGCGACACGGCGCTGCGCGAGTGAGGCGCCGCGCTCTCCTCCCACAGCCGGCGAACCGCAGGCAACAACCAGGCCCGTAGTTCAGTGCTGAATGCCTCGTCAAGCTTCTCATCGACCACCACGTGGTGCACCCCCGGCTCCACGTCGGCCGAACGGCAGAAGCGCCCGAGCGCGTCAGCAATCAGACGACCCGTCTCGAACGGCAGGAGTTCGGCCCGCCGTCCGGTCACCGTGCGCGCCTCGATCGGCCCAATGCCGAAACGCGCCGCCAGTATATGAGGCGGCTCGGGTTCCAGACCGCCCCGGCTTCTGAGCGATCCGCTAACTGCCGCCCAGGCATGGGCGTGCATTGTGCGCGAGGCTACGTGCGCCGGAAATCGGCGCGCCGCGGCGTCTGCGATGGCACGATTAAATGCGAGGTAGAGGCCGCGCGGCCCCTCAAGCCCCTTTGCGATCAACCCGAGGGTCGAGGTCTTGCCGGCCCCCGCGTACGCCTTGATCTTGAGGTTGCCGCCACGACGGGCAGCTTCCAGTGCGATCGCCTGCTCCGCCGTCGGCGCGAATGCTCCGGTCACGCGGATCCGACCACCAGATGCGGTCTGGCCAGCGGGGCGTCGCGCTCGGCCTGTAGCGTGACAGCTTCGAGTTTCGTCGGATCTATCGCCATCGCGGCGCCTTCAGTGCAAAGATGAATGCGGAATTCTCGCACGGGCCTGCGCCCACGGAACGGCACGTTTTCTGCTCGTGCGTCAGTCATGGCGCAGGATCACGAACCTGCTAACCTGAACTGGCGGGTCACGGTTGCCCGCCGCGTCACTTCATTCTGTCTGGAGCCTGCTCCACCCTTCGAGGAAGCAGCCATGGCCGCCGCTCGATCCATTGCCTTCTTTTCTTTCCGCGATGTCGGCTTCCTTCGCACAGCCTATCAACTGAAGACGGCGAGAATTCCGGGACGTCGGATATTACGCGCCCTGGCGCGACGGAAGAGCGAGCTACCCGACAGCACACCGCTTTCAGGCCTTCGGATTAGCGCGGTCGGCGACACGGTTGCCGTGCGCACTGGCGCAACCCGGTGGGACGTCAACTCCGGGCAACTGCTGCTGGATTTTGGTGATTCAGGCAATCCCGAGACCCAGAATCCCGTCAGCCGGATGGACACCTCACAGGCCGTTCTTCAGGATCGCGCGCGACAGGCGGCGAACTGGTACGAGAGCGCAGAAAGGCTGCAAGAACTCAACCCCAGTGAGGCCGAGCGCGCGTACCGAAAAGCCATCGCGCTTTCGCCGCAGCCGCACTATCACGCGTACGCTAATCTCGGTGCGCTTCTCGCCAGCAGTGACGATCGTTGCACGGATACGCTGACGGTCTTCGAGGAGGCGCTGACGCATTTCGACGATGCAGAGCTGTTGCATTACAACCGCGCGGTGCTGCTTGAACACGCTGACCAGTTGCGCGAGGCTGCGCGCGGTTATCTGCGCTGCCTCGAGGTGAACCCTCATAGCGAGGATGCGGCCTTCGGTCATGCCTCAATGCTCGAAAAATTCGGCGAATTTGAGGGCGCGGCACAAGCCTACATCCGGTGCTTTCAGATCAACCCGAACCACGGCGAAGCCATGCGGCATCTGGAGGCGTTAATAGGGAAGCTCAAAGGCGATGCACGCGCGGTCATCCGGCACCTGAGTGCATGGCGGCGCTCGATAGTGTGAGAATCTAGGTACGTCGACAGAAACGCCGTCATCCTTCTCCCCCTCTAGTATGCAAAGGAGCCACACCATGAAGTTCCTTTGGCGCTGCTTTACGATCGTACACGGCTTGATGGCCGCCCTCTTCACCTGCGCCGCCCTGATGCTGATTGTCATCGCGGCGCGAGCAGGATGGACGGCGTTCGCTGGCCAGTGGGATCCGGCGAGCGCGCAGTCCATCATTGAGGCGCTGGGACTTTTGGCCTGCGCTGTAGTCGCCATGCAGATCGCCGAGACCATCGTGGAAGAAGAGGTCATTCGCGAGGCCGATGTAAGCGGCCCGACGCGTGTGCGACGCTTCCTGTCGCGATTCATGGTCGTTGTGGTGGTTGCGCTCGCCATAGAAGGACTCGTCGCGACGTTCAAGGCGCTCCATCAGGATCCCACACAGCTTCGGTACGCGGCGGAGCTGATTGTTTCCACCGGCGTCCTTCTGGCGGCATGGGGGATGTTCGTTCACCTCAACCGGTCGGCGGAAGAGCTGGAACCGGAGGCGATGGAGAAAGCCAAGCGCGAGGACGTGAAAGTGCAGCAGTAGTCCCTATGCGCCTGATGATCGTTGGAAGACCTGACATTGGCGCGCCGTCGCTAACTCTGCCGCAAAGCCACGCGGAACGCGGCCGCGCGTGTCAAAAAAAGTGCCGGCGTCAGCCGGCACAACAGTCGCACTGCGTCGGGGCTGAAGCGCGACGGGGTGAATCCGGCAGCAGCGTCAAAGGCAGGCCTCGCATGTCAAAAGTCGGTCACGCTTTTTTGCGTAAAGCGCTTTATATGCCTGCCATGACAACCCAGTACAAAACTCACGGGGGAAAGCGCTTTCGCGAACGTCTGGCCGCTTCTGGCAAGCCTGCCAAACTCATCATCGTTGCGATGATGCGCAAGTTCGTTCACGTCGCTTTCGGTGTTATCAGGTCAGGCAAGTGCTTCGATCCCAAACTGCAAAATGCTTGACTGGGAACACAGTATCTAGCTTGAAAATTTCCGCCCCCCAACTTGTTTGTGAAGCGCATACTCCCCGCCGCTCAGAATAGCTACGTCATCACTCCACGCCAATCACCAGTCGCTTCCCTAGAACCCTCAAAGCAGCCTCAATTGTGTCGATCTTCGTCGCATGATTGATGTCAATGATTCGGTTTGCTTCCTGCGGGCGCGTGCCCATACGACGGGCTAACTCAGCGGCCGTGACCTTCTGGCTCAGGAACTCGTTGAGCAGTAACACCTTCGCCGAAACGCTCGCAGGCAGAGCGACGAATTCTTCGCCCTTCTGGAGCTTCGACGGTGCCGCGACAGATCGTTTGTCCTCAAAGTAAAAGTCCATTGCCGTGAACAGCGCGTCGGCGGCCATAGCACGCGCTTCCTCGATCGTATCTCCTTGCGTGATCGCCTCAGGTACATCACGGAAGGTGACGACGAATCCGCCTTCTTCAGCCGGTTCGAACCGGGCCGGATACCTCAACATAGCCCCCACCATCTCTCAGTGTCGTTGAAGATGGAGAAAATATAAACATTAATGTTTATAAAGGCAAGGGTAAAGCAAACATTTTTTATTGTCTCTGGTACCGTGCATTGTCCCGTACTTCTGGGCGTAAAGAATCAGTCGTTCGCCATGGGAGAGGCAGTGAAGGCGCTTACCGGCTACAACCAGCCGTTCGGCGAGTGGAGGAACCTCCCGCGGGAACGACTGCACTACTCCGCCAACAGCCATTGCTCACGTGCAGCAACGAACGGCTGCGACATGCATCTCTCGCCTGCGTGTTGCGGCTCACGAAACGACCTTCGGGCATCTGATGCCGCATGCGCATTTGGCGCAGCACAATCCGCCGATTGAGCGCTACGAACAATTGATGCGCAAGGAGTTGCGCAACGGGCTTTCATTGCAAGACACGGCGGCGGCGCTTGCAACGGACCCCTCGCTTGTTGCAGCGGCGCTGTCACAATGTGCAGGGTAAATCGCTGCTGGTGAACTTTCATGATCTGCGCGTCGAGCGCGCGCAATCGCTGCCGCAAGGCAGCGGCCTTGATATCGACGCGATTGCAACCGAAGTCGGATATGCCGATGACGCGACCTTGCGCAAACCATTGCCCCAGAGGCTTGTGCAGGGGGCAGGATCTTCGTGCAGATCTGCTGCGAGGGGAACGGATGACACGACGGAATGCACGTTGTCTAGTCGGAGGTATCGGCTTCGGCAATCAACACCGCACCACAGCTCGTTTTGTGCCCTTCAAGCGCGACCGGCACCCCAAAGTCCAGACTGACTTCGCATCCTTCGACAATTTCAAAAAGATGGGGTGAGAACATTGTGGGCACGTCACCTTGTCACCCATACGCGCTATGGGTATCTCTGCCCGCCCCCAAGTCGACGACGGGCTCCCCGAGACCACCTTTCCGCCGTGACTGGTCTTATCGCCTATGACGATCTGCGCTTTACCTACAGTTGCACGCGTCATGGACGAATCTCAATGGGGTTTATCGGCTGATTGCTGCAATGCCTTGATCGCGGGATCCTGATAAGCCGTGTCAATCGTGTAATCATGCGCTTTCAAGGCAACCTCTGTCTTTAGACGATCCGCGTGATATTTATTCAATTCCGCAGGAAGCAACACTTTCCAGTTGTCAATTTTCTTTACGTCTCTCGGAAAGAACCCTAAACCATAAAAGGCATACTCGTTCTTGAGGCTCACAGTGATCAAATAGGTTGCTTTGTCGGCAAAACCGCCCATATTGCTTTCGAAGATCGATACCTTCAAGTAGTTTCCATCAGCCTGGAAAACCCACTGCGGCATCGCTTTTGTCATGGACTTCCATTCGTCGAGATTCGGCGTGTAGGTGGAATCCAGCGAATACTCCGAATTGTCCTTCGCGTAGACCCAAGCCTCCTTGCCGGTCAGCCGTGGATCGTCAACACTGATATATCGCGTCCACCCCCTTCCACGGATTAGTGAGAGCAACTTGAACATACGGTTCAACGCCGCTTGGGGTGTATCCGCCTGTTCGGGGCTGACGCCGACGTTGATACTCCATTCATAGATTCCACCCGGCACCTCCTTGTCAGCCATGCCGATGGCGGAAAGGACATTGTCGATCGGAAAGCCGAATTTTCCGTCGGTGATCTGCACGACTCCCAGGTTACCTCTCACCCATTCGTGCTGGTAAAATTCAGCGCCGGTGGGATGCTTGTCAATGGAAGCCCCTGGGGCGTCAAAGTCAGAAGCAAGTGGTTCGCCAAGACGAAGAACAGTAGACGGCGAATTTATGTCGGCATGAGCGTTATGGGTTGAAGAGGAATTTCGATACTGTGCGATGATCGACACACTCGCAATGAGTACGCCACAAATAAACATAAGATAAAGCGATTTTTTCATCGTTTGTCGGGGTCGTCGCCCCAGCTCTTGATCGTTTCAAGGTAAGTTCTCATGTCGCCGCTGTACCGTCCATTCACCAGTCCATCATATTTCAAAGCGGCGGTCTGGATCCAGTCCATGCGCTTTTGATAATCCTCGAGTTTCAGGCGATCTGGGCCATTCGATACGAATCCCAGCTTATCAGTTTCGTAATCCGGCGTAAGCACAAGCTGAATATTCGGTACCAGCGCGCGGATAACGAGTTGTAGCGCCATGCCGTCCCCCGTGGACAATCCCGTTTCTGTCGCCTTGATGGAATCATTGAGCAACGTATCGTCCGATACCGCCAGTGCATCGCGAGTGGCATTGATGCCGCCGTCCGCGGCGTTTGCGCGCTCTGGCAAGCCCACGGAACACGCGAGGAAGCGAATCAGAAACGGTCGAGGAAACCGTGCTTGATGTCCGTGCGTTCGATCTTCGTCGCGGCGTCGATATACACATCCACGCGGCTATACGGCGGCTTGATGTTGACGCCATCGCGACTCGAAAACGGTAGACTGAAATCGACAACCGCGTCGGGCGAAGGAAACATCGGCATATAAAATTTTTCAGTCTGACCGGGCGTCAGCTCACCGCGCGTGATGTCGTTGTTTTCGTTGAAAAAGTAACCAACCGGCTCGCGCGCGTCGGGGGCGTAATGCAGCACGATTACTGGACGACTAAAAAACCAGCCGAAAAGTACGAGCACGCACAGAAGAATCCACAGTTTGAGCAAACGAAGCATCATTGTCATTTTGCGCAGCAACAGGTCAGTCGTCAGTGCGCCATTATTTCACCTGACAAGCTCATGAACCTGACGATCGAACTCTTTTAACTGATCTAGTAGACGTTGCACCAGCAGGCGGAACGAGCTCGGCAAATCATTGCTTGCATCCTCAATAAGGTCTGGCATGTCGGTGCTGTTCGAGCTCATCAGCGCCAGGTATGAGCGCCGTTCCCTCTGCATAACAGCCAACCAGCCGTTTGGCGAATGGGACAAGGTTTTCCCCGACCGGGCTATGACGGTGGCCGGCGTCGACCGGCTGGTCCATCACTCCACCATCTTTGAGCTGAACGTCGAAAGCTACCGTCGCCGTACTGCCCTGCAGCGCAAGCAGCAGGGACCGGGACACTCGGCCAGTCGCGCGACACCAAAGAATGTTGGCGTGCCACCGACTCAGGAGGATCAGCACGGCATCGACCTCAGCGAATGACCCGCTGTTCTCATCCTGATTGTCGCGCAGCCAGAATACCTGCGGCGTCACCATTACACAGCAATCCTCAACGACTGGTAGCTTCAGCTTGATTGTCGCGCGACACCCACTCGCCCGCGTCAACCAACGCCGCGCGTCAAACAATAAACGCTTGCCAGCGTCAATCAACATCGGCATCATCATTTCTGCCGCGACATTCTCAACTTGATTGTCGAGCGTCTCCCGTCCAGTTTGTCAACAATGCGCCCATTCTGAACATTGCGCCGTTTGCGATGTGTCAGAGTCCATCAAATCCCGCTGTGATTGCGGCGACCGCAGCAGCACTTGGCGTATTTACGCCAATGCCGTGCGTGCCCCTTCACCACCCCGCAGTGGATTCCGGGCGGTGCGCCCACCGTGTTGATCGGCTCGATGCTCGCGCTCGATATGAACGCCACGCTTGTCCGCATGTGGGCAGGGATCATTACGGTCGTCCAGCCCGCTCAGACCTCCGTTTTGATTCCCTGACACCCGCTATTCAAGATAGGAATAAAAATGTCGACCGCAGAAGCCGAAACGATGATCACATGGGGACGATACTGGCTCGCCAAGGTATGGATCGGCGCCAGCAACGTGGATAGGGACAATCTGATTACGCATGTCAACGGGCAGTTTGCGGCGCTGCAGCTTCCCGTAAGATTGAGTCGGGGATGGCAGCCTTACGATCCGGTGATTCGCGTCGGCGGCAGATGCCATCGCTATGCCGATGTCGCCGTCTGGGCAAGCGGTCAGCAAGACGGCGGCAGACAGGCCGCACGCGATTTTCGCGATTGGTATCAGGGTAACAATCTGAGTCTGGACAATCTGCCAGCGCATTTACTGGCGCTTGCAGTGATTACCCATATCGCCGAAGTGGGCCGTGGCTATCTGCACGCGCTCAACGTGAATCTGAAGGCATGGATCGATAGCATCGCCGATGCAGCGACCGCTCAGGAAGCACGCGCGGGTTGGTTGAGCTATTCGACCGCCTATCCGCCGTCATTGACTTACGCCCAGGACATCGCTCAGGAATACGAGGAGTGAACGAGCGTGAAATGCGCGGGTGCATTTCACGCCCGCGCATTAACTGCTGCGCCGGACCCAGAATTGACGCTCGGCGTAGCGATGCGGGCCGGCGTAGGTCGTGGCCAGATGCGTGTCATACCGCGCTTGCACTTGCCACATTTCGTCGAAGTAACAGCGGCTCGCATCGGAGTCGCCCGCGAGTTGACGCGCGATGGCAGCCGCAGCGCTCTCGGCTGACGCGAGTGCATGAAACAAGCCCTGCGACGACAGTGGATCGAAAGCGAGCATGGCATCGCCAACCGCGTACACGCCCGGCCGATTCGCACAGTCAGCGAGGTCCAGCGACGCGCTGCCAGACGGTCTGACATGGGTTTTCACGTGCGGGACGTCCTTCGGCAAAACCGGGGACAACAACGGCTGTTGCCGCGCCTGCTCGATCATGACGCCGATGTCACGCCTTTCGCGAAGCGCGGGATCGTCGGCGTCAAGATGGTAGGCCAACACGCGCCGGCCCGACGGCACCCGCACGCTGTACCACCAGCCGTCTTTGTCCGCGCAGGTGCGCGTGCTGCGATCCACGTCGCCCGGCAGCGCGGGAAACAGCGCGTGAAGACAGACCAGACGGTCCGCCGACTTCCGGCGCATGCCAAGGCTGCGGCATAACGCAGCGCTCCTGCCAGTGGCGTCGACGATCACCTCGGCGGTGTACGCCTGTCGCGCGTCGCCGTGCGCTATCTGCCATGTATTGCCCGTGCGTTGTAGCGAAATCCGCCCGGCTCCTGAACCGATTCCCGTCGCAAACTTCACGCCGGCGTCCAGCGCGCCTTTGCGCAGCATCGCGTCGAACCGCACGCGATCCAGATGCCAGCCTGGTCCATTGGGGTCACGCATGGCGTCGAACCACACGGGCGCATCGTCGTCCCAGACCGAGACGCTGGCGCAGCGCTCGGCGTGGCCATCGGCGAGAAACTGTTCAAACAGCCCCTGGCGTCTGAGGAGAACCGCAGCCGCACCAGGCAGCGACTCGCCGATGCGCCACTCGACCGGCCGAGCCCGGCCTCGCGCCGTCTCCCGCGCGGCTTCGCGATCGATCAACAGCACACGATGCTGCCCCGCCAGCCTGCGCGCCAGCGCCGAGCCCGCGGGCCCGGCGCCGAACACGATGACGTCCCAATGATTGCGCGGGGCGTGCGTAACGGCCGTCACGCCTTCGGTGTCCCGACGATCAGCAGCTCGCGCATGCCGCTGTCGGTCAGACGTCGTTCTTCGTGGCTCAAGTCATCGCCGCCACGGTCTTCCACCTGCATCACGGGCGGAAAATCCGGGTCGTTGGGAATGCCGGGGCGCACTTCCACGATGCCTTGCCGATCGAAGTGATCCACCATCGCCTGCAACTGATGATCCGCGCCCGGCCCCAAGGTGCGGTTCCAGTCCGAACGCGCGTTGAACGCTTCCAGTCGGGCTTCGCGGCCCAGCTCGTTATTCATCACCGTGCGATAGTTCTTCTCGCTCAGCACCTGATTCGGCACGCGGGCAGGCCAGAAGGTAGGCAGATACGGGTCGTAGCGTGCGTCGTATCCGGATTTGCAACTGGCGGTATCGGTCTGCCAGGGGATCGCCATCCAGCGCGTGATCGAGCCCGGGAACTGCGCGAACAACGGCCCGTCGTAGGACAAGGCGTCGCGAACTCGCAGCACCTTGCCGTAGTCCGGCTCCTGATAGCC
The DNA here is from genome assembly GCF_905220255.1 of Paraburkholderia sp. J69-1. Classification (NCBI taxonomy): domain Bacteria; kingdom Pseudomonadati; phylum Pseudomonadota; class Betaproteobacteria; order Burkholderiales; family Burkholderiaceae; genus Paraburkholderia; species Paraburkholderia sp. J69-1. The sequence goes on along the minus strand of NZ_CAJMZG010000031.1, from coordinate 16,410 downwards.
CGCCGGACGATGACGCCAACGGTACGGCTCCATGTACATGGTCGTGTGCCGGACCGGCCAGGTCATTTCGCAACCAGGATGGAAGGCGTCGGCCAGGCAGAACTCCAATGCGGCCCGGTCGAGCATCGCCGGTTGTGCTTCGAGAGGCACTTCATCGAGGCTGCGCGGCGGTTGCCAGGCCGCATCGTAGTCGCTGACGAAATCGCCCTTCGCCCACAGGTCCAGGATGGACAACTGGGTCGGCGTCAATGCGTTCATGGCGTTGGGGGTTTCCGGCATGGGAATGTCCATGTCGTCGCCATAGACCCAGGGCCACGGCTTCATGGACACGTCGCCGTAAGCCGGATTACGGAAGCTGTTGGCCACGGTTCTGCGCAGCTCGGCGTAGGTCGGGCCCGGATGCGACAGCTTGCTCAAATAATCCGGTGCGAGGAAATGCTGCGGCATGCCGTAGCCAAATCCTGCGGCAAAACCAGCGTTCATCCATTGCAGGTCGCACATGGCCTTGAAAATCGGCAGGATGTCTGCGCGAAACGACGGCATCTGGGGCGCGGGAAACTGCCCGGCCTGGACCGCCAGGTCAGTCATCAGCGCGTACATGGTGCGCACCGACTTCTGCTGCGGGCCGTAGTTGGGAGGCGCGACCACCACCCAGGCCGGCGCCACGTCCAGCTCGCGGCCGTCAAGGCGCACCTGTGCGGTTACCGGGCCATCGCTAGTGTCGTCATACCAGCCATCGTTGTTGGCGAAAGTGGTCGGAGCCGAACCATCAGCGGATGCCGACTTGCCTTGTCCGCCGAAGACCCGCAGACGACCACTGGCATCGGTGCGCAGCTCGCCCAGCGGCACCTCGATACCGAAGCACGTTCCGCCGTCGAAACGGTAGCTCGCGCCCTGCGCGTCGGGTGTCTTGATGGTGCGCGGCCCCGGCTGGATCGACAGCGTGCGACGATCGTCTACTTTGGCGTTGCGACGCGTCGAATCAGCCGCGGTGGCAGCCTCGGGAATATCCAGAGCGATCTCGAAGTTGTACCAGCTGGCCTTGTGATTCGCGAGTTCCACGGTCCAGGCGATTTCCACGCCGTCACCCATGTGCAGTTCGCGCACCGCCTTGCCCTGCGCGTTATAGCCGTAGACGCGAAACTCCGCCACTTCGCGCTTCAAGGCCCCGGTTTCATCGCGATAGAACCCGTGCGGCTTCGGCGCGGGATCGGCCACCTGCGGGCCGATGTAGAACCCGTCCCTGGCCGTGGAATTGCCAACCCGTGCAATCCCCACGGACGGATGAATTTTTGCGTAGACGATAGTCTGGTCGTCTTGCTGCCGGCTCATGTCGCTCCTCTTTGTATGGACTGCATCACCACAGATGAAGATTTCGCTCGTTGATTTTTGCTTCGGTGTATCGGCACAACGCGCTTGTTTCGCCTCGCGAATGCGCCGACGACTGCTCTTCTTTGTCCCAGCACATCAATTGCCGCAGCCGTCGATCAAGGGCGACCTTCCTCTCATTTGCCATCAAAAATAATGTCGCAACAGATCATTAGCAAGCTATCAGAACGAGCAGGGAGGACCGTGCGGAATGCATAGGCCGGCGTTAACGAAATTGTAAATATTTAGTATTCCAAAAACATTCTAATTGAATTAATCTCTCATCAAACATAAAGCAAGGCGTAAAAAGTACCTAAATAGATTCGCAAACGATTGCAGCAAAAATGCACAAAAAACACCATTGTTTGCGGTAGTCTGCTCGCTGCCATTGGCAAATGCAGTGCTCAAACGGACTCACATGACGTCATGCTCAAGTCATCAGCCGAAAGGGTTGAGAGTATCGGTCGTCAAGCAATCGAACATGTATCCACAATACGCTCTGTTCCCTTCTGGCGCGAGCCGCTCCCACTTGCCCAAACGAAGCAACGAAAGCATGGCATTCCCGCTCAGTCGGAACATTTGTCAATGATCGCCGCTATGGAGCCAAACCGGGATCGGCATATTGGCGCCACCTCAGGATCGGCGTAATGGAGCCAGTCAATGATCACCGTAAAGGCGCCACGATCGGGAGCGGCCCGCATGGTAATGTCAGGTTCCGGAAGTTCTCTCTAGCAGTATGGGATGGGCAACTCGCCGTTGATCCAACGCCCGACTGTCCGCAGGTCGTATTCTGCGTACTCTGCGAAGGTAATCTGGGTTAAGCCAAGGCTAGCCAGAGCGTACGCAAACTCAGCAAACCTCATGTGTTGCGCAAAATGTCTCGCATCACAGCGAGCCGGCGGGACATTTTGTCATAACCCAGAAGGCAAGCGATTGTCTGTCTGTCGATCGCAATGCACCAGACAGCTCGGTAGCTTCCGTTAAATCAAACGATCTTAATTAAGTGCGAAACCGTATCGCCAGCGCTTTCAGCCACGACAGGAAAGCCACTTGAACATTGATACAGGCCTTTCTGGCGGCCGCAGTAGGCCATTTTTGTGTTCCGCAGATTCCGTCGGACGACACCTTTCAGGTCGTGGCTAGCACACTTCTGGGAGGCAACACGTACACGTCCGCGCCGGCAACCGTATCGCTCGGGCTGCACGAGTGCCAGAATCATATGATCTGGGTTATATGGGGCAAGCCAAATGGGAGCTGCAATCGCGCCCGCGTACGCTCGGCAGCGGTTGACGCCTCGACGCACGCGTCATCGATCGCGCCATGCAGATCACCTGTCACGGCCCGCCCCATGTCGCAAGCGGCGCTCGTAGCGCATACCACGCATCAGAGAAGCTAATTGTAAAATCAATGAATGAGAATCATTTGCAAATGGAATGATTTGCGATCATCATAGGGGCTCATAGAAACCGAATATTCAAATGGATAGAGCCATGGACATGCCTGTTACATCGACACCGGAAACTCACACGACGAACCTAGACAGGCCTGATCGCGAAGCGTTTTTCGACACGTTGCTCGCGCGCCAATCGGCGTGGCCGCTGGTCGAACCCGGTCCCGGTGACGCCGAGCTCGAACTGATCTTCGATGCTGCGTTGCGCGCGCCCGATCACGGCCGCCTGCGCCCGTGGCGATTCGCCTTCATTCGCGGTGAAGCACGTGCGGAACTCGGGGAGACGTTAGTCGATGTCGCAGCGGCGCGCGAACCCGGCACGCCGCGCAGCGCCCATGAACATCGCCGCGACAAGGCCTTCGCCGCCCCACTGATTATTGCGCTAGGCGCCGCGATCAATCGCGACAGCAAGGTTCCAGAACTCGAACAGGTTCTGAGCGCGGGCGCGGCCACCATGAATATGCTGAACGCCATCTACGCGCTCGGTTACGGCGGCTTCTGGGCGACTGGCCCCGACGCCTACGACGACAACCTCAAGCTCGCTCTCAACTTTGAACCGGAAGACAAACTGCTCGGATTCCTGTTCGTCGGCACGCCAAAGTCGAAGGAAAGCCCGGCGAATCGCGCACTGCGCGCGAATCATTTCACCGAATGGCTGGGCAGTTCGTCGATCTGATCCCCTCCACTCCTGACAAGTTCGACGGATGGCGCATGCTGACAAGCATTTGCGCTGCCCGTCTGGGGACGAAATACTGTGACGCAAACTCACTGACATCCAGTGCGTGCCCACCTGAACGTGCATAAGAGTGCACGCTGGCCCACCTCGCGGAGGGGCAGTTCCTGCCCCGAGTTCTTTACAGGCCCAGACTTGTGATTCGGGCTTTACCCCTGCTGACAAGCGCAACTTTCGCGAAAACCTCGCGTAATGACGCATCGACGGTCCACAGGACTTACGCGACTACATATCACTATCGAACGGCTGTATTTCGGCTTATGCGCATAAAAGCAGCGATGCCTCTTTGCTGGAGCGCCTCGACTGAAAAACTGCCGCACAGAGTAACCAGAGGAGCCACTGTAGACGCGCTTTGTGGCTCTTCTCGAATGAGCATATTGGCGAAACAAAGGTGTCGTGACGTTGCTTCCATTTGTGGTTGTGCCATGCGATTTGGGTTTTCGTTGATCGAAACTTCTATGCAAACGTTTGTCGCGAGCAAAACAATTTTCTGATGTTGCAAGGCACTAAAGTTCGCGCTACCGTGATTGAAGCAAAACAGTTGGCAGCCGAGCTAGAGCAAAACAAAACCTGAGAGAAGGTAATGAACCTCGACAGCGCACGACTCAGAAGGACGGGGGAAGTTTTTTCATGCATCCTGGAAAACCCAGGAATTACAGTTGAAGTTCGAAGCGGTGAAGGCATAAACAGACTGAGCGATCTGGATGGCATAGAGTCCATGGGTGAAATTCACGTCATGGTGCTCAGTCCCATTCGCGACGTCGCCAAACAACTGGGTGGCCAATTGGCTCACGCCAAGAATGGGGACGCCGTCATCATTTACGCGCCCACCACGCGGATTCGGCATACGGCAATCGATACGTTGACGAAGAAAATTGCGTTGGGTCAACAGTGTTGCGATGACAGCTCGTAAGGTCGAGCGCCGCGTCAGAAATCGGCGTCGACAGCGGCAAGGAAGCCATGTCGATCCGCGCCCGAGGCCGGCATCGTTTCGGCGAAAGTGCAAAGGCAAACGATCTGCCGATCACGCGCAAAGACAGCGAGTGGTTGGCGTCGATCACGCTGCGGATAGCGGAAAAAGCATGCGCGCGCACGTCCCCGGCGATGCTCATCGGGGCGTCGATTTCGGCCTCAGCGACTGGGCCACGTTTGACAATGGCAAGACGATCGCCAATTCCCGATTCGCGCGCAACGCGCTGCCGCGCATGGTGCACTTGCAGCGTCAGCAGGCGCGCAAGAAGCGCGGCTCTTTTCGCCACAAACGGCTGGGAAAGCAGGTCGCGAGGGTACACGAGCGCATCGGCAATCTTCGGCGTGAGCGTCTGCACAAGGTAACGTCACAGCTGGTCGCGTCGTGCGCCGTCATCGCAACAGAATAACTGAGCACACAGACCATGAGCCGCTCTGCCAGGGGCACGCTGGAGCAACCCAGTCGTCGCGCCAAACAAAAGGCCGGACTGAACCGCGGGATTCTGTCAGCCGGCTTGAGCATAGCGCATCACATGCAAAGCGGTAGATGCTGGTACGCGACTGCACGTTTCGAACACGCGCCAATTAAAGCCGTCGCAGCGCGGCGCCGCGTGCCGGGAGATTGTTTCCAAGACGTTGGCGTAACGCGTGCACGTGTGCCCGCACTGCGGACACACGGCACAACGCGAACAGAACGCAGCGTCGCTCGTCCTGATCGATGCGCTCACGCCTGGAACGGGCGTGGCGGCGAGACCGAAACCGCTGGCGCGCAAGCGCGCCAAAGTCTGTGACCCGCCCCCACCACAGCGTCGCAAGGCGCTTAATTGCGGGCGAGTTCATAGACCAACTACTTACTGCGAAGCCAATACGCGGAAGAATCCCGAATTCCAATATGTCCAGCTGGCAGTTTGCCCATTGTAGGCACCGTGCAACGGCGCTCCAGCATAGATGGACAACGTGATCGAATCTGCGTCGGCCCAAATGGAAACGGGATTGCCGGACTGGCCTGCGACCCACGGCCAAAGCAGTGGGTACGACGTTTTATGATCGGGTGAAAAGAAAACTGACAGGTGCGTAGGCGTCACGCCAAGCCCATGATCAAACACCAAGTTGATGTTTGCCAATGTCGCATCCTTCCAGCCAGAATCGTATTGGAACCTCGCGTCAAAGGAGGATGGGGATTCCGATACGATTGCCCGCGTATAGACAACAGTGCCTTCCATTTTTTATTCCTTATTAGATGATGCAAGATTGAACAACATTTAATTTAGGAAAAATTAAACAAAAATGCTCGAAGAATTTAATGCGAATAATACAACCCACAATCAAAACGCAATATACAACATCAACTACAATATCTATACCTATCGAATCGAATAGGTTGATAAAGATCGAAATTTAGCAATTAAAATTATTGCCCGATCGCTCGCTTTTCAATACTTCCTATGCTACACAAATACTCGATACTTCTCGACTTGACAGAGCCATTCTTCGCCAGGCCACATCATCCACGCTCTGTTAAATTTTGAATGATTGAGAAATTTGCGAAAGCACTTTTATTAGCGAATCAACAATCATTCTATCTTCACCAAATATCCTTTCTCGTGGCGCGATTATGCCGAACGAGAATGGCAGACCTCGAATTGCAAAGCCACATGAAAGCCCCGCAGCGCCATCAATGCTCTCATCGGTCGAGCGATGCCACCCGCGTGCAACCCCCTCGTCAATTTCCAACTCTAACGTTGCACGATTGAATATCGCACCTCCGTGGGAAACCTCGATTGGATTGTATGACTCCAGAAATCTTCGACGCGCGGCTGCGCTAAAAGTGCCAAGTATTGCCCTACCCGCTGCGCTAGCATGCAGAGACGAAAAACCTCCAGGCTCATCGCTGTAGCGGTACTTGTGCCGCGATTCGACCACGTCGAGATAAACAACACGATTTCCAGCCAGTGTTGCAAGCGCGGCAGTTTCGTTAGTTTTATCACGTAACGTAACTAACAGTGGGCGCATAAAAAGCGCCAGTGGATCCTCCCTGCAGATATCGAGAGAGACATGCAACAGTCGGCGTGTTGGATAATATGTACCGTTACAATCGGGCGCATACAAATATCCTTTGTTGACCATCGTCTTCAATAGGGCGTAGCAACTTGAGAATGGAATCCCGGTTCTACGAGCGATTTCGCTATAAAACATTGGTCGTCGCGTTTCGGAGAAGAGATTGATGACGTCGAGCACGCGGGCCGCAGATTTTACGTCCATGAGAGTATTTGACCGTTCAAAGAAACGATAACGGCGGTATTTGCCCTAGCCAGACCACGTGCGTCGCTCTAGCATCTTCCTGGTGGTGAATCGTCGGGGACTAAACGAATAATTGACCGACACGCGGTCGGCCAATCCCATCAAATGGTCGTAATTGCATCCTCTCTGCCCTCAACCTTCAGCCCCCGTCAGAAGGCGCGAAGGACGGCGATTCCTGCCGCGTCTGACATGTTTTCAGGCGTAACGAATCGCCTCAGTGGGTTCCGCCTCGACGAGCGACCTGCCTGCGCCATCCTTCCACAGGCAATCGCGACATGCCCTGCCGCTAAAACACTAAGCGCATCAACCAGGCTGACACTTTGTCAAGGACGGTCAGGCGGTCCACGTTATGCTCCCCGCTGCGAACAACGCGGCTTGTCGCGCTTCCAGTCATCCAATGAGTCTCCTCACCGAAGCTGGAGAAACGGCAATCGCCCACCCTAGGATTTCGATAAATAACCTAGAGGGCCAACGTGATAGTCTTGCCAACGGGGCGGCTGCAGCACGCGAGACGGCCACCTCTTTCACGTTCGCGGTTCGTCAGTCCAATGTCCGACGAGGATTCGACATCGCCATCAATCAATCGAACGCTGCAACGCCCACAAACGCCCATCCGGCATTGATTTGGAACTAAGACGCCATTCGCCTCGAGCGTTTCAAGCAGCGTATCGTCCTGGGATCCAGTTACCAAGCGATTGCTATGCGCAAGGTTGAACGTGCAAAGTCGGTCCTTGGGGCTTGGACTCGCCTTGCCGACTCCAGCGTCTTCGGGCGCCGCACGATGCTGATCTAGAATTACCGCGTAGGGGAACGATCGCAGGAGTTTTCGTTCCCAATCGACGACGAAAGAACCGCTTCCGCAGATCACAATGGCCTCCGGTGGGGCAATGCTGTTGGCGAGGCCGTCAGGATCCGGACGACCCGACGCCAGATACGATATGCCTGTACGCACTCGCTCTTGTGTGACGAACGTCGCAACAGTCAACCATTGAAATCGAGCCTGTAGCGCCAGTAACTCGGTAAAGTAAATCAGGTCGCTCAGCTGCGGGACACAAACAATCAGGTGCACATTTGGCACCTCTGTCCCCTGCTCTGCTAACGCTGCCAAGCCTCGGGCGAGCCCGAGGGGCAATGTTATACCCACCCCGCCGCACACCATCAACACGCTGCGATAACACAACAATGACTTCCCGGTCAGCGCGCCTGACACTTCATCAACGATCAACATAGAGTTGGCCGTCAAGGATTGGTGAATTGAAGCCGATACGCCGTGGCCGGGCTGACGCTTGACTGCAATTTCAATCAGACCTCTATCCGGTCTGCCTGCAATTGAGTAACTTCGGCGCTGCAGCCTATTCTCAGCATCTGGATATTTAAGCAGGAGATGTTTCCCGTAGTCGCATTCGTCGTAGCGGTCTGAATCCAGTAAGCGCAGCCAATAGGCATTCACTGTTTTCGACATACGAACGACGTTTTCACATCTGAAATGAAGAGGTCCGCTCATCTGTTTTTGTAATGAATTGTATTTTTCCGTACCGAGTTCGGTCGGCAAACGCTTAGGCAGACCAGTCCGATTGCACCGGCAAGCCGAGCTTGTCAAGCAGCGTCATGACCGATTCTTGGTATACCTTTACCTGACCAATTTTCTGCACATCTCGGACGATTTCCTCACGGTGAGGAAAGCCAATCTTCGCGAATACGGCCGCCCAAGCACCCATCTCGTTATCGGCAAACATTTCGACCGTTTGCGGAATAACACTGGCGAAGTACAAGCGCTCAGATGGCGACAGCGAGCCGACAATATGGTCCGCCGCAACACTGAACACGCTAGAATGCCCCCACTCATCCATTGCGTGAGCGCGCGTTACCTCTCGGCACAGTGGCTGCACGAACGCATCATCAGAGAGCGTCTTCAGATAATCTGTGATGAGAGTCTCGCTCGCACATGCGATCGCAAACCTTGTCAGACGGCGCTCAGATTCAGAGGTGCACTTTGCGAGCAACCGAGAGCGCCATGTGACGAGATTAAAATTCGCGTAGTCGATCGGCCGGAGACCTCGATGTAAATAAATGTAATTGCACGCGCTCACCGACATTTTCGTGTGCAAGGCTTCGTCCAGCAACGCCTCGGTCATCACCTGCTGCAACTCATACCGCGCGCTTGCGTTTCCGACTGGAGATTTGATCAAATCCTCGCATGCCGGTGTCACGACGTCACACTCGATGTAGACTGTCTTGAGGTTGTAAATCGCCCAGGCATACGACAAAGCGATGTTCTTCAGCTCGGTATCGGCGTCGAGCCACCGCGGATGGGAACTGAATGGGAGTAGAGATTCCGCGTAATCTGGCTTTTCTGGATTGAAAGCGATGGAAGTGTGATCTATTAGCCCCTTATTGACCATGGCTCGGTCCTGCCAGAGCGAGGAGAGTTTCCTTAGGGTCTCTTTTACATGACTAGATTCGACGATGTCATCCGTATGCATGTGGCTACTCTGCGAAAGGTGTTTTCCTGCTGTACGCCATAGCGCCAGCTAGTGTTATGAACTTGCAAATGACAAGGCGGTGTACGCATCGGGACGCGCTCCGACTAAGCCAGAAGGTCTGGCTCCTATTGTTCCCGGAGCGCGAATAGATTTATCTCCGCGTCATGCCTTAGAGGCAGTAGTCGTCGTTGATCGAGAAAGGGGCGCATTCGTTCGCCTGTAGATCCCGATTGCGAGGCCAACGATAATCACGACGATCGACACCAGCTCAATGGGATGTACCTGCTCCCCAACCAGAAGAATGGAGGTGCCGATCCCAAACACCGGGATCATGAGCGAAAGCGGGGCAACGGTCGAAACCGGGTACAGCTTCATGAGTGAGTTCCAGCCCCAGTAAGAGAAGTGCGTAGCGAGATAGACCTGGAATAACAATGAGAAGATTGCGATGCTATCCATGTTCCGCCAGCTCATCAGGAACGGATGCGATCCTTCCATAAACCACGTTCCGAGCAGCAAAGGAATAGGTGGAAACAAGCTGGCCCAAACCATAAACGAGAAAATTTCTTTTACTCGTGACTTCTTGATGATCACGTTTCCGACGCTCCATGCAATCGCGCTCAGAACGATTAGCGCGATTCCGAGCACTTGATGTGCGCCATTTTGGGCGAAGAAGATCCCGCACAAGCCGACGAGAACCACAACCGCGCCAATCCATTGTGCCGGGCGCAATGTTTCTCGGAACAGCAATGCGCCCCAGAACATGGTGAAGAATGCGCTGAGCTGGATGATCAACGAGGCAATTCCCGGAGCGACGCCAGCTGCGATCCCGTAATTGATCGCACCCCACATGCCAACGCCGAAAATCAGGCCATATGCAGCGACATATCCAAAATGGACGGAGGGCCTGCGGATGAAAAACACAAGCGGGAGAGCTGCCAACGTGAAGCGGATTCCAGTCAGTACAAACGGATCGATTGAGTCCAGTCCGAGCTTCGTGATCGGGAAGTTGATGCCCCAAACGAATGTGACAAATAATGCAAGGGCGAGATGCTTCTTATCCATGGTTTCTCCTATGAAAGATGTTCGGCGGCGGCACGCTTTGTCCGCCGGAGAGCCGATTTTTTAAGACTCGCCCCGCGATACAACACGACGGCACGAGTCAGGTTCTACTAGCGCAGCGAGAACCGCTTTTGAAGCAAACAGAGCCCAGTGATTTCCATCAGGACATGGTCAGCCGCCGCTCGTTGTCCTTCCGGCAGCTTGCGCGCGATACCCAGAAAGTCGCGCACGCGAGAAGGTTCGAAGAATGGCAGCGACGTCAACAACGGACTGGACAGAGTGTCCGCGATCAGTTGGAACATCTTGGATTGCGGATCCAAGAGGGATGGCGGGGCGCGGAAGTATTGTTTCTTACGATCGTAGATCTCTGCGGGAAGGTACGGACGCATAGCCTCACGCAACGCATATTTCTCAACACTACCTCGGATCTTCATCCACACCGGCAGCGATGCGGCCACCTCTACCACGTGGTGGTCCAGAAGCGGAGGGCGTCCTTCAAGGCTTCCTGCCATCTCCAGCCGATCGCCCAACGTGGTCAACACGAGGTTCGGCAAGCTGGACTTGGCCACAGCGTAAAGTGATTTGTTAACGGGATCCCATTCATCGAAGCCCGGACCTCCGAGGCGCTCATAGAATTGCCGATAAGGGGCGGCACCTGCGAAGCGATCGCGATATCCGTCCCTGAACAATCCTGCCAAAGGCCGAAACAGCGCCGACTGTGTCTCCATCCAGGAGATGCCGTGCCCAAGGTTGCTGGTAACCCACTGTACGTCCTCCGTGGGCTCTTCGAGGAAACGATCTCCCTGCGAGTTGATTCGTTCAGCGAGACGGCGAATCTCCTCGCTATCCTGGTGATCGTTGTTAAACTGGACCATATCGCGCCGATAATGAGGGTAGCCGGCAAACACCTCGTCTGCCCCTTCTCCCGTCAAAACAGCCCGCATGCCCTTTTTCTGAATGAACTTGCAAAGCATGTACTTCGCGATGCTATGTGCGTTCGAAAACGGCACTTCCGTATGCCATAGCGCGTCCTCGAAGTGGTCTGCAAGATCGTCATGTTTGACCGACAGCACGTGAAGCTCAGCGTTGTTGTGCTTCGCGGCGATTTCAGCATAGCGTCGCTCGTCGTAACCGTCAGCGCCCTCAAACGACAGGTGGAACGCCTGCAACGGTTTGCCCACGAGTTCAGTTGCCAAACCGAGCATAGCTGACGAATCGAGACCACCGCTGAGCGAAACACCGACGGGCACGTCAGCGTGCAACCGTAGTTGAACAGAGCCTTTGACAGCATCGCGCACGCGCTCAATCATCGATGCTTCGGTTTGCTCGTGATCGACGTGATTACGGGCCACAAACTGCCAATCCCAGTACGTTTTTTCCTGCAAGCCGCCACCATCGGCGAGCAAGAATGTGCCCGGCTTGACGCTCCGAATGTTGTTGAATAACGTTCCATCCCGCAGAATGAAGGCGCGGTTTGCGTACGATTCCAAGTCCCATTGTGCAGGAAGGCCTGCCGCCACCATCGCCTTCACTTCCGAACCGAAATAAAACGCTCCGTCATGTTCAGCGTAGTAAAGTGGCTTTACGCCAATTCGATCCCGAACAGCGAACAACGTTTCGCGTTGGCGATCGTAGATCAGAATCGCAAATTCGCCCCGCAGTTGCTTGAGGCCCCGGACGCCATGGCGCCGATACAGGTGCATTGCGATCTCACTGTCCGATGAGGTCTTAAACCGGCACCCTTGCGCCTCGAGCTCGCTCCGAATGCGTGCGTAGTCGTAAAACTCTCCATTGACCATCATGACGAGATCGCCTTCGTCGGCCACGATCGGCTGAGTGCCATTGCTCAGGCCAACAAGTCCAAGGCGCACGTAGCCAAAAGCGACTCGCCCCTCAGGATCGAACCATGTGGACTGACTGTCGGGGCCACGATGATGGATTGCAGCCATAGCCGCGTCCAGTTGGTCCGACTGGAAATCTCGCGGTTGTTTAGAAAAAATTGCGACATAGCCACACATATTAGTAATCCGAAATAATATATTTAATTAAAAAAACAAAAGTACTGCTTAAATCAAAGTCAAACACAGTGGTCGGCGAGTACATTTTCTACGTTCGGTAGCTACTCTTCCGCTTGAATCTCTCAGCCTCGACGAGACTTTCTATGTACACAGCCTTAGCTAGCATGCGTTGCAGCCAGCCGACCTGGTTAACGATATACCCACTAACCTTCACTCAGAGGCAGGCTTCCTGCGATGAAGGAATGCATCCATTCGGGCAGCGGTTTCAGGTGTGGACTGAACGACCGACGCGATCAACGCTTCAGTGTATAAACCTTCATCTGGGTTCTGTTCGACGATGCGAGGCAGCGCGTGAATAATCGCATGGTTCGTCATGGGAAGGTTCGAAGCAGCGATTGCAGCCAGCTCGACGGCCTTGTCCAAGGCTGCACCCTTTGGCACGACGTATTGCGCGACACCCCGCGTCATACTTTCCTCGGCTGCTAGCGGACGCCCGGTAAGCATCATGTCCATCATCAATGCAGTACCTGCAAGCCGAGGAAACCGAACCGATGCGCCGAGTCCGACATATAATCCACGTGCGGCCTCCGGCAGTGAGAAGTATGCCGTTTCGTCTATCACGCGAATATGACATGCGCTTGCCATCTCGAGACCGGCGCCAATAGCCGCACCGGAGATTGCAGCAACGACCGGAACTTTGCCGAATTGAATAAGATTAAAGACCTCATGCCATTGTCTAAAAAAATTAAAACAATCTATGACGGATTGGCCTTTGACTTCCGTAAGATCAAGCCCAGAGCAAAAGTGTTGACTAGTGCTGTAAAGCACAGCAGCACCGACATCTTCCGGAATATTTGAAAATATTTCTCGCAAATCCCGCATCATTTCTCTGGGCATCGCGTTGCGTTTTTCCGGCCGATCCAGGCCGATCAACAAAACGTTTTTTTGTCGAGATAACTTAATGAAAGAGCTAACCATTTATTACTTCCCCCGTTTGTTTATCGAGGCACGATACTAGCCTGCATTCGCCTTGGCTAAGTTGCAAAATCGGGCACTCTTATGTCAATATTGGGCCACTTGTAACAAAAGATCGTGATCATCTCGTGAGGCCTGCAATTGGACCGCTGTGCCAGTCCTAACTGGCTTCCAGCAACCTTATTCATTGAGCATGATCGAGGCCTAGATACGGTTTGCGCAACTCCCGATTTGACTCAGAGTTATGCCAAATAGCAGACGAATGATGGAAAGAAGACATGAATGTGGATTCGATTGGTGTCGTCGTAAGAGCAAGTACCTTCAAGCCAGGTGAAGTCTTTGCCAGGCATACGCACGAAGAAGGACAGTTTGCCTATGCCGTAAGCGGTGGCATCTCAATGTTCACGGACAAGGGAAATTGGATCGTTCCAGCTCAGCGAGCTATCTGGGTACCCGCCAACATCGGTCACGAAATGCACATGCACGGCGCTGTTACTATGTTGAATACTTTTATTGAGCCCAGATCGGCCGCACGTGCAGCGCTCCCGCCCTACTGCCAGGTTTACGGCGTTTCCGCCTTACTTCGACATTTGTTTGAAGCAATGCTGGCATTGCCTGGCGGCGCTGGTCCGCGACGCTCACGCCTTGCGTCCACGTTGCTCGATGAACTGAGCGGTATGCCGCGGCTACCATTGAGTGTGCCGCTTCCGCAAGACCCGCGTCTTGCAAAAGCGTGCAGACATATGCTCGATGCGCCGACGCAGGCGATGGCGATCGACGAAATGGCGGATATGGCAAATATGAGCCGTAGAACCTTCACGCGACAATTCCGCGAAGCAACTGGCGTTAGCTTTGTGGTTTGGAGGCAGCAGGTCTGTGTTCTGGAGGCCTTATCGCGGCTTAGCCAGGGAGCGAGCGTCAAAGACGTATCCGCCGACCTCGGATACAGCAGTACGAGCGCTTTCTCTGCCACGTTTAAGCTTCTTCTCGGTGATGCTCCTGTTCGATATCTGGCTCGATATAGGGAACTTACTCTTTTGGCCGCTTCCGCCGGTTAGCCCTGAGCCCATCCGGTATTTTGTGGGCGGGGCATCTTATGAGGGATCGCGCCACGGATATGCCGATGACGCCAAGTTGCGGTGATCGAGCGCAGAAAGTTGTTGTTCGGCTAAGAACCAGTGTCCGCCTGTCCAACGACGACGTATCATCGTGCCTGTGCGCCGCCCGTCATGGCATTTCCTATCATTCATCATCCCCCGATGTCAAAGTCTGCAAAGCTTTCAGAGGTTCTCACACTTTCGCAAGTCCAATCGCTAGCTGGCACGAAGACGTTTGCGCGCGGCAAGGCCTATTTCCACGATGGCGTCGTATCTCGCTTGGAGGAACGTGGCGAAGCAGTTCGTGCGAACGTACGCGGAACGCACCGTTACCGGGTCGAACTCACCTGCAACAATGGCGAACTCGACTACAACTGCAACTGCCCCGTAGGCGACGAAGGCTCATTCTGCAAGCATGCAGTTGCCGTTGCACTCAGCTGGCTAGAAAACTCCGGCGAGGAGGTGTTTCATGCCGATGAACCGGTGTCAGGTAAGCCGCGCAAGAAACGGAAGACCTACGAGGAAATCATTCGGGAATATGTGGCGACGTTGGGCAAGGACGCGCTTCAGGAGTTGTTGATGGACGCAGTCGAACGTGACCGCACGCTGCGCGACACGCTGCTATTTGCTGCGCGAGCGGCAGGGGCCTCCGACCTGCCCGGCATGAAGGCCGCGGTCAAGCAGGCGACACGCATTTTGCGCCCGCTGGACTGGCGCGAGTCAGCCGCATACGGCGACGGCTTGATGTCTCTGGCCGACATGCTGCGCCAAAGGCTTTCCGGACCTAACGCCCCGCAGGTGGTCGAGCTGTCCGAGCTGGCGATTGCCGGTGCTGAAAAGAGCCTTGAGCAGATTGACGACTCCAGTGGCGATGTGATGCCGGCGATCCTCGAGCTGGCCTCCGTACATCTCGATGCCTGCAGGATAACTGGCCCCGACTCGGTGCGACTTGCGGAGCGGCTCTTCCACTTTCAGACCGAAGGAAGGTGGGACACCTTCTACAATGTCCTGCCAGCGTACGCGGAGCCACTGGGCAAGAGCGGATTGCGTCGCTATCGAGAACTCGTCAACGAAGCATGGGAGTCGATGCCCATACTCGCCCCGGGCAAGGATAACCAGCGCTCATACGACTCGCCGCGGATGCGGCTCGAACATGCGATGGTGGCACTAGCCGAACTCGATGTAGACGTTGACGCGCTCATCCGCATCCGCTCTAAGGACCTGTCCAGCCCGTACCGATTTCTGCTGGTCGCGGAGCTGTGTCTGTCACACAATCGTCTGGACGACGGACTCGAATGGGCCGAGCGCGGCATCAAACAGTCAGGCCACAGCTACGACCAGCGTCTGCTCGATTTCTGCATCGATGCGTATCTACGCCGCAGAGAATTCGACAAGGCTGACGCATACGCGTGGCGACGTTTCGAGATGCGTCCGACGGCTGAAGCATTTCTTGCTTTGTTGGGGATCGCCACTGTCACCGGCACAAACACAGAAACCCGGGAGCGTGCACTCAAACATCTCTGGGCACGGGTCAGTGAAGAGGAAAGAGCCTCGAAGACCAAGCGTGCCGTCTGGCAAAGGGGCACACGCACCGAGCTGGTCAGGATTTTTATCGCCAGCAAGGAAAACGAAGTTGCATGGGAAACGTTTACCGGTGGGCCGGTTACCACGCAACTATGGCCTGAAATGGCGTCTATCCGTGGCAAGACTCATCCGCACGACGCCATCGCCCTGTATCACCGTCTGCTGCCAGTTGCTGCCGAGCGCGGTACGCGCAACGCCCGATATAACGAAGCGTTCGAAATCGTGCGCGCTATCGGCATACTGCGGGCGCGGCTGGACGAACGTGCAGAGTTCGCCAGTGAACTGGAGGAGATACGGTCTACGTATCGCTCGAAGCGCAACTTCATCAAACTGCTCGCCCAACTGTCGTGATCGAAAACTGCCGCTGATGCGC
>NZ_CAJMZG010000030.1:0-106375 GCF_905220255.1 Paraburkholderia sp. J69-1 | reverse complement strand
AAGTGGTTTGGCGAACCCGAATTCGATCAGGTTTACGCAGAGTAGTATCAGCTCGACTTTCTCGGATGGATCCTCTTTGCAGGATGCAATCGGAGCGCCGCAATTGGGGGTTTTGTCTCCCAGCGATTTGCCGCCGATCAGCGTATATGAACAGGACGGGTTAATCTATAGCCTTGATAATCGCCGCTTGTTTGTGACGTCACAGGCCGGAACGATGGTTAACATCACGCCTGCAACACCTCAGCAAGTGACGAGCCAAGCGTGGAAATTCACAACGCCAAATCAAGGGTGAATCATATGCTTTCGTGGCGTTCCCAAAGAGTAGAGGCTAGGTTGCTATCGAAGCAAATTAACGACGTTGACTCAAAAGAGCAGTTGGCAGATTTCGTTGCCGCTCTAGCAAGAGACTTGCAGGAAAATTCGAGGGATTGGGAAAACGTTAGCCTCGACAGGTTTCTCGGTGCTATGGCGGCTTGGGTTCGCGACATGGACGAGTACTACAAGAACACGGGACAGCCGATTCCGGATACGCCTACGTGGCGAACGTTCGCTGACATCTTGTTTGCAGCCCGAGTGTACGAATAGATTTGCTGGAGCAGGATAGGTGCGCACCGGAAATTCCCCGGACAGCAGCAGAGAAACCAACCCGGCCACGAGCCGGGTTGGTGCTTTATGGCGTCGGCGTGCGTGTCGGTGCGGCTGCTGATTTGCTCCACCTAGCTAGACATCCCTCTCGCCACCTCGCGGCGTGCATCCTCGTCGAGGTGCATTTGCCGGATTCCGTCGATCGCGCAGCGCAGCCAGGCATCGGCAATTACGCGATGTTCGTCGTGTGGCTGGTTGGCCGGTGCGGGCGTGGAATTGCCCAATTGTTCGGGGTGTTTCATTCTGAAACGTTCCCCTGAATAGCTACAGACATTACGCACGCCACAAAGCGCGTGAAAATCGGCCTGTACGCCTTGCTGGTACTGGGTTTTGACGTTACACAAAAAAGTGTAGCAAACCGTACCGGGAGCCGGCGAATGGCCCGAAGCCCATACGGGGCAAGGGTGGGCCGAGTATTTCAGATGGAAACGTCTGGTACCCGCGTCCGCTTGCTGTTTTTCAATTGCGTTCAATGCTGGTGCTGTAGTGTGTGCCCCCCGAAGGCTCACCCATCCTGTTACGCTGAAGTTCCCATGTCGCTAGCTCTTTTTCGATGAACGCGGCAGGACAGCTTGCATTGGCTTGCGTGAAATCATAATGCGCGTCGGATATTGACCCGCGTGCCAGAAGCCATTCGCCTAGGTAGGCGTTGGCTTCGCATAGTCGCTCATTGCGATCATTGCCGCTTTGCTCGACGACGGACATAACCTTAGCAATTGTCGAGTTGCCCATGTAGAGAGCGAGAATCGGGTAGGGCCAGAGATCAGCGTCGAGCCTATTTGCTTGTGCTGACAGCGCACGCTGGTCGTCCGTGCCCAGTTTCAGAGCGATGATGTGACGCCAGATAGCGACGTAGTAGCGCCTCTGGTCGGAACTATCAAGTTTCTTTTCGCGATACAGGCGTTGCCAATCGCTGAGATCCGCATCGGCTTGTTGAAGGTTCCCTGTGTAAACGTTCAATTTTGCGCGGCCAAAAAGAAGTTCACCATCGTCCGGGTTCGCTCGACTTACAAATTCGTATTCACGCGCTGCATCGGCATAGCGACCAAGCTCGGTCTCGTCGTCCGCTAGGTAGCGGCGAGTGGTCTCGTCGTCGGATTTCGCCCGAAGTATGCTCTGATATTCGTCAATCGCCGACGCGTAGTCGCCTCTTCCTTCAAAGGTGAAGGCACGCTCTTGACGTAGTGAAACAGAATTTGGTATCAGTTTGATTGCGCTAGCAAGCATATCGAGAGATTGTTGGGATTGCCCTGTGCTTACCAGCGCGCGTGAGAGGAGTAGGTAGCTGCGTGCTGTGGTGGGCGCAACGCGGGTTGCTTCGGTGAAGTCGGCAATTGCGGCGGCGTTGTCGTGTCTTGCCTCGTACGCGAGGCCGCGTAGTCTAAGCAGCAGATCGTTGGTCGGATCAAGCTTAATGGCGCTCGAGTAGTCGGCAATTGCTGATGACCAGTTGCCGGTTGCTTCCAAAGCTTGGCCTCGGCCCTCAAGAACTCGCACATTGGTTGGTGTCACCTTCAATATCGACGTGTAAATATCTATGGCCTCGACGAATTTATGTTTTTTCTTAAGGAGCAAGGCACTGGCGATCTTGATATCCGTGTTGCCTGGGTCAAGCTTGAAAGCGCGATTTAGTTCAGCCTGAGCATCGTCCAGTTGGCCGGAAACGAGCAGGATTTGTGCTTTGTCGATATGCGCAGCGATTGCGGATGGTGCCAACCCGATTGCGGTGTTGTAATCCTTCAGCGCGGCTTGTGAATCGTCTTTCCATTGATATGCATTGCCTCGGGACACGTAGGTAGTGGCGCGTTGATCGCCGACCGAGATAGCGTGGTTGAGGCAATCGATCGCCAGGTCATACTGTTTGAGTTTGATATACAGATTGCCGAGGTTCACCCAAGCATGAACATCCCATGCGTTGAGTTGTACGGCAGCGGCGTAGTCTCCCCGGGCTGCGTCGAGTTCACCGATGTTGAGAAAAGCCATGCCGCGGTTGTTGAATGCGGCGGCCGTTGGATTGAGTGAGATTGCGCGGCTGTATGCGTGGATTGACGCGAGATACTGTTTACCGTAAAACGCCGTCTCGCCCATCACGAAATACAGTCGAGATCTGATGCGCGAAGTGAGTTCGGGGTTGTCGCTGAGGGCGCGGCCAAAAATCGCATTGGCTTGCGGGTTGTGCCGATAACGTAGGACTTCGTTGCTGACATCAACTGGCTGACTCAAGACCGCATACGCAATTGCGGGCAAAAGTAATGCCGTCAGTATCAATGTTCGATAGATTTTCATTATTCTCCATGCTGAGAATGCCGCTCATCGGAGTTGCGACTGGGGCTAAACTTGTAACTCAGAACGCGCGGACACCGTAAATTGTTGATGCACGTGCTCGTCTGAGTCCCCTAGGGAGTGGTTTCGACGCTCTACGGGGATGGCGTTCATTGTAGCTCTCAAAGGGGATAGCCGGATGCGCGAGTGCAGGTAGGGCACCATGCTTGTTCTCGGGCGCAATAGCGGGCAATCGGTGTCTGCGTGCGACCGCCGAAACCGTTGCTCTAGGCTCCAGCATTTCTCGCACGATGGCCAATTTCTCTTGAGCCTAACGTCACTGACGATGCCCAGACTCGGTCAAAGCTTCAAAGTTCGCCTTTACACATCCGAGATGTCTCAGGGGCACAAATCCAAACCGTATTGGCTTGGACAATTGGTGTTGCACGCGCGGTTCTCGGAACATCGTCGAATACCGACAGCTACGGTCAACGGTACTCCGGCGTACATAGTGCTGGATGTGCGCGTGCAGCCGGGGCGAAGTGCGGTTGCTCAATCGTTAGTCAGCTATGGTGCGAGTTGCGGTGTGACGGTAACGATTAAGGTGTATCCATAATGACACACGGTAGAACGGAAGAGTTAAAGCTCGTCTTTGCGCTGAATGACCCTACGGGTTCAGCAGAGATGGTCTTGGGCGAAGACAAAGTAAAATTTCAACCAAGAACGGGTTCCGTTGCACCGCTCGATGCACTTAACCTGCTCATTGGCAGGATGCAGGTGCTCGGCATCGAAGCGACGTTCATCGACGGGCGGAAGTCCATCTCTATAGCCACTCTCAGGAAGCGGGTCGAGACGAAAGGCACACGGGGACACTTGGAGACAGATCGCCTTTCTCTCCAATACGGGGTAGCGGGGTCCTACGACCATTGTTTCGTTTCAATCCGTGAGAAGGTAGCAAATGCGGCCGGCGAATGGGACACACCGGCGACTCCGTTTGTCGGTTTAGACGGGTTTGTCGAAGGGGGGCAGATGTTGAATACAACCACTGGCAAAACGCGAAGGACCCAATTGAGTATGAATCTGCTGGTCGTGACTTCTCGCACTTGCCGATGAAATCGAATGGCCTGCCGCCCCCGCTTGAGCAGATGGAGATCGATACATCACATAATCCAGGGCGCTGGGTGTTGCGATCAGGTTATGTCGAGGCTATCGGGTCGACTATGTGGTTCAGTGAGTTGTTTTGGCAGCGAGTCGGAAGGGATAGCAAGATTTGCGTGAATTCCGCGGAATGGCTTCACACAGATGAACCAGTGAGGGGGATTTCAAAGCTTCGAACACACTGTTTCATTTCCGAAGAAACTGCTGATATCCAGAATCGGCTGAGGGCGTGCTTGTACAGTTAGCCAATGCACCAAGTTGCACGCTGATCTTTCGAGGTAGGGCTTTGTTACCACAAACAGCGCAACATCGGGAGCGAGTGGTTTAGGTCAATACGGAGAAGTATTCTCGTCTTCGACGAATGCAGCGGGCGGAGAGGTTTGGACGTCTGTAGGCGATATCTCGCAAATCGACTTTGCGATTCTCGTTAATGGCGGGTTGTATTCTGGCGACGTAAATATCATCAGCGGTGTCCATGGACAGTTGAATGGCAGCACGATTCCGGATTTGAGCTTGTATGAGGCCGATATGGCGAGGTTCGGGAACGTGCCCGGAGTGAGTGTCTATAATTTCTCCGAGATGACGCCATCGCAAATCACCAACCTTCTCAATGGAAAAGGAACACGATCGGCGGCTTCTGTAACAGCGGTGTATGCCTTGCTCCATATAAGTGAGCGAGCAATTGGGCGAGGGAAACGTGAAGCTTTATTGCGCCATAATTTGGGTACGCGACTCGGACCAACCGGGTAAGCGCATCAGTGTTCTTGCTGAAAACCTCCGTGAAGCAAAGGATAAGCTGGAGTCAGAATATGGCGAAGGCAATGTCTTTGATCTTCACAATGAGAAGGATGCGGAGCGTCGGCGTTGAAATGCGGCGTTGCTATGAAACGAACCCGGCCGCGAGTCGGGTTCGTGCTTTCTGGAGTCGGCGAAGGTGGCGGCGCTGCTGTTGATTCGCTCGATTCGCCGTCGTCCGCGCGCCGGTGCTGACCCGCTAGAAAATCCTTTTCGCGACCTCGCGGCGGAAGTCCTCGTTGAGGTGCATTTGCTGTATTCCGTAGATCGCGAAGCGCAGCTAGGCATTGGCAATTACGCGATGTTCATCGTGTCGGCGGTCGGCCGGCGCGGGCGTAGAATTGCCCAATTGTCCGGTCAGTATCTTGATCAGAGCGGCAACCTGATCCCGAACAACGTTCCACTCGTTGGGCCGAATAAAGCGACGCAAACAGGCGTTGCGTCGGGCGTGCGAAATGGCTTAACGCACTTCAGCAATACCGATCCGGTCAAGTAAGGGGGTATGCCATGCGGATGCAGGAATCTCTGGTGTTGATGGATGAAGGGGCAGTCGCATTACGCTTGTCAGGTCCGTTATCGGAGTGGTTGTTCTCGTTGAGATTTTGGTCCGACTTCAACGCCAAACACGGCACTATGTTTGATCAATTTGAAGAGGACGAGGCTGACGTGACGGTAGTCAATGCAGTCATTGAAGCTTTAGATGTCAGGATGAGTGCTTTGCAGAATCTGGTCACGGATAACATTGAGTTCGTATATCTTTGGACATCGGAACACGAGCCCCTTAAAGCGAGCGTATCGAGAGAGTTGTTGCTGTCAGAGCTAACGAGGTTTCGCGATTTCCTTGTTGACGCGGTGGCGAAGAGTCGCGGTGTGACCTTCTCGCTTTGAGCGTTCTGCGTACGGGCAGCGCAGGATAGGCGAATATGTTGTGACAACTGGTACGCCAATCAAGCAAGCACCTATGACGGCAATTTATGCTATTTGCATAATGTCGTTCATGCACCGTAAGTGCGGGTCCACCTACAACTCCACAGCGATAGCTTGATGAATCGTTATACTGATAGCAGCGTTCGACGTCGGGACCTACGTCACAGAATCCAACGAACAGAAAAATGAGCAAGCCCCAAGACACTAGTCAAGTGCCGTCTGAATCAACAGCTGACATCATCAATCGCATCTCCGGCGGCGGGCATCTGCGAACTATCAGAGACGCACTCAAGAACGGTCACGCATCGGTAATGATTGGTGCGGGTTTTAGCTTGAATGCTCAAGGAGGGGAGCGACTTCCTACATGGAGCCAGCTCGTTGACAGTTTGCTGGGCGACCTATACTCGAACCAGCCTGCCCGGGAAGATGCCAAAAGGCGTCTCGGCGGGACAAGTGGCATGTTACGCCTCGCCGAAGAATATGAGGCTGTCCGTGGACGCGCCCAGTTGGATGCCCGGCTGCAGGAATTGCTACCTGACGCTGGCATAGTCGCCCCGGGTGACCTGCATACCAAATTGCTTTCCTTGTATTGGAGCGACGTCTATACGACGAATTATGACACTCTTCTTGAACGGGCACTCGACGCGGACCGGACGCGTTTCAACCCACGCATCAAACCTCGTTATCAAATAGTTGTCGCCGGCGACGATGTTCCGTATTCCAAGCGTAACGGACGACCTCGCATAGTGAAGCTGCATGGCAGTCTGAGAGCTGGTACCAAGCTAATCGTTACAGAGGAAGACTATCGTCGTTACCCGTCCTTATATGGACCATTTGTCAATACAGTGCAGCAGTCCATGCTGGAGAACGTGTTTTGCCTAATTGGGTTCTCTGGTGACGACCCCAATTTCTTGCTCTGGACTGGCTGGGCTCGTGACCATCTCGGTGATAAGGCTCCGCCCATTTACCTGATTACTCTGAGCCCCGTCTCAGAAGGTCAGCGTCTCATACTCGAAAAGCGAAAGATTTTCCCCATTGACATTGCTGAACTCGGAAAGCGGGACGGTCGAACCGACTATGGTAAGGCGCTTGGGGAACTTCTGAGCTATTGGCAGGAGGAGCCACCTCTTCGTCGAGCGAAATGGCCCTACCACAGTCCAGGAAACGAGCTAAGAGACATGAATCCGACGGTCTCGCAGCTAGTCGAATGGACAGTGGTCGCCCAGCGCAACAGGCGCGACTACCCTGGATGGCTAGTAGCTCCAAGCGACAACCGTGAACGTCTCCAGAACGTTTCGTCGGTCTGGCGCGTATTGGCAACACTAAAGAAGGAATCGGCCGCCGCTCCAAATTGGTTGAAACTCGTCATTTTGGAGGAGGTCAATTGGATTTTTGAAGCAACATTGATGAGGCTGAATATTCCAGCAGCCGCGCTCCTCACTGATGCGTTGGTCAGCACCAACGTTGTCGAAGCTAAGCTACTTACGGGTCTTTCCGAGGTCGCCGCGACGCTGCTTCCCTCTGACGATGAACTTGAACGCATCCGATTCAGACTGACTGTCGCAATGCTTCGCGACTCGCGCGAGGACAATGACGGAAAACGTTTCCGAGAGTGGGAAGCGGCACTTTCACGGCTCCTAGCCGGTGAGATGCCGGCCGAGCTCCAGTGCATGTTCCTTCACGAGCGCATATTGTTCTGTCTTGAGCATGACGCTAAGCCAGCGGCAATCGATTTACTCAACGAACTCTCTATTGTGGCTACGCGTGGCGTTGACCCATATTGGCGCATCCGTGTCGGTGCACTATTCGGAGAAGTCGGTGTCGTTCGCCGGGCCTACGACATCGCAAAGGGCGGACTACAGGCTATTCGGCTTGCTATTCAGTTTGAAGGTGAGACCGCATATCTAGTTTCAAGGGAGCAATGGTCTGAATGGCTTCTCAGTGCGCTTGAATTCGCTGCCGAGGACGTTGACAGTCCGCGACGACGATTGGCCGTAAATCCGTCGGACGACGGGCACTGGTCTCCAGAACCGGGACTCAGGGCGCGAATCGAACAGGAAGAAAGAAAGCCTGCCGAGTCAGTAGAGAAAGACAAGTTGGAACGTGACGAGAGTTCCCGCGATAACGTCGAGCATCCAAATTTCCTCATGGATAAGGTTCGATTTGAACTGGATATTGCTGAAGAGGTTTTGGATGCTTCTGCAGTCAAGATTGACTCAACGAGCCTATCTGGGAGCGAGCAACGTCCTTTCATTCGAAAAGAGGCCATTGAAGCCGCAACAACCTACGTCCGCCTGATCGAGCACGCGTCGCTGCCGCCATCAATTGGACGAATCTCGTTTACGACTAAAAGTTTGCTCACCTGCTTCCGAATATTGGCGCTTTCTAGCGGGTCAACCACTAGCATGCGGATTTTCGCGCGCGCAAGCGGAGGTGACGCAAGAAGCTCCGCTGAAGCACTTGAGCTTCCAGCTATTTCTGCGTTGGCGAAAGATTCCGCTGAGCAAATCTTCCGTCAAGCGTTGGCTGCGATGCAGTCCATCACTGCCGACACCAGTTGGGAGGAGCATTCCGCTTCGCCGCTTAAGTTCCTCATGGACGTGGCATCGCGAGTCGCTTTTCGTCTTGAACCGGAGCACGCTGTGGAGCTCTGTGAACTCGCGATACGCCTGTTTAAATCGAAGGCCATACGCGACGACTACTCATTCCATAGTCACTACTCGAGTTTCTTTGCGCGTGCAGTGCGCCTTCTACCGACCGCAGAGTTCCGACGGCTTGGTCCTCAGATGCTTTCGCTTTCCTCGAATGACGTTCGATACCTCGAACGTCATTCGTGGCCTGACGTCGCACAGATTCTACGGCCGCCCCGCAAAATTCAGCCCAGCGCTGACTGGCACGCGACGGTGAATGTTGCTTTGGACGATTTTGCGCGGTTATCGCCCACAGAACAACCGACGGAGGCGAGCGAGTGCGTCAGACGCCTAGACTGGCTGCTCGGGGCCGGCCTGATGACGGCGAAGCAAAAGACGCGCCTTGCTCAATTGTTGTGGCGCGACGTCGCAATCGGAGACGTTCCGAAATTCCCGACGTTCTATGAGGCGGCGTTTATATGCTGGCCAATGCCCCACGGACGCGGAAGCAAGGACGCAATCTTCCGCCACTGGCTTGAGCACGAAAGCATTGATGCAGTCGAAAAGATGACTGACGTAATGGGTGAGCAAAAATTGTCGATGAGTGGGCCACACGAGGGATTCCTCGTTGGACTACTGCTCACAGTGAATAAGGGTGTGAACTTCCCTTGGTGCGAAGACGGCCTGCTTCAGGTGATCGAGAAACTGCGTGTCTGGTGGAATGATGAGGGCAAGCGGCTGGTGAACCGAGCTGTTTCGGATTCAGGGCGATTCAGTACCCGAGAATTCGTCGCACCGCGGCTCCAAATGATTTCACAGGTCATTCACCGAGTCATCAGTGACCGCATCACGTTAGACACCGTTCAAGCACACAACTTAGATAGCTGGTTTCAAGAATTATGGGAGGCGGGCGTGTCGATTGACTCACCACCGGTCTGGCTTTTGTTTGCGTGCATTCGCTGGTGGCCTGACCGAATCGACGCCGTGCTGGACCTCGCAATCCACGTCATTGACAGCAATCAAAATCAGTACGTAGTAGCCAGAGCGCTGGTCGCTGCCGGCACCTGGGTCAAAGAGACGAGTTTGCTGACACCGGCAACGCAACGCTATATTCAGTTTCTCATTGATGGCCTACACAGCTGTCCAGAGCATCTCTTGGAACAGAAGCTCAACTCCATCACAGAACTTCTCGAGTTCGCCAATAAATCACATTTCGACGTCCATCGGACCTCCCTTTTAGTTCACTTGTGCTCATTGCTTTTCGATTTGGAAAATCCGCAACGGGGCGAAAAGGTACCTTCAAATCCGTACACCCTGCCACTAATTCGCGTCGCCGTCGTCCGAGCGCTTGCTGCACTGGGTAAATACGTCAAAGAATGCCAAGATGACCCTAACTGGATAGCAGCCATGGAATTGGCTCGCCATGATTCACTGCTGCTGGTAAGGAGAGAAGTTCCTTGACTCAGGGCGCGGTCTGCGAGACAGGTTCGTCCAGTCCAGCTCTCCGCGCCTGACCCGATTCTCGATAGGCATCCTTGCGCAGCTTGTGCTCCTAGCAGTCCATCGAGAAGGCCAGTTACTATTATGTTCGGAACTCGACGAAGACACGAGCATGACCACTCTGCCGGCTGCTCTCGCCCGAAAGACCATGCATTAAGTCTTCAAAACCTTTCGAACTCATATACCTGTGCACCTTAGTGGGCGCCCTGGATCTTAAAGTCAGTCAATAATTGAAGCCAAGCGTAGCGGTAGATAGGACAATACTCGCTGCGAAACTAACAAATCGCAGCCGGAATTCCGCTGCGCGAGCACGCTATTGACAACGCGAACGATAGGAGATGCCTTGATTTTTACGCCTAACGCTACATATGGAAAAGCCCGAACCCGTGCTGAATTGCATTTTACCGGCGGATTTCGAGGATTCCAGCAGCCTGAAGGCTGGGTTATCGCGCCGATGCTGATAGATGAAAACTTGAGAGCAGTAGGTCCGTTTCAATTGGAGGAGATTCGAGGAATTGCAAGAGAATTGGACGTTTCTATACTCGGCATCAACGAATTGAGCATCATGGAGAACCAACCAGAATATCAGGTTTGGATGGACATTTCGGCTTTAGGTGAAGGCCAAGGTCCGAGTGCTGCGGACCTCTGGAGTTCAATCTCGGCGAACGCTCGTAGGGCGAGCGAAGCTGACTATGCAGATCTAGCGAGTAACATTGCTGCATCGTTGCGTGCCGCCGATATACGCATTCGCGATGCATCTCATCAGTACCATATTCAGCTAATTCCAGCACTGCAGCGGAAGCAGATCGCTGGCCGCCGGTTCACCAATTTAGCAATGGCAGATTTGTTCCTCGCATTTCATTCTCTTTTGGTCGAACTATGCGCGGCCCGGGACTATTTGGCCGCGATCGTGGCTCGACATCTCGGAGCTGGCGCCAATGTCGACAGCATGGCGAAGCTCGATGGTTGGACAAAGAGGACTGCTAACGCGGATACCAAGGACGATGTCTTGGTTCGCGAGTTGATGGAAGACTACAAAGAACAGAGATGGTTGGCCGAGCTCACCGAGTACCGCAATAGGGTTCTCCATCGCGAGCCGATGGGGGCAGGAGGTATCAAGCGCGGCGCAATGCTTGTGGAATTGAATACGCGTATGGGATCTGTCCAAAAGTTGTACCTTGCTATTCCGGCCGCGTTTGACGCGGATCGGACTGTTGACGCTCTGGGGCACTTGTCCTCTTTGCATCAGAAAATGCAAAGTTTAGCCAAACGCATTAGCATGCATGCGCTCTTTCCCGGCAAGCCCATAGATGTAGTCGTTCAGAGGTAGGCAGTGAGAAAACCTTAGTGTCGGTAGGATCGGGATAGCCGAATGGAGCTACCTGTTGTGGCCCGGCCATTATCGAAGAGGTCATTAGGGGGCATGGGATCTTCTCGTCGATCGTGCTCACCTTGCAGGATAGTTCAGACCGATTCGAGCTCCATCGAATCGAGGTGGAGCGTGTCGAGAATGACCGACTGGCAGCGTGGCTAGAACGTGAGGCGTTCATTCGATATCCGGAGCGGGGAGGCCCGGGGGCATCGGACACGTTCTACTTTGATGTAAAGGGCGGCTGATTATCAGCACGCGTCGTGTCGCTAGCCCCGAATAACGTTGATCGTTGACCGAACTGGTCTCGCAAGGCGAACCTGGCAGCGCTAGCACGCGCAAATGGCCTGATCAAAGCACGAGTGAGCCGATTCGGCTCAAAACGCGCAGCACGCCGTATTGGATGGGACACTCTTCAAGAGAACTGTGGCGGAATCACCTGCAGCGCTGCTTGCAGGAAAACGCTGTCGTACAACGAATTAATTACTTCGATCCCGATTTGCTGTGCCGAAGGAAGTGGACAGTCGCATTGAAAGACTTATGCATGGTGAGTTTGAAATATTTTCTGTAATGTCTAGATTCGATAGGCGAACATTTTCTGCAGCATTAGACGCCACGAAGACAGTTTGACGCGTCGGCGTTTCACGGTTTCGTTGAGTTCAAACGTCGGCCCTAAGTTCACTTATATATGGATATCTAATTGCCCAGGCACTAGTGTAGGGGGGGCTGTCTTGCGCCGCGACTAAAGTGCTTCGTGGCTCCGCTGAGGAGCACAGGACGCAAGCGGGACATCGTTAAGGGTCCCGTGCAACTGCACTTCGACATTGTTGAAACGCTCGAGAATGCCTTGTCGGCTCCGCGCGATTGCGAGTTGAAATACCCAGCGCGAGTGCGCCCAGCACTCCAGATCGCCGCTAGAATTTAGAAAACTAAAGAATGAAGAAATCCAGTAACTCTGTAAGAACTATAGGGAAATTATCGGTTTTCAATTGGTAACGAAGAGGTTGTTGTGATTCGACAAGCCTTTAAATTGATTCATCAAGGAATGGTTCATTGTGCGGTTGCATTGCTCCAAATTTCTGAATCTCTGCTAGGCACTCTTGCGGTCCCCCATAGATCAGCTTCGCGCCGCACGCAATCATAAGGTTCATGGGCAAGTCAAAGTCCTCAACGGTGAAGCCACGCGCACATGTAGCTTTCCCGGAGACAATTTGTGTAGACAAGCGTTCAATTAGTGGTCTTTTGTTTGTCGAGTATGCCCATACAGGCTTGCCGATTGCGGTTGCAAATCCAATCTCAAAAGCTGTCCCGGAATCGGGCTCGCCCGTTGCGCGGAAGTCGTTTACATTGGCAATAATAATGTCTGCATTCCGAATAAGGTTTATATTTGCATTGTATATCCAATTAGCCAGTTTCACTCCTGATAATTCTTTTGGTGCAATAGAATCCAATGGAAAGAGGCCTTCAAATCCCGCATTGGTGCAAAGTGAGATGAGCCATTTTCCATACTCATGTGCATCAGGTCGAAATACATCAAAACCTGCAAGGTATATTTTCTTTTTCAACATGTCGATCGCAAAGGTGATTAAAAATATCGAACGAGTCGCTGTGGGGTATCTAAATACTGTATGCATGTACAGTGTAGCACAATTTCCTGTGCAGACTATATGCTATCTGAATACGAAGCTGGACTGTTGGCAATGGGGTCATTGGAACGGGTGAAGCGCTTGAATTGTTACGTCGCAAATGTGAGCTATTTTTTGTACAATATACGTAAGCATAAAATCTGACGCTATTTTGTAATGGCGTTAAGTGGAATAAGGCAGTATGCGAAATCGCACTATCTTAAATTTTTAAGAGTTGAGAAAAATATGCTCGGAAAAGAACTTCACGACATTCTGTGGAAAAAGGGCGTAAGAACCCTTCATCACGCAAATAGTGTAATGACTAGCATTAGCATCATTCAGTTGGGTGGCCTAGCTTCGCGGCATCTGGTGGAGAGAAGTGGATTAAATCAATCTGGACAATACACGGATGATCTCGATAGAGAATTTGGAATATGGGATGATGTTTTTATGGATACTGTAGATATCCATAAACGAATTAGCAATCGAAATCAATACGGACCAGTTCTCTTTGAACTAGACATTGCTGTGTTGAATGCTCTCCCTCGAAGTGCTCAAGTTCTTGTATCAAAGCTGAATCCATCAAAATGGGGGGCGTCGACTCCTTCAAAGGAACGATATTTTGAGGATGCCTTGGAGGCGAGTACTGGTTTGAGAGTCGGGAATTTTGATCAAATGCTGATGATTGGAAATGTCAATGGCATTATTCCATTTGAAGGGTATCTGAAGAGGATCATTCTTGACGATGTAGTTGTCGGGAACGAGGTTAGTCCAGAGTTTCAGTGTGCTGAACGAGAGATTAATCTGGCACTCCAAAAAGGTGGCATTGGGGTGCAAGTTACGCGTCGCGGATGTGTTGCTTGTCGCTGCTACCAAACATATTCGGCTATGAGCGCTAGCAGGCGGAATATGTACTGGGCACCATGAGAAGAACGGTCAAGGCTACTAGCGCGGGGTATGAGGCCGTTAGACCAATACTGCGCTCATTGATTCAAAAAGCTGTCCGTCGCGGACAAATCAATTTAATCGAAGAGGTCCTTCTGGTTCTCGCCAGGAATGGAGATCTCGGATGGTTTAAGGCACGAGCACCAATCATAGTCTTCGAAGAATGCTGGACACAATCAAGTTCGTTTCTTGTTGAGTCGTCGGAGTTAAGTGTGCTCCGTACGGTTGCTAAAACAGTCAAGAATAAGGATGCGGCTGGACTTGGAACATTGGCATTCGCTGCGAGTGAGGGCGACATGACAGTATTTGCCTTTGCTTTGGATCCATTGGCGGTAAAGATTGTGGCGGCTGCATTGAAAAGACCTGATGATTTCTTTAATTGGGCGTTGCGAAAGTGCTTAACGGAGCAGAATGCTTTGTTAATTCGGGAAGCACGAAAATTATTTCCCAAGGCGTTTTTTTCGTGGGATAAAGCGTTTGTCTTGGCATCGGCATATTTATCAATTTCGCAAGATTTAGCGTCTCCGTTGAATTGTTCGACTGCGGTCGTAACTGAGTGTCCATTTTGGGTAGCAGTTGACAGGCATACCGTTAGCGGAAAGCAGGCACTTGGCCGTGTCGCTCGATCTATGCGGCTATCGGTTGAACTGTTGAGTTGGATTGGATTCTATTTAGAGAGTGCTAAGACTAATGCATTGACTCGATCTCAGTGGTGGGCGGCTGAGAAATGTTGGCGGCTTGCACAGTTCGGTATCGATGATAACGCTGCTGGTCGAATTTGGGCCGAGGCGGCCCCTGAAATAGAGAGGGCGGTCCAGAAGGATGTCGATGAGATTGAAAGATTTTTATTAAATAATCGCGACTTGATTGGCTGATGCTATGAAATTTTATGCTAATTCCCTTCTAATTTGCCGAATATTTTTCTTGGCAAGATATTGTCAATAAAATTTCCTATTTTGTGTACTCTCTTTGTGGGAAAAGTCTATGCGTTAGGGGAATTTCTGAATTTCTAGATCGGCACACGTAATAATTTCGCGTGTGCCGAAAAATATCTCTAGAGAAATGATCGGCACGCATCCGATTGATCATGCCGGGTTGCGAATCCGTGTGCTTCGCAATTTTCCTCTGACGGCCAAATAGACAATTGTGTATGAGGTTTAAAATTTTGATAAGGAGTCTTTTCTAGATGTTCATGTATTCTGTGAAACATTGGTGCATCGTACGTTTTCCGAGCATCAGCGTTAATGTTCCGAACAATAAACTCACACAATTCCGAAGTAAGTGTGAGGTTCTTTGCTAGCGCCATTTGGATCGCTCTTTTAGCAATCTTTATTGGATCTGGATGCTCGCGAAGATTTATTCCGAGAATGCGATTTTTCACATGTGTTTCATAATTTGAGCTTGTAATCAATTTCTCATCGTTAAGCCTGAAAAGCGCAGCATCTAAAGAAAAGAAAGTTGTATCGCATAAATCTTTCAGTGTCTCTCCAGCAATTAACCCTTCTTGAATCGCCCATGTGTCATAAAATGACCAAATGTCAAAAAGATATTCGCCCGCAATGAAACGAAATCCGCCAAATTTATTTCTAATTGGATTTAAATGCTTAATACAATTGTAGATATCCTTGGCGGGTGACAATGTGACAACGTCAATGTCAGAGCGAAATGATCGTGCGTAGCCAAGGCTGAAATCACGTACCATTCCCCCGAAGATGGAGGCATCTTCTAGATGGTTCGTAATAGTATTCAAAAAAAATCGCAGATGAGCTCTATCCGCTCCTTTGTAAGCGAGATATTGCCGCAATCTGCTTCGGGTTTGAGCTGCAGTCACAATTCGTTTGCAGGTTTTAGAGAGTTTAGTTCACCAAGAAGATTCACGGCGTACGAATCAGTCATCCCAGAAATCATATCCGTTAGGAGTAGACACTGCCTGTATCTCAAAGGCAATCGAAGAACTTCCTGCGCGGGCTCTGAATAAACACGCCGATAATTTTCCGAAATACGCGTGTAAACATAGCGATAGTACGGATGCTCAGGCAACTTTTTTCCACCTTGTGGGTCGGTTGCTGAAATCGCTTTCCAAAAAATGTCCATCAAGCCGCGAATAGTATTGTATCCACGTAATTCAACTTCAAGAACAGATCGATGTTGAAAGGCATACGTCTTCGCAAAACTACCCAAAAGCTTACGGAGTTGAGCTGCCGCAGAAAGGCTAAGTAATCCCTGTGTCTGGTTACCTGCTATAAAAGTCTCTTGGTATTCGACAAACGCAGTTGTAGTCGCATGTACCATCTCGCCTATTGCGTACACGCGAAAACGTTGCATGGACACATCATTCAGCTCGGCTGGAGAGAGTTCTGCATTTCGATATTCAGTATGTTTGACGATACTCAGATCAACCACTCTCGACACGACAGGATCGCTTTCGCTGTGGTGTTGAAGATAAGCTACAAGATCTGAAAAAGACGCCAGTCCTTTTTTAACGGCATCCTCTATGTCAAGGACAACATACGCGATATCGTCGCATGCCTCCATGACATAGGCTAACGGATGACGTAAGCCCACGTCGAGCCCAACTTTAGCGAGTACTTGTTCAGCAATTGATCGTTCGGATTCGAAAAATCCGTGTTTTTTCTTCCCTACTTCATTTTTAAGGCTGACCTGACAGGATCCAACTGGATATTTCATCATGGCCGCGAGCGTAGCGTAGGTCAGATCAAGGCCAAAGTTGTCATTCAGTAGTTGAAGTCGAGTTACGAGGCGAAAAGTCTGCGCATTGCCTTCAAACTTCAAAAAATCCTCGTATAGCTCATCACTAAGCACTCGATTAAATGATGAGTTATTGACGTTTTCCTCGTCGTTTGCGACACAGGCGACATTTTGCACGTTGTCCGCGAACCAACTTTGAATAGCCTTCTCACCTTGGTGTCCGAACGGAGGGTTTCCGAGATCGTGAACCAAACCAACTGCTGCTAGCAGAGCAGGAATATTGCGCATAGCATCAGCAACGCCTGTGGCAATTTTCTCGTTGTGCACGAGAGTAACCCCTAGGCTGCGCGCGAGATTTGAAACCTCGTGGGAATGAGTTAGCCGGTTCCGAACACTATCGTTCCGGTCAAGCGGAAACACCTGCGTCTTGTCCGCCATTCTTCGGACTGGCGTACAAAAAAGGATCCTGTCGTGATCCCTTTCAATTTCCGTCCGCAACTCCGAATTTTTGACTGGATCGTTCGCGGATGAGTCACTCGTTGCCGAGACTTCCCCTTGCGAAGTGCGATGCTCTTGCTTTCGTCTTCCTGAGAAGAGGAGGGACTGCCACTGGGGACCGTAGGAAGATGACATTTATTAAGGGGTCAAATCGATCAATTGTCTGTTGAGACAAATTGTACAGTTTCCGTGATTCAGAATGGCGCTTCACGGGCTATAAAATAGGGGCGGATTGCATTTTTCAGGAATCCCACCATCTAGCATGGCAATAAGCGAAGTTCGTTGCAGCGGAGCGATTAAAGTGGCGCAAGTGCTGAGACTGGTGAGCGCGTGCAACTTCGCGTTGCCGCGTTCGCCAGTCTCTATCGTTATGTTTGAAGTTTCAGGCGTGCTGCCCACAGGCGCGAATGAGGTGTTCGACTCATTCGCAACTGCTCAACTTCCAACTTGCTGTAAGCTGTCACGCCTAGCCTAAAAATGTATCCCACCTCCGAGGATGATGCTGGCGATGTGCGTTCCAAGATTCAGCGTTTTTGCCACGGTTCCCAGACCGTCTCAGTACTGGGAAGTTCGAGCAGTGTCAAAACGCCATACTGCTCCGAGGTAATCTTCATCTCCCGAAGTTTTGTATTGCGACTGGCGTTGGGAAACCACGTGTTCGCAGGAACAACCACACCCTTTTCCTCGCGCGCGACGGTGCTGTCCGCAGCGAGCGTACCGCTAGGAATCTCCACTGCAGACTTGCGCGCGCGGAAGAACGCGCCTGAAACGCGAGCGCTATCGCTTGAGTACGACCAGTTCATAAAACCGTCAGTTGAGGCGACGAGTACCAGTTTTTTGTCTGTTGCGCTTACCCATCGCAGTGCTGCCGCAGTGAGGGAAACGCCGTAACGGCCAGTGCAGTCGCCCAGTTGCTCGAAATCGACGGTGGTCGACATCAGCTTGCGGAAGTCGTCGAGTGGCATCAGAAGATTGGCAGCGAAGCTGTCTGCCTCTGTCTCAATCTTCTTCTCGTCTGCCTGCCAGTCGTCCATGTCGGCGCTGGTGCAGTGGAACTCCTGCTGGGTACTCCGGTGCAGGATGTAATGCCCGAGTTCGTGCGCCTGGGTAAAACGAATGCGACCGCGGGAACCAGTGGCGTCGTTGTACAGGAGCGCCCAGCCTTTTCCGTCGCCGAGGTAAGAGAGGCATCCGTCAAAGCCTGGAATGTCTGTACCCACGACACTCGTGATGGGGTCCTTCCATTTGAAGAGTTCGTGCACGCCTTGAGCGAGCGCTTCTACGTCTACCGGAAATCTTGCTTCGCCATGGGCGGATGCAATCTGATTTAGAACGTTGGTCAAGCGAAACGCAGCCTTCGCAGGCGTAAGCACGTCCGTTTGCATGTTTATTTTTTGAGCGCGTCCAGAATTTTTCGGAGTTGTTCCTTCGCATCGGCGTCGAGCTTCTTGTAGTTCCGATAAAAGGCCTCGTCAATATGATGCTGCGCGGGCGCCTCTACGTCGTCTTCCAAAAGATAGCCCTGACTGACGCCTAACGCGTCGGCGAGTGACTGCAATTTCTCTGCTGACGGGCGTTGAGACTCGCGGTTCTCCAACTCCCATAAATAGCTCTTGCTCAGGTTTGCCTGCGCCGCGAGAGCCTCGAGGGTCAGCTTCTTTCCCTTACGCAACTCGCGAATTTTTTCGCCGAGCCGAGTGGCCATCGTAATTACCCCCAAAGTTACACCTTCAGGATATACCACGATTCCGAACTTTTACAACCCCTTTTCCGGAAAAAATGCTTGACGGATAAGCGGCACGCGTGTCAGTTTACGTCTTGTTCGCTGTACCGGAAATTTTCTACCGATGCCGAACATGGAAAATAGTTCCGTAACCCATTTTTTGTAAGGATTTTCATCCATGAGCAAGCATTTGCCCAAAGGTCTTGACGGACGTCAGCGCGACGCGAGCGGCGAAATTCATCGGAAGCGGGGCGATACGCACGTCGATACGCTTCGCAAAAAATACGGCCAAGACTTCGCGAAAGGCATTCGTTCCGATGCGCACCTCGATACCGTGCTGGACCGAGCCGGCGCTAAATCGCTGAGTGACTTGCTCAAGCGTGGTCGCTGATGTGAAAGGTAGACCTTTCACTGCCGGAAAAAGCGAGCGGAAAAATAATCATGTTATCAGGTAAAAATTGCTGATAACATAATTCAACATTTAGTGTATCGTTGATTGGTGGTCACAAGATATGGTATGTGTATGCTAACTCAAACTGGCATGAGTGATGAGGAACTGGGGAATGCGCTTCGCGAAGCGGCGAAGGGAGCAACTCTGCTGCATGTCGTCGTAGACAGCTTTCGCTCAGCAGTGTTTGCCCAGGATTCGACGTCCGGCGAATGGCGTTCTATCGGCAGCGGAGACCTTGCTGAAGCTGCCATCGAATCAATCAGGCCCTATATTTCTAAGAAATTAGTGCTTTTTTCAAAGGTGATGGACGTCAGTGCGGTCGCTGATTGGTCATTTTTAAAAAACGCATCCGGAATTAAAGCGACGGCTGCGTCGCTGAAGGTCTGGGTTCGTGAGAAGGCCGACGTGACTGCACCCAAAGGGCGTCAGGGAGGTTTGTCTACGGAAACGAAGCGCCAT
Source organism: Paraburkholderia sp. J69-1 (assembly GCF_905220255.1). Classification (NCBI taxonomy): domain Bacteria; kingdom Pseudomonadati; phylum Pseudomonadota; class Betaproteobacteria; order Burkholderiales; family Burkholderiaceae; genus Paraburkholderia; species Paraburkholderia sp. J69-1. Next base: position 86,679 of record NZ_CAJMZG010000030.1, on the reverse strand, counting down.
GTCGAGCGGCTGGCGCAGTGGCGCTGTCAGTTTGAAGGTTGCGGCGTAGACCTTCGTGAACACTCCCAGACTGGGCAGGACGGAAATTTTTCGTATCTTGCGCACATCGTAGCCGCGTCTCCGGACGGGCCGCGCGGTGACTCGGCGCTGTCGGCGCAACTCGTAGACGAGCCGTCGAACATTATGCTGATGTGTGACCGGTGTCACCGCCTCATCGACCGTGTCGCACCCGACAGCTTTCCGGCTACGCGATTGCAGGCGATGCGGGCGGCGCATATCGCTGAGGCGAATCGGTTGCTTGACGGTCTGCGCTTTCCCTCGGCGCAAGCGGTGGTTATCGGTGGCAACATCACTGGGCAATATTCGCAATTTGATGCAGCGGCAATCGAGGCCGCGATGCGTGAGCAGAAGTTGCGACCACGCGGTGCTCCTCAAGCGTTCTTTCGCAATGCAGCGCACATGGGTAACAACGTTGCCCCTCACTATTGGACGTCGCTCTTTGAACAGATGGGCGCCGATGTGCCAGCATTTCGCCGATTCCTCAATGGCGATGAGCGCGGAGGTGCGACGCCCGAGCAGCTCTGCATCTTTCCGTTGCACAGCATGTCGACGCTCGTCCTCGCGGGGCGCATTGCTGGCGAGGCTCGTGGGTTAACGGTTTTCCAATACGACCGCGACGCGTCGCCCAATAGCATCGGCGGGAAGTGGGGATGGCGGACTGCGACGCCGCCGGCTGCAAACAAATATCAGGTGGACATCGACGTCGACAATACAAATTCCGATGAACGTGGTGACGCCGCCCTGTTGGTCTATATAACCGCAGCAGTGCCGACGACGGAATTGCCCTCGCAGTTTCAGCGCGAGGGAAAACCATGTCTGCCGACAGTTCGAATTTCGATTGAAGAGCCTAGTTATTCGGCGATTTCACATCCCGAAGACTTGCAATTGTTTGGTGTCACAGTCGGCGAGGCACTGCGCATTTTGAGCGACAAGTGGCGCGCGCGCCGTATTCACGTGCTGCTGATTGCGCCGGCAAGTGCTTGTTTCCGCTTTGGGCAGAAGTTGCAGGCGCGAAACCAGTCGGCGATTTCGTTGTACGAACGCACGCCAACGTCTAGCGGAGCCACGGGTGGGGCGCGACCGTTTGCTCCCACTATCGACATCTTGTCTGACGCGGTCCGGCTTCCTGACGGAACGCATTCTTTTGCGCTTCTCTAACTAGGAGGCTCCTGTGAACGCGCCAATCAATCAATCGCTTTTGCGTAAGTCCGGACCAATTTACGACTCGCTGCGAGCTCGGCGACAGGACAAACGCTGGGAAACCTTCATCGAACGCATCTTAAAGCGTTTGGAGTTACCGAAGGACCACTACAATCGTGCAGAGCGAGAGTACAAGCGCATTGGCGAGCATATTGCGACGCACTTCGACCTGCCTGCCGAGCGTGTCGACGTGTTTCCGCAGGGCTCCATGCGTACCTCCACGACTATCAAGCCTAGGGGGAACACGAAGTTTGACCTCGACATCGTCGCGCGTCTGACCGGAGTGGAATTCGAATCGATGACGCCCGACGAGTTTTTCTCGAAGTTTGAGGGGGCCCTCAAGGGATTGCCGGAAATTTGCGGTAAACCAGAGCCTAAGAACCGTTGCTGGCGTCTACCGTTTGAACGGTTGCCGTTCTACTTTGATGTCACGCCAGCGTTGCCTGCAGGGTTTCTCGTGCCGGGGGCTCCGCTACGTGTTCGTGACAAACAACGTGGATGGACGGCATCTAACCCTCACGAACTGGCTCTTTGGTTCGAAGCTATCGCGGACCAGCGTTTCCTCTTCCAAAACAATAGGCTTGTTGCTGTCATGGACGCTGCGGTTTCTGTCGCTCCGTTGCCGGACAGCGACATCGACATCGACGACATTCTTCGTCGCGCGATACAGCTCATGAAGTTGCATCGAGACAACTTCTACTTCTATGCCGACGCCGAGCGCAAGGAAGCAGCGCCTATTTCCATCATCATCATGACGCTTGCAACGCACGCCTATCAACATCTGGCGCGCACCAAGGGCCTAACGGCAGGTGATTCACTTGAGATTGTGCTGGAGTTGATTGAACTCATGCCGAAGTTCATTCAGTACGATGCACGTGGGCCGCGCATCCCAAATCCCAAGCTCGAGCAGGAGAATTTTGCGGACCGATGGAGCAGCGACGGAGGTGCTCGTGCGCGAGAGTTCAACATTTGGCACAGCCGACTGATGGAGGACCTTGAGTCGATGTTTAGCGAGGACGCCGGCAAGAGTAGCGAGGGCAGAATCCGCAGCGTCTTCGGCGAAGACGGTGTGGCGGCATGGAAGTCGATGCAGCCGAGTAACGGGACCATGTTTCCATCATTGCTCGCAGCAGCTCCCGCTATCTTGACGCCAATCTCCACACCTTCCCGTGCAGCACGCACGACACTGAGCTGAGTAATGGCGCTATCCGTTCTCGCGAATGCAAGAAGCGCGGCAATGCGCTTCCTTGATGGCGCACATGCGAACCATGCTGTGCGCCTGGACGGACCGGCGCCTGATGGAAGTGCGGACGTTTGGCGCCTGACCGCTGAAGTCAAAGTGGGGGGTGTTTCCGAAATCCTGTTCGCACTGCCGGAGGGTTTTCCTGCAATTGCGCCCAACGTTTTCATCGTCGGCGACGCGAGACGCGGTCTTCCTCATATCGAAGTGAAGGGGAGAGTTTGCCTCGACGTGGAAACCTTCGGAACGGACTATGACCGGCCGGAGGACTTAATCCGGAGGACCCTTGCCGCGCTCGAGGACTACCTTCGTCTCTGTGAAGACAGGGACTGGGTGAAGAAGGAATTCGCGAAGGAGGCGGAGCTTTACTGGAACAACTACTGCGACGTCGAGGCGAGCAAGGTGAAGCACGTCGACGTGCCGCGAGGAGTTGTCTTACTGGATGAAGTTTGTGCAGTCAATGAAGGCGAGCTACGAATCCAGACGAGTAGCAGCCACCTCGGTAAGTGGGCTCACGTTGCGGTTGGGGACCCGGGCGAGCGTCTTCGTAAGCAGGCGATACGTGCGGACAAGGTTGGTCGCGCGAAGTTGCTCATCGTGCGACTTGGCACGGAAGAGGCTTGGGGACCGGGCGTATGGCCGAAGACATATGCGAGTCTAGCCGAATTCGTTCGTGCTCATCGTCCTGACGCCGCTGCGTTCGTGGCACAGAAGGTCCGCCGTGGAAGCATGGAACGAGGGCGTTTGACTGAGCGGTTCGTCCTTGTCGTAACCGCGGTTGGCAACTATGCGTATCAGATTCGCGATGCTGCGATGCCTCTGCTCGAACTGCCAACGTTGCTGCCCTTGCCGGTAATGCGGATGGATACGCGATGGTGTCTCACTCGTGACGAGGGTGCTACGACGTTCCAGAAGCGGCAGGATAAAAAGGTCGTCGTTTTCGGTGCGGGCTCTCTTGCGGCGCCAACGATTGATTTGCTGGCAAGGGCAGGGATTGGTCACATTGAGGTTGTAGATTTCGACCGTTTCGAACCAGAGAATATCTCGAGACACCCTTTAGGGCTGGGTTCCGTAGGTATGAACAAAGCTAAGGCGATTGCGCGCCAGCTTACGCGCGATGTGCCTGGAATCAATGCAGTCGGCTCGGGCATGCGCGCAGAGCGATGGTTGGCTGAACAGACCACCTTTGATGGGATTGACCTCTTCGTCGACTTAACGGGAACGAGCAGCGTCCGCACCTTGCTCTCTCGGTTGGCGAAAGCCGGCGATTTGGTTGCGCCCGTCATGCTCGCATGGTTAGAGCCGTACGGCAGCGCGGCTCACGTCGTTACCTTGGTCAATGGAGACCGATGGCCTGATAACGACCCTGTTGAGCGGCTGGCGCTGGCCGAGTGGCCGCCTGAAACGGAAGTTCGTCTTCCGGGCTGCGGTGCCGGATTTCATCCGTACGGTGCGGCTGATGCTTTGCGTGCGGCAGCGCTAACAGCCGAGAAAATTCTCGATGTAATCGATGGCAAGGTATGGCGGTCTGGTGTGTCATCGTTCAAACGAGACTTACGGTATTTGGACGATTTGCCAGTAGTGGCTAGAGCCCTTAATCCTGTTGTGCCGTATAGTAATCAGGGTGGGAAGTATCTGGACGTCGACTTATATGCAGCTCTATCGTAAGCGATATGGCAAGGTGAACGAGTGTACGTTAGAAAGCGGAGAGGGCACGTCTGCTTGGCTCACTCATCCGACGTCGGTGGGAATTCTGCTCGCGCTGACCTAGCCCCTGTATCCTGGCGTGGCGTTGGACAGCGCCTACGAAAGGTGTCGCTGCCCCGCACCGCGGCCGCCCGCGCGGCCTGATAGTCGTGGGTCGCATCGAGCGTGCAGGTGGCGGCGGCCGCACGGAAGGTGCTTTCGGAGCCATCGACCTCGTGCGGCAGGCTGATCGACTCCCACGGCACGATGGGACTGTGCCGGCTTGAAACGATCAGCGCCCGCGCCTTCTCGGTGAGCGCGGGGCAGGCGGCGAAGAATGCCTCGATCGCGCGGGCGCTCACCGCACCGAGCCCCGGCACGACCTTCCACCACTGGCGCCGGCGCGGAATGCGCACGGTGAGATCGGCGAGCGTGTTGATGCCGTACGCCTGCAGCACGCGCACGGCACGCGGCGCGAACCACTGCGCGATGTCGTCGGCGATCCGGGGTTCCGGTGCACGGGAGGTGCGAAGCGCATCGATCGCCAGGGCAACGGCCTTCGCGTGCTGCGCGCGCTCTTCCGGCGGATGATCGAGAAGTGCAGCCAGATCGTCCCGGTGCGCCGTGCGAGAGAGCGACACCAGCCTGCGCCGGATGCGGCCGCGCACGCCGCGCGCCGATTTCCCGTCACCGAGTGCCGAGGGTAGGTAGCGCTCAACAGCGGGCCGCACGGCCACGCCCGCATAACATGCGCGTAACACGGCGAGTTCGGCGGCATCGGGAAAGCCGGACGGATTGTGATCGTCTGGACGGAACGGGCAGGGAAGTCTGACGCGTTTTCATACAAGAAAATTTACTCTATAAATACATGCATTATGATAATAAGGATTATCCTAATAGTACGCTCAAGTAGTACTTTTTGGATAAAACTCGGCCGCTCACAAAAGTAAAGCTGGGTCTAAATTGCAAGTTAATTTGTGACTATCCCAGTACCTGCCATCTCATGCGAAATTTCCTTGGGCCCAGAGTGGATGCGGACATATAAGTCGCAAATCGTCCTTATTTTGCGATCGTTTCGCTGTCTGTTTTGTTGCAAAGTTCGTTCAATTCGTGCATCGCAACACAACTGTGCTTGCAAAAAGCAGCGCCGATGAACACAGCTTTCCTTGCAAAGGAGAATCTCGCTAGCCTACGATCGGCGGGCCTGAGCGCGAAACTTCACGATCTAGCAAAATACGCACAACTTTGCTTTTGTGAGCGTTGACCGCTTACAGCATTGCGCGCGAAGGCATGATGTTGACGTCAGGCCTCTGGTGGGATCTGGGCGAAGCCTGGATGCGCGCAACGGGCGGTGCCGCTGAGGCGTGTGCCGCCTGGCGAGCTATACCCGGAACGCCGTCATCTGCGAAGGCATCATCTGCAGCATCTTGTTTGCCGCGACCGATAATTTTCGTCCAACGCGTGTCACCAGATGCGCCTCGGCGTTCTCGAGAATGGGATGCTCGATCGGAATAGCCGTCAGCTCTCCGGCTTCCAGTTCGGTGGCAACGGCAAACGCCGGCAACACCACGATGCCCAGTTCCGACTTCGCGAACTGTTTCATGATGTTGATGGAATTGGTCGTGACCAACGGGTCGAGGCTGATCCGCTCGGCAAATTCAACGGCCTGGAGCATTTGCCTCGTTCCGTAGGTGGGGTGAGGCGCCGCCAAAGGATAGGACGCGAGTTCCTGCACGCTCAGGCTCTTCCTGTTGATCGTGCGGGCCATCTGCATGCCGACGATGGCCATCATCGGTTGCCGGCGCGACGCCCGCGAGACGATGCGCGCCTCGTTCGGCGGGTTGTAGACGAGGCCGATCTCACCCTCGTCCTCTGAGATTCTTCTCACGACATCGTTCGTGCTGCCGAGGTCGAGATTGACCTTGATGTTGGGGTACTGTCTGCAAAACTGCTGCATAGGCCCCGACAACATATCGGAAACGAATCCCTCGCCCAGCACCACGTTCACGTGCCCGGTGCGCAAGCCCCTCAATTCCTGCAGTCGCGAGAGCAGGTCGTCCCGATGCGCGCGCTGCTCCCGAAAGTACTCGATGACGTACTCGCCCGCCTCCGTTGGCGTCACACCTCTCGCATGACGTTCAATCAGGGCCGCATCGAGTTCCTCTTCGAGCAGTGTGATCTGCCGGCTGACCGCCGACGGCGCGACGTTTAGCCAGTCCGCGGCTGCTCGGATGGTGCCAGACCGCACCGCCTCGAAAAAGTAGGTGATGCGGCTTTCCGTGAGGGTGTTACTCATGGTGAGTGTTCGAATAATTAGAACAGAGACGATATTGGCACTTGTTGTTTGAATAAGTCAAGAAGCCGACTATCACAGACATCGGAGGCCAGCTATGCCATCCGAATACTCATTTGCCTGAACTTCAGAGGAGCGCATCAATGAAAACGATAGGCGTCGTCGGACTGGGAAATATGGGCCGAGGCATGGCGTTGTCGGCAAAGCGTGGGGGCTTCACGGTGTTCGGTTTCGACGCCAACCAGGAAAGCGTGCGCGCGCTCGGCGACGAAGGGGTGCTTCCCTGCGCGTCGATTGCGGACATCGCAAGCCAGGCTGAAGTGCTCATCCTCTCGCTGCCGACTTCCGCGATCGTCGAGCAGGTCGTGTTCGGCGAAGGCGGCGTGCTAGCCAGCGCGAAGCCGGGCCTGATCGTGATCGACACCACCACGGCTGACCCGAACAGTACGCGCAAGGTCGCGGCGGCGTTCAAGGAGGCCGGAGTCCGCTTCATCGACGGCCCCGTGAGCGGCGGCCCGAAGGGCGCCGCGACCGCGACGATGACGATGGTGCTGGGCGGCGCCGACGAAGACGTTACCACCGTGCAACCGCTGCTGAACGCCATCAGCGCTAAGCAGGTGCATGTCGGTCCGCCGGGCGCGGGCCACGTCACGAAGCTGATCAACAACCTGCTGACGGGAGTCCATCTCCTCGTGACGAGTGAGGCCGTGCGCGCGGCTGAGGCGGTGGGCGTGGACAAGGAACGTCTAATCGAAGCACTGAGCGGCGGTTCCGGCAAGAACAGCGCGACGCTGACCAACTACCCGACCTGGATCCTTAATGGCAAGTTCGATTCGGGTTTCACGATGAAGCTGATGCGCAAGGACATGCGCCTCGCGATGGCGTTGCTGGAGAGCCAGGGCGTGTCCGCGCCCGTCGCGAAGGAAGCGGGGCGGCTCTGGGCCGACAGCGAGGCATCGATTGCCGATGCCGAGGACTTTAACCGCATCGTCGAATTCGTCGAAAAGCACTGAACGAAACACGAGACAAAACAGGAAGCAAAAATGGCACAGCACATTGCAGATACCTTGCTTGATGCATTCAAGCACTTCTTCCCGAACGCGACCACGGTCGGTTCGTACGTGAATGGGGAGCTCGTCGCCGGCAACGGCGAACTCATCCAGCTCTACGACGCCGCCACGGGCGACGAAAGTCTCGCCTACAAGGATGGTGGCGCTGAAGTCGTGGCGCTTGCCGCGACCGCAGCATCGGCTGCGCAAAAGGAATGGTGGGCGCTGACCCACGCCGCGCGCGGCCGTGTGATGTTCGAAGTCGCACGCGAGCTGAGAAAGCACACGGAGCCGCTCGCGCGCCTGGAGTCGCTGGGTTCGGGCAAGCCGATTCGCGACTGCCGCGGCGAAGTCGCGAAGGTCGCCGAGATGTTCGAGTACTACGGTGGCTGGGCCGACAAGTTTTACGGCGAAGTCATTCCGGTTCCGACCTCGCACCTCAACTACACGCGTCGCGAGCCTGCTGGCACGGTTCTGCAGATCACGCCGTGGAACGCACCGGTCTTCACGTGCGGCTGGCAACTCGCGCCCGCCATCTCGATGGGCAACGCGGTTCTGCTGAAGCCTTCTGAACTCACGCCGTTCAGCTCGCTCGTGGTCGGCATGCTGGCCGAGAAAGCGGGTGTGCCGAAAGGCCTCATCAACGTGCTAGCGGGCTATGGGCAGACCGTGGCGCAAACGGCGATCGCCAACAAGGCCATCAAGAAGGTCGTGTTCGTCGGCTCGCCGGCTACTGGCGCACGCATTGCGGAAGCGGCTGCGAAGCGTGTTCTGCCGTGTGTCCTCGAACTCGGCGGCAAGTCGGCAAACATCGTGTTCGAAGACGCCGACCTCAAGCGCGCGGCGCTCACGGCTCAGGCCGCGATTTTTGCTGGCGCTGGCCAAAGCTGTGTGGCGGGTTCGCGTCTGCTGGTCCAGCGCTCCGTGTATGACGAGTTCGTCGCGATGATGTCGAACGGCGCGAAGAAGATCAAGGTCGGCATGCCCACCGATGACGCGACGGAAGTCGGCCCCATCTGCAATCGTACGCAGTACGAACATGTCATGAAAATGATCGCAAGCGGCGTGGAAGCGGGTGCGACGCTCGCGGCCGGCTCGACGGAACGCTCCGACGCGGGTTACTTCGTCTCGCCGACCGTGCTCGCGAACGTGGACAACTCCATGGACGTCGCCCGCACCGAGATTTTTGGGCCCGTGGTCGTTGCGATTCCGTTCGACACGGAAGAGGAAGCCATCCAGATCGCCAACGACACGGAATTTGGTCTTGCCGGCGCCGTGTGGACGACGGATGTGGCGCGCGCGCATCGGGTCGCAGGCCAGATCAACGCGGGCACGTTCTGGGTGAACGGCTATAAGACCATCAACGTGGCCTCGCCGTTTGGCGGCTACGGCATGAGCGGCTATGGCCGCTCGAGCGGCGTCGAAGCGCTCTATGAGTACACGCAGACGAAGAGCGTCTGGGTGGAAACGGCGAAGGATCCGGCAACCGCGTTTGGATATCTCTGATTGGCACCCTGTCTAGGCACAGCACAACGCCTGGAGGCCTAACGATTGAGCGAGAAAAACACAAATAGGACCGAGCGAGCCGAGGCCTCGCCGGAAACTGAAGCGCGGGTAACACCGCACACGAGGCCTCGCGTTCGCCTGGAACCACGGAGGAGATAGACATGGAACATACGATGACGACGGAAAGCACGGGGAGCCATGGCTTTAGGGGCGCGAAGCTTCTGGTCTACGCGGCCGCGATCCTGCTTGTCGCGGAATTCATTGGCTCATTCACGTTCAGCGTCGGCCCCGGCAAAGTCGTCTTGCTGCCGATGGTCTGGGCGCTGCTGATTGGCGGCGCGCTGGGTCTCTTTTCCGAGCGCTGGAAGAGCGGCCTGCGTCTCGACATCAAAACGCAACTGCTCGCCGCAGCGGTCCTGCAGCCAGCGCTGCTTCTCTTCGTTTCGAAGCTCGGCTTAATGGTTGGAGGTGCGCTGCCGAAGCTCGCCGCCTCGGGGTGGGCATTGGCCTTTCAGGAACTTGGCCATTTCGTTGGGACCATTCTCCTCGGGCTGCCGCTGGCATTGCTTCTCGGCATTAAACGCGAAGCGATTGGCGCGACGTTTTCGGTTGGTCGAGAACCGAGCCTTGCCATCATCGGCGAAAAGTACGGAATGGACTCTGCCGAAGGGCGCGGCGTGCTTGCCGAATATCTGACCGGCACGGTATTCGGCGCGGTCTTCATCGCGATTTTTGCCGGCTTCATTGCAAGCCTCCACATCTTTCACCCGCTGGCGCTCGCCATGGGTTCGGGCGTGGGGTCGGGCAGCATGATGGCGGCGGCGTCCGGCGCCATCGCGGCGCAGCAGACGCCGGAAATGGCGAAGGACGTCATGACCTTCGCGGCGGCGAGCAATCTCATCACGACGACCGTCGGTACGTACTTCACGCTGTTCATCTCGCTGCCGATGGCGCTGTTCGGCTACCGCGTACTCGAGCCGCTCATCGGGCGCACGACGAGAGCGTCGAGTACCTCGAACGCCGCGGAGAATTCGCGCCCGAAGCTCGGAGACGTTCAGACCGAAGCGCCGGTTCTCGGCTACACGGGCAAGCTCGCGGCCTGGGTGTTCACCGCCGTGCTTTCGCTGGTCGCCGACTGGATCACGCACGGCACGACGCCGCTGCAAGGTTTGCCTGGCATGTGCTGCATGGTGCTTGCCACGGTCATTGGCGACCTGCTTGCCACGACGACGGGCAGAAAAATTCCCGCTGTCTGCTGGGTATCGATCGTCGCCATGTTCATGACCTCTCCGCTTTGCCCATGGGCTGCGCAGATCGCGGCACTGAGCGCAAAAAACGACTTCCTCGGCGTGACGACCCCCATGTTGACGTTTGCGGGCCTCTCCATTGCCAAGGACATCCCGGCATTCCGCAGGCTTGGCTGGCGCATTGTGCTGGTCTCGTTCGTCGCGAACGCCGGCACGTTCCTCGGCGCCGCGCTCGTTGCCCAGATCTTTCACGTTTGATTTTCGAAAGGCCCCGCGACAAGATCGGGGCCGACTCATTCACCATGGAACTTATTGCTGAAATCAAGGCGCACGCGTCCGAAATACAGGCGATTCGCCGGGACATTCATGCGTATCCGGAGGTCGGGTACGACGTATTCCGAACGTCGGATCTCGTGGCCAGTCTCCTCGAAAAGTGGGGCATCGCTGTCACGCGCCACGTCGGCAAAACGGGTGTGGTAGGAACGCTGCGGCGAGGCAACGGCAATCGTGCGATCGGTTTGCGGGCAGATATGGACGCGCTGCCCGTACAGGAATCGAACGAATTCGCGCATCGCTCCACGGTGCCCGGCGCGATGCATGCGTGTGGACACGACGGCCACACGGCGATGCTGCTCGGCGCGGCACAGCACCTTGCGAAGCATGGCGATTTCGACGGTACAGTCCAGTTCATTTTCCAGCCGGCGGAGGAAGCGGGCGCAGGCGCGCAGGCGATGATCGACGACGGGCTGTTCGAGCGTTTTCCGGTCGATGCGGTCTTCGGCGTTCATAACTGGCCGGGCGTGCCGGCGGGGCACTTCGCCGTTCGGCCGGGCCCCATCATGGCCTCGACCAGCCTCTTCAAGATCACGTTGCGTGGCGCGGGCTGTCACGGCGCGATGCCGCACCTGGGACGGGATCCTGTCATCGCCGCCGCGCATATGGTCACAGCGCTGCAAAGCATCCTGAGTCGCAACAAGAACCCCGTGGAATCGGCTGCGCTCTCTGTCACGCAGGTTCATGCCGGCGAGGCCCAGAATGTCGTCCCGACCGAGGCGTGGCTCGGCGGCACGGTGCGAACGTTCACCATCGAAGCGCTGGACCTGATCGAAACGAGACTTCGCGCCATTGCCACCGCCACGGCGACGGCCTTCGATTGCGAATGCGATATCGCGTTCAACAGAAACTATCCGCCCACGGTCAATGATGCTGAACAGACGGCGTTTGCCGTCGGCGTCATGCGCGATGTCGTGGGCGCCGAACGCGTCAACGCAACGGCAGAGCCGACTATGGCGGCCGAAGACTTCTCCTTCATGCTGCAGGCGAAGCCGGGCTGCTATGCCTTCATTGGCAATGGCACAGGCGATCATCGGGACATCGGCCATGGAGCGGGGCCGTGCCTGCTGCACAACAGCAGCTACGACTTCAACGACGAACTGCTGCCCGTAGGGTCGAGTTACTTCGTGACGCTCGTTGAGCGTTTCCTTGCCTGCACGCGCTGACTTCACTGTATCAAGCCGAGCGCTAGCGATACGCAAGTAAGGCACGCGTCGAGCGTGCCCTTCTTAGTTTCTCAGGCAGAAGCCGTCAAAGCAGCAAACGCCTTCTCGAGTCGCGCAAAGCCCTCGTCGATATCGGCGAAGGGGATCACCAGGGAAGGCGCGAATCGCAGGACATTGGGCCCGGCGTTCAGGAGCATCACACCTTCGCGCAATGCCGTGCTCACCAGTTCCGGCGCACGTCCTGCGAATTGGTCGCTCAACTCGGCACCAATCAATAATCCCAAGCTACGGAATTCCCGGAACATGCCCAGCCGCGAGTTAAGCGAGCGGAGCGAAGAAAGGAAGTAGTCGCTGCGTTCACGCACGCCTTTGAGAATATTTGGCTTGTTCACCAACTCGATGACTTTTCCGGCCACGGCAGCGCCAAGCGGATTGCCGCCGTACGTCGAGCCGTGCGAGCCGGCGGAGAGGTGGCTGGCAAGTGCGTCCGTGGTCAGCATCGCGCCAATCGGAAAGCCGTTGCCCAGCGACTTTGCTGTCGTGAGGATGTCGGGCGTTACACCATATTCCATATACGCGTACAGCGACCCAGACCTTCCTACGCCGATTTGCACCTCATCGAAAATGAGTGTGGCGCCATGCTCAGAGCACGACAGGCGCAACTGCTTGAGAAACTCCCAGCTCGCGGGATGAATTCCGCCTTCGCCTTGTACCGGTTCGACGATCACAGCGCACGTTTGCGGGCCGATTGCGCGCCGTGCCGCTTCGATATCGTTATAGGGGAGATGGGTGATACCCGCAGGAAGCGGGCCGAATCCCGTGGAGTACTTCGGCTGTCCTCCCACACTAACCGTGAATAGCGTACGGCCGTGGAAGGACTGCTGAAACGATACGATCTCGATCTTCTGCGCGTCGCCCGGAAAGCGGTCGTGGGCCACGCGTCGCGCGAGCTTGAGCGCCGCTTCGTTCGCTTCCGCACCCGAGTTCGCGAAGAACACCTTTGAGGCGAAAGTATCGTCGACGAGCCTTTCAGCCAGTTTCAGAACGGGCTCATTCGTGTAGACGTTGCTGACGTGCCAAATCTGATGTGCCTGCTCGACCAGAACCTTGACAATGTCCGGATGACTATGTCCCAGCGCCGTCACCGCGATCCCACCAGCAAGATCGATATATTCAGTGCCGGTCTGGTCCCACACCCGGGAGCCGTTGCCCTTGACCGGGATGACGTTGGTCGGGGAATAGACAGGAACGAGAACTCGATCGAATGTCTCGCGAGTTACAGACATGGGGGTATTCATTTGGGGATTGTGGTGATTTCAATTTGTTCAAGGATCGGCGTGGAACGAGCCGTGCTGAGGGCAGGGGGAGTTCCAGCTTGGGATACAGTTTGCCCCGACTCGGGTGAAGATCGCATCGAGAACAATCGCAAAATTGTTCGAATAAAGGCAACGCAGCGCACTGGATCCCCGCTCGTGCACCTCTGCGCTTCACATGGGTCTTGTGCAATGTCCGGCGGGAAATGCACGCGTCAACCTTTGAAATCGAGCCGGGAGTCAGCATTGAAAGGACGTCCGCAGCATACAGTGGGTGCCAGTGCTTCGCATTGGTGACCGTGCCCTGGCGTGAGAGACTTTGCTTGCAATGGGAAATGCCTCCGTGCCTTATCGGGCGGGGCTGAGCTCCAGATTGTGCTGTGCACCGCTGTAGGCACAAGTTTCCTTTTGTGAGCGGGACTGGCTGCCCGACTTCGCGCATCCGGCGACGGGCGTGGTAACTTCCAGGAATGCGATTTATTACGGCATCCTGAATGATGCGGCGTATCTAACCGGTGTATTGGCGAAACCCGACGAACAAGCCGAATGGCAGCAACGGGCCGCGCGCGTTCGCAGTTCGATCAACAAGCAGCTCTACAACGAACGGGCTTGATTCTACGCGCTGAGTGAGAGCCAGCTGTAGGCGCTCGCCCAGAACGCCAACGCGCTGGCTGTGCTGAACGGCGTGGCGTTGCCGGAGCGTGCGCGGCAGGTGCTGGCGAATGTGGCGACCGGATTGGCCAATGAGAACGGCCGCCTAGCATTCTCCAGCGACAGCGGGCGTCCTCCGGTCATTAGCCCGTTAGCGACCGAAGCCGAATTGCGTGCAAGATTGACCACCGGTGATACGAGCGGTGCGCTGAACCTGATTCAGGCGCTGTGGGGCAAGATGATTGCGCCGGGCGAGCACTATACCGGCACGACATGAGAGGCCATGAACGCAAACGGCGAGCCCGTCAGCCGCAAACGAGTCTGGCGCACGGGTGGTCATCGGGGCCGACCTCGGCGCTTTCGCAATACGTGCTGGGTATTCGCCCTGCGAGCCCGGGCTATGATCACTGGCACGTCAAGCCGCAAATCGGCGATCCGCGCTGGGCACAGGGTAGCGCGCCAACGCCGCATGGCGCCACCGCGGTGAAGTGGGGTATCGACGCACAAGGCGGGATTGCGATGCACGTCGACGTGCCGCAGGGCACGAGCGGCACCATTTCGGTTGCTCTCACACGCGGTGGTGTGCGCCTGAACGGCCAGACCGTGGCGACGTCCGCTGTTTCGGCGCTTGACCCGGACGGCGTACATAGCGATGGCCGTGCGTATGCCTATATCAATGACGTGGGGCCGGGCACTTACGACATCGAAGCCCGAAATTGACATGACATGGATCGGATATTAATCAGATCACGACCTGAAGCCCGCCTCGCAGCGGACTCCATGTTTTTCAGGCAGCGTTGACGCGTCAGAACTTGTGACGGATACCGAGCATCACTGCCGTCTGCGTATCCGTGCCGTTATAGCCAAACGAGCCGATCGATGCCTGGGCGCTCTGCCTCACGCCATCGACAAGCTGAGTGCCGTTTGCCTTCTGGTACGCGCCAACCGCGTAGATGTCCGTGCGCTTCGACAGCGAGTAGTCCGCGCCGATGCTGAACTGGTTATAGTGCGCGCTCGTATTGCCGCTCGCCGCCGTGTAGGCGTAGCCGACGCCAGCGATCAGTGCCGGGGTGAACTGGTACAGCGCGAATGCGCGACCGGTGTTGTATTTTTCCGTACCCGTGAACGCCGACCAGCCATCCGACTTGTACTGTGCATTGCTGTAATCCAGCCCCACCGTGAATGAACCGAGGACATACTGGCCGGACAGTTGTGCGATGCCGACCGACTTCGCCGTTTCATAGCCCTCGTTGATGGCGCTGTCGAAGAACGAATCGGCGGTCCCGCTCGACCATGACGAGCGCACGGCGCCGTCGTTGCTGCCGTTCGTCGCGAGCAGGTAGCCGCCGGCCAGCGAAAGACCGCCGGTCGAATATGACACGGCGCCACCGTAGGTGTAGCCCTGACCGGTCTGGCCCGCTACGCCGCTAAACGCGTACATGCCTTCGAATTGCAGGCCGTTGATATTGGGCGACGTGTACTTGACGGAATTGTTGAAGCGCGCGCTGTCGTCGTTGTTGTCGACGTCTCCCGGCGTGCCAAAGAAGCTCGCGAAATAATTGTCACCCGTGATCGGCTGCACCAGATCGACTTCCGGATCGTACTGGCGGCCGAGCGTCACGGTGCCCCACTTGTTGTCGCTCAGGCCAACGAATGCCTGGCGGCCGAACAGACGGCTTCCCTGTCCGCTCTTACCCGTGTTGACGTCGAACCCGCTTTCGAGCTGGAAGACGGTGGACAGACCGCCGCCCAGGTCTTCCGAGCCCTTCAGGCCAAAGCGTGAACCGCTCAGATTGCCGGAGCTCAGGCCGGTGAGGTTTGAACTGCCCGAAGCGTGATTGGCATACATCACGGCTTCATCGATCAAACCATAAAGGGTGACGCTGTTCTGCGCGTGAGCGACGCCCGAGATACCCGCGAGCGCGAGCGACATTGCACCAAGACTTATCTTTTTCATCTATTCCTCGACTGTTGTGTGTGACTGCCAGCACAGTCTAAGGATCGAGTCCTCGTGCCAAATTCATGTGTTGGTTACAATCCACCGGATTCTATTTATATTCATTTCAAGGAAAGCGCCTGCAATTTGCATGGACAACTCGTTCCAGAAAGACTCACCCCCGGTTATAGCGGGTGCAGACGATCAACGCGAACCTAGGAAAAGAAGTCTGGGAGATTTATTACGTAGTATTAAAAATAAGACGTAATTATCCGGAAGAAATCGGTGGAATCTTCGTCGTGAAATTGCTTGCTTCAGGCAACGGGGAAGCGTGTTGATAGATTCCGTCAATTTTCAATGTCCACGGTAATACATTATTTGAGTATGATGAATTTGCCACCAACAGGCGGCAATTCATCTTGTAATTCTCCTGCCCGCTTGCCTTGCAAGCGGGTTTTTTTTCGGTTCATGGGCTGTGCATGGCAACGGTTCCAAGGCCAATTCCATTTCCAGATAAACATGCATCCAGTTCGGAAAATTCTCATGGCTATCTGCGTTAGCGGGTTGCTGAGCCTGCAAGGTTGCGCCTCGACCCTGGGTAACGTCGTACTTGGGGCGGGCATCGGCGCGGTGGGTGTCGTCGGTGCGCTGGTTTGCGCGCTGGAATGTGGCGGGAAGTAAGGTTGCCGCCAGAGAGGATGCATCGCGATTCACGATAGCAGGTATCGAGAAAGAGGCGGATGGCTCACGGGGCAACCCTATAAATTTTGCTCAAACATTGACATGACGCGTAGCGCCGAGCAACGAAACAGGTTTCTGCTCGCCGAAGAATCGCTGACCTGACCGCGCCGCCGCCCACGGCCCGGCTAACAGGAGACAACCGTGTTCCCACCGATCAAACCTCCGAGCAATGTTCCCGGTAATGTAGCGAAAGGAATTTCGCTGCTGCTACATCTGCATAGTTGCCTGATCAGGTAGCCCCTGTCCCGAACGCCTCAACGCACTCCATACCGATTGACGAAGAGGCGTCGATCGCAACCACGAAGTACCGGCGATGATAAGAACGATGATGCGCGCTGTGCTGGAACTGGCGGATGTTCTGCATCGCCACGGCCCAGCCTATCGGGAGCTCACGGGTGCGGAGCCAGCGGAGGCTGCGCGCGACGAAGGCATCGAGCTTCAGGTAATCAAGTTGCCGGAGGCGAAAAAGGGCTTTGTGCTATTGCCCCGACGCTGGGTGGTTGAGCGCAGCTTTGGCTGGCTTAATCGCTTCCGACCAAGAAGGTCGCATCAATCGGAGCTGGGCGGCTCGATTCCGGTTTGTCGGAATCCGTTTGTTTCGATGA
Organism: Paraburkholderia sp. J69-1; assembly: GCF_905220255.1. NCBI lineage: Bacteria > Pseudomonadati > Pseudomonadota > Betaproteobacteria > Burkholderiales > Burkholderiaceae > Paraburkholderia > Paraburkholderia sp. J69-1. The sequence goes on along the minus strand of NZ_CAJMZG010000030.1, from coordinate 69,653 downwards.
AGTCTGCCCATTCTTCGGGGTCCATTTCATCGCCCATCGCGTTCATGTCGTCCCGATCGCCAAACGCGACCACGCTAACGGTGAAAAACGGTTCCTCGCCGTCGTCGTCGTCCTCCACGTAGTCGGCTTCCTCAATGAAGATCTTTACGCCCTTGTCGTTTTCCCAGACAGAATAGCGCTGCGGACATTTCACACTCATTTATCAACCTCTTCGAGTCAGTTTGGATAGCCCCTACATGCAAAACGGCGAATGTAGGGAAGCGTTGCAGCGTCCGTTGCAGGCGCGCTTGAAGCGAATGATAACGCGCCGGCTCGTGGAGCTGGGTCACGCCAACAAGGCCAGAAAGACGGGGAGCCTCCCTTGCACGATATCGTGCAGGGCGATGCGGGCGCAATCTTGCCGCTCAACGCGACGCCTGCTGTGGAAGAGGTCATCAACTGCAGTTATACGGACTTCATCGCCTGAAGGGACCTGAGGTCGAGTGTCGCGTCGAAGGTTTCTCCGTCTACCTTGCGATAGCCGGGATCACCCAGATAGTTCAGCAACAAATTGACGCACACTGCCGCGGTCTTACCGAGTGCGTCGAGAGCCAGATCGCTTCGTACATCTTCCGGAAGCCGCTTCAGGAACCAACTTGTCGCTTGCCGTGCAGCAACATAGGACGAACTGAAGTGGTCGCCGTTGATAGCGAATCGCGGGAATCGGACTTAGCAGCCCGGTTCCCGCGATTCGCAGCCAGGCGATCGTTTAACCTGGCACTTCTTCTTTGCTTTCTCCTGCCATGAGCAAATGAGACCTCCGTTGATCTTTCAGGTCTGCGGGCCAGGCTAGAGAGAAACCAGGATCATGCGGTCAAGACAATGATCGGGCATCATTTTGTGCGATTGGTACCGTCCCCGCGCCTCTGTTGCAATTCATGGAGCTGCTGGTAGAGAAGAAGCGGAACAGTTCTGTGGCGGACGTCGTCAGTACTTTGGCTCTCATTGTCTCGTCGGGAATCCACTGTTCTAGTGCTTTCACTGTCCCTTCATAGTCGATCACGTGACGATGCTGCGTGTGAGGCCAATCGCTGCCCCATACAAGCCGTTCAGGTCCGAATGATTCGAGCAAAGCGGAACATAGGGCAACGCCACTTTCCGTGCCGCCCGAGTTCCCGGCGCTCCGATATGCCGCAGAAAGTTTGACCCACACCTTTCCACAGGATGCGGTGGATTTCAGATATCGAAAGCCGGAGTCATTAGCGCCGTGGCGTGCGTCTGGTCGTCCGAAATGATCGACGACAACCGTGCATCCGTGCTTGAGCAGCGGATCAAGAACCAATGGCAACTCAGCTGAATTCGCCTGTACTTCGACATGCCAGCGCAGAGCGTTCAAGCGCGAGAGGAGAAAGGACCATCGGCGCTCCCGGAAGTCCGGCAACGGCAAACCAATCAGATTCAGACGTGCACCGACAATGTTCGCGGCGTCAAGCGCTTCGAGATCGGCGTCCTCGATATTTGGCTCGACAACGGCCACACCGCGAAAGCGACGCGCAAAGCGCGCGCACACTGCACTGAGGAACGAATTATCTGTTCCGAGAAAGCTCGGCTGCACCAGTACGCCGTGCGACATACCGTGCGCTGCGAGTTGCGTGATGTATTGATCGAGCGTCGCGTCGTAGTCGGGTGCGTGACGGCGCCGTGCGGCGAGCGGAAGACCTTGCACAAAGATGTGCGCGTGCGAATCGATTCCCGTCGTGCGTGTCGTGTCTTCGTCGAGCCATGCAATGGACGTCGGCGAAAGACCAGCGAAGGCATCGGCTGAGATTGTGGGCTGGAAGCGGTCCATCGTTTGGAGTGCCTGAGTTCGGTTGACGCTGAGCGATGTGACGGTGAATAGACGGACAAACGCGCAGTGCGCTCAATTGCGTGACACGGCCGGCGCGTCGTTGCACGCGCCACTATGCTGGGGCGAGGTAACGAGCCGCCCCCGTGTATTGGGCAGCATCAGGGCGGCGACAACAACAAGGCCATAGGCGAGTCCCGCGTCGATACCGAGTGCGGCGCCCAGCGACATCGAGCTACTCATGTGGCCGATGAGCACCGGGAATCCGGCCGATACGATGCGGCCAAAGTTGTAGCAAAAGCCAACACCCGTGCCGCGCACGCCTTGAGGATACAGTTCGTTGAACAGCGCGCCGAGCGTTGCGGGAATGCCCGCCGAAAACAGGCCGAGCGGAAAGCTCAGGATCAGCATGGTGGTGTCGCTGATCGGCAGGAGCGTGTAGATATTGACCATCACCGCACAGCAGATGGCAAAGAGAATCACGTTCCAGCGTCGCCCGATGCGGTCCTGCAACCAGGCGCTCACGAAACAACCGACGATGAATGCCACGATGACGACCGCGAGATAACCGCCGGTGCCGAGCACCGAAAGATGGCGCTCGGTCTTGAGGTATGTCGGCAGCCAGGTGGTGATCGCGTGGTAGCCACCATGCGCACCCAGTCCGATCAGGCCGCCGACAAGGGTGGTACGGATCACGGCGGGATCGAAAATGCCCGCAGCGATGCTCAATGTGCTGCGCCGGGCGATGTCGTCGCGCCCCTTCTGGGGTTCGCGCGGCGGCTCGACCACATTGCGTCGCATGTAGAGGACAAGGAGGGCAGGCACCAGACCGATCGCAAACAGAACACGCCAGGCCCATTGAGGCGACACGAAGGAGAAGACCGCCATATAGAGCAGCACGGCGGCACCCCAGCCGAATCCCCATGCGCTCTGCACGATGCCCATCGCCTTGCCACGATGCCTGGGATTCATCGTTTCGCTGAGCAGAACCGCGCCAGCCGTCCACTCACCGCCAAAGCCAATACCTTGCAGTGCCTTCAATGCGAGAAGTTGCTCGAAGCTTTGGGCGAATGCACTCAGAAACGTGAAGAGCGAGAACCAGATCACGGTGATCTGCAAAGCGCGCACCCGGCCGACGCGATCGGACAGGATGCCAGCGAGTAATCCGCCGAGAGCGCCAGCCACGAGCGTGGCCCCGCCAATCAGCCCCGCCTGGCCTTTACTGATGCTCCATGTGGCGAGTAGTGACGGAATGACTAGGGAGAACACCTGCGTGTCAACTGCGTCGAGCGCCCATCCGCCAAAGCAGCTCCACAATGTTCGCTTTTCGACGGGCGTGATTTCGTGATACCAGCGCATGGTTGTCGTCTCCTGGTGCGTGCCGCGCGCGAAGGTCGATGGGCGGCCGCTGTTAATCGATTTGCAGCCATTCTAGGAAAGCCAGGATCGCGCGCATACTATGGAAATGTTGTTCTTTCATAATATTTTGATATGGAAAGCGGATAATGGAGTCGATACGTGTTCTGAAATACTTCCTGGCCATCGTGGATGCGGGAAGCGTCACAGGCGCGGCCGCCCAGCTCGGCATGGCGCAGCCCGCACTCAGCCAGGCGATCACGCGACTCGAAACGGATTTGGGGGTGAAGCTGCTAGCCCGTACACGCCGTGGCGCTGCGCTCACGCCCGCCGGTGAAGCGATCGCCGAAGATATTCGCGTGAGCGTTTCACGGCTCGATGCGGCGGAAAAGAGGGCGCGCGATATTGGCGCCCAGCGTGGCGGCAGGCTGATCATCGGCTTCGCGTCTGCGGCGCTTTTTCAGGTCATGCCCAAGGCAATCGCTGCATTGCGTGCAGCGGTCCCGAATGTCGAACTAACGTTACGCGAAATGAGCAATGCAGAGCAGGCCAGCTCTCTCGAAACCGGCGAAATCGACATTGGTTTGCTCCATACGCCGGTTGCGGTGCGTGGCCAGATGCGCGAGAAGCTAATCGTGCGCGAGAAGTTGCTGGCAGTCGTGCAGGCGTCGCATCCTCTGGGCGCAGATGGCAAGCTTGGCCTTGCGGACCTCGCGCGTATCGGTCTGGTGTGGTTTCCCCACGGACAACTTCCCGTGGTGCGAGCCGGTATTCTCAGTGCGTTCCGCAAGTTTGGTTGCGAAGCCAACATTGTTCAGGACGCAAATCGATCACTGACGGTGCTTGCGTGCGTTGCTGCCGGCTGTGGTGCTTCGCTGTTGCCGGAGTCCGTCAAGGCTATCCAGTTCGAAGGAGTGCGCGTGTGCGAGGTTCGTGAGGAGAATGTACTGCCACTCTTCGAGCTGAGTGCAATCTGGCCGCATCGATCCAGACCAACGCTAGCTGACAAGTTTGCAGCGCTGCTAGGTCCGTAAATAATCTGGCAGTTATAGCAATAGCGCCGCCATGTGCCGGCATACGGAAGATAATAGGGAACAGCATGTCCATCGAAGCCGATCTGCATATCGCCGAAATTCCGCACGAATCCGGCGGCATCAAATTCCGTTACTCACGGATGATGTCCGCCGATAAGACCCGCTGGATCCGGCACGGCCTCTTCTCCGCCTTTCACGAGAATGGCACGTTGACCTCGGAAGGGCACTATGCCCACGGCAAGGAAGAGGGCGTGTGGCGGGATTTTCACGAAAACGGCCAGTTGGCTGCCGAAGGCAACTATGTCGGTGGCGAGCAATCCGGGCTTTGGCGATATTGGAGCGCGGATGGTGCCGAGGAGCGCACCGAGCGCTTCGGTAATTAAGCGCAACGCGCGCCTGACGGCGCGCTGCCTTGCGCTGAAACGGTGACCGGACTATAACCGTAATTTCGCGGCTGCTCTGCAGGGCGCTGGCCAGCGGCCCAAACTTTGGCAACGCGTCGGCGATCGCCTGGGTGTCATTTACTGATGGACGTTGCGGCGGATCTTCAGTGGCAGGTCGAGCGTACGGATCGCGTGCAGGCGCTCGATGTGGGCTAGTACGGCTTTGGCGCTCGGCCCGCCGGGTGACTCGAGACCTGGCCAGCAATCGTGCCTGCATCAAATTGCTCGCGCACGTCAGTAGTTCGGAGTGCTTCGAACTTACACTCGACGCCATCGTCAGCTACGGGAATTTTCTGTGCGACACCAATCGTCTGCAAGGGAATCGCGGCGCACAACCGAAGTGGCGATTCACATGCCGGGTAGTTTCGGCGCTACGATCTACGGGGAGAACGAGCATAGCCTGCATTTGTGGGCGGCGCTGCCCGGTTGGAGCGCTTCGATCAAACTCGCCAAGGCGATTTTCTAGCAGGACTTGATTCTCGCGCCCAGAGCAGTGTTTCACCGAATCTGCTGGGGACGTCGCCGTGGTGTCGTTTCAATGTTGGCTATCTCGGCGACAGCGACAGGCACTTGAGTCGAGCGCTCGATGCGCTTCGTGGCGGGTGATGCTTGCCCGCCCACCAGGCTCGCGCCGTTACAGGATCAGGTCGCGGATGGCTTCGCCCACGCCTGTCGCCGACTGCGGGTTTTGCCCCGTGACGAGCATGCCGTCGACCGCGACAGTGCACGTCCATTCGACGCCAGCCTGCATCTCAGCGCCGCGTTGTGCGAGCGTGCTGGACAAGAGGAACGGTACGACCTGCGTCAGGCCGACGGCTTCTTCTTCAGCGTCGGTGAATGCGGCGACTTTGCGTCCCGCGACGAGGTAGCTGCCGTCGCTTAACGTGACATTCACGAGCGCCGCCGGGCCATGGCAGACCGCGCCCACGACGCCACCCGCTTCCCATATCTGGCGGGTCTTTTCGTTGACAGCCGCGCTTGTCGGGAAGTCCCACATGGCGCCGTGGCCGCCTGCGAAGAAAATTGCGGAATAGATGCCTGCATCGACATCTGCAAGCGCCTTCGACTGCGCTATGGCCGCGCGAAACTGCGCGTCCTTCCAGTAACGGGCGTTGAACGGATCGTCGAGATCGAGGCCGTCTACGGGTGGCTCGCCGCCCTTGATCGACGCAAATGCGACCGCGATACCTGCGGCTTCTAGCACTGCGAGCGGATGCGTCACTTCCGACAGGTAGAAGCCCGTCGGCTCGCCGCCTTCGCCTTTGCTGCCGTGACTGGTCATTACAAAAAGTACAGGTTTCATCGTGCTGCCGATAAGAGAGAAATGACTTTGGACCGCACGGTATTAGCGTGCATCTTCGCCCGTGTAATGCGGATAATCGGTATAACCGCGCGCGTTGCCGCCGTAGTATGTGCTCTGATCGACCTTTGCGATCGCCCAGCCATGCCGCAGGCGTTCGACGAGATCCGGATTCGCGATATAGGGCGCTCCGAACGCCGCGAGATCGATGGTGCCATTGCCGATCATCGCGCTGGCTTTGCGGTAGTCGAGGCCGCCCGCCAGGATCAGCGTGCCGCGATACGTCTCGCGGAAGCGTTCGAGAAAACCCTCTGGCATCGCAGGTGCACCGCGGCTGGCCTGATCCATGATGTGGACGTAAGCGATGCCCCGCGCGCCCAGTTCGCGGGCGAGATAGAGAAACGTTTCGGCTTCGCCTTCGAAGTCGCCGAGTTCGTGAAGGCGGCCAAACGGCGAGAGCCGGATGCCAACGTGTTCGCGGCCGATTCGCGCGATGCACGCGTCCACGACGTCGAGCGCAAAGCGCGCGCGGTTTTCCACGCTATCGCCGCCATACGCATCGGTGCGGTCGTTCACAGCGCCGTTGATGAACTGCTCGACCAGATAGCCGTTCGCGCCGTGGATTTCCACGCCGTCGAAGCCTGCGGCCACGGCGTTGTGCGCCGCAGTGGCGAAATCCTCGATCACGCGCGGGATTTCTTCGAGCGTGAGCGCATGAGGCTTGCTCGCAGTCACGAACGCGGCCTTGCCCGCTTCGTCGTAGCCGAACGCCGAGCTTTTCGCTGCCTGCACCGAGGTCGAGCTGACCGGCTGCGCGCCGCCCGGCTGCAGCGACACGTGGCTCATGCGGCCAACGTGCCAGATCTGCGTGAAGATCGTGCCACCGAGGTCGTGAACGGCATCGGTGACGTGGCGCCACGCCGCGACCTGCGCGTCGTTCCAGAGTCCGGGGCAATCGACGAAACCATTGCCTTCGGGGCTGATCGGTGTGCCCTCCGTAACGATCAGCCCGGCGCTCGCGCGTTGCACGTAATAGCGGACGGTTTCCTCGTTGGGCAGATGGTCCGGCGCGCGCGCACGCGTCATCGGCGCCATCACCACGCGGTTGCGTAGCGGCCGGCCAGAGAGATCGTAGGCGTCGAAAAGTGTCGTCATGGTGCGTCCTTCATGTTCAGCGGTATGCAGCGGCGTGAGCGCGTTATCGCGCGTGCTCGCTTCCGAGACGTAAATTGTGACGCTGCCGGATTCCTTTTCCTAGCTAGTGCAATGGAATATCATTTGTGAATCAATTTCTGCAATCAGAGACAGCATGGACAGTCGAAGCGGAGAAATGCGGGTGTTCTCGCGAGTTGTCGAAACCGGGAGCTTTTCGGCGGCGGGCAAGACCTTGGGGTTAACGCCTTCGGCGGTCAGCAAGGTGATTAGCCGGCTCGAAGCACGGCTTGGCGTGCTGCTTTTTCAGCGCTCCACGCGACATCTCGCAGTGACGACGGAAGGTCGGATCTTTTACGACAACTGTGTGCGTATCCTCGACGATATCGACGAAGCCGAGCAGGGTATCGCCGAAGGCATCACGGCGCCGCATGGCGTGCTACGCATCAACGTGTCGATTCCGATGGGCACGCATTACATCGTGCCGTTGATCCCGCTCTTTACTGCGCGTTATCCGGGCATTCGGGTGGATCTGTCGTTGACGGACGCCGTGGTCGATCTGCAGCGCGAACGTGTGGATGTGGCGGTGCGCACCGGCCCGTTGTCGGATGCTAATTTCCACGCGCGAAAACTGGGATCGACGGGGCGCGCGGTCGTGGCGGCACCCAGCTATCTGGAAGCGCACGGAATTCCGCAGGCGCCGGAGGATCTCGCGGGCCACCGCTGTTTCAACTTCAATTTCAGACGGTCGATGGATGAATGGCCGTTTCGCATCGATGGACGCACGTTTCACTTTCCCGTGCGCGGCGACGTCCTCACCAACAACGGCGCGACGATGCGCCAGCTTACGCTGGCGGGTCTCGGCATCAGCCGGTTGGGCCTCTTTCACATCAAGGACGATCTTGCTTCGGGGAGGCTTGTCGAATTGCTGGCGGCCTACAATCCCGGCGATATCGAAGATATTCACGTGATCTTCAGCAACCAGCGTCATATGACGGCGCGCGTGCGCGTGTTTATCGATTTTCTCGTCGAAACGCTGAGCCCCGCATTGCAGACCTGAGTGAAGGCCTTAATGAACGCGCAGGGCCGATTCTATTATCACGCCGCGTGATATCACAAATCGCGAATGCGGATTGGACGCGCCAGCCGATAAAGAACAAGCTTGCCGCTGGCTGCATGAGCTTGCAGCGCGCGTTGCTTCAGGCTTTCTCGTCGGCGGTCTGCATCTGACTGGCGCGAATATACGAATGCTCCGTGCTGCGAATATGGGCGCGTAATTCCGTGCAGGCCTTCTTCGCGTTGCCCTCGCGGATCAACTGCATGATGTGCGCGTGCGTGTCCTGGCAGGAGTCGACGGACGCGTCGGCGATCGAGAGGCGCGCGCGCAGCGCATGGATCTTGTCGGCGACCAGTTGATATGCCTGCTGCAAATAGCCGTTGCCGCACGCCGCGACGATGGCGCCGTGGAACGCGGCGTCGTGATCGCGTGCACGTCCGTCGCCTGCGTCCTTCGCGTTTTCGGCGCTTGCGTCATGCGTATCGGCCAGGGCGCGCGCCAACGCCAGCGTGAGCGTGGCGGTATCGGCTTTCATCGCCAGTTCCAGCGCCGACGATTCGATGATCTCGCGAAAGCGGCAGATCTCGCGAACCTGTTCCTCGGTCGGCTGAAACACGTAGGTGCCCGATTGCGGCTGCACTTCCACCAGCCCTTCCAGCTTCAACTGCAGCAGCGCTTCGCGCACTGGCGTCTTGCTCACGCCGAGTTGACCGGCCAGCACGCTCTCCGATAGCTGGCTGCCAAACGCAAGATGGCCATCGACGATCGCGCGCCGGATGCTTTCTTTCGCAATAGTCGTGAGGGACTTCGGGCGTTCCCCCAGTTTTTCGATACTCATGGTCAGCCAGTGGCAGTGGGCAGGGTAATCGGCAGGCGACGAAGGCGATGCCGTGTTGGGGACTCGGGCGACCTGCAACGCGGCAAACCGCTGGTTACGTCATCCGTATTGAGCCGAAATATACCATGCCCCCTTGTGGCATTGAGATCTGCAATCTAAGATATCAGTTGTCGACGGCGGATTCCATGCGATTCGGCGCACGGCACCGAAGAAGTCAAACGAAGAAGTCAAACGAGAAAGACAGATCGGAGGAGATGGGTAATGCAGGAGATCAAAACGACGCTGACGCACGGCTGGATCGGTGCGCTGCTCGCGGGCGCCGCGTTGCTGGCGGCAGGTGGCGCCCATGCCGCACAGGATAAACAGCCAGTCCAGAGCGCACAGCAAACGCCCGCCGTGCCGAAACTTGAGGTCGTGGCGCAATGGAACCGCTTGCCGTATGACCTCGGCGATCCGAAGGCCGAGCAGGCTTACGACGCCAACGCCACCTACAAGAAAGTGCTGCTGCAAGGCGTGAAGCTCGATTCGAAGGGCAACATGTACGTGAGCACGGCGCGCTGGGGCGGCCCTGAAGTGCCAGCGACGCTGTCGAAGCTGGTGAAGAAAGACGGTCAATGGGTGCTGCAGCCGTTCCCGAGCCTCGCGATGAACAAGGTGGGCGATCCACAGGCGTTGCAATCTGTGCTCGGCTTCGAGATCGATCGCAACAACGTCATGTGGATTCTCGACCAGGGCCATATAGCCGGCCAGCCTTCTGCGCCCGGCGCGGAAAAGCTCGTGCTCTGGGACCTCAAGACGAATCGCGAACTGCAGAGCTATACCTTTAGCGACGCCGATTCGGACAAGAAGTGCTCGTTCCTCAACGATGTGGTTGTCGATAACGATCGCGACTTCGCCTACATCACCGATTCGGGGATTTTCTGCGACCACCTGCACGGCGGCCTGATCGTCTACGACCGCAAGCACAATCGCGCGCGCCGCGTGCTCGACCAGAGCGTTTTCACCACGGACGAAGCGGGCTTTCAATTCCGCATCGATAACCAGAACGTGCTGAGCAAGACGCCGATGCGCACCGGTGCCGATGGCATTGCGCTTTCCGGCGACAAGAAAACGCTCTACTGGACCAATCTGTCCGGCCACACGCTGTATTCGCTCGACACGGCCTTGCTGCGCGACTTCGATACGAGCGAATCGGCGCTGCGCACTGCGGTCAAACGCGTCGCCACCTTGCCGTCGAACACCGATGGCATGATCGCCGACCGCGCGGGCAATCTCTACATGACGGCGCTGGAAATGAACGGCCTCATGTATCGCGATGCAAAGACCGGCAAGATTTCGACCTACGTGATTCATCCCGAGATGGTCTGGCCCGACACGCTGAGCTGGGGCCCGGACGGCAATCTCTATGTGGTCGCGGGCCATCTGAATCTGTGGGTCGACAACGCTATGGATTTCGATCATCCCGCTGTGCCGAATTTCCGCATCTGGAAGGTTCAGGCACACGGGCGCAGCTATAGCGCGCAATGATGCGCCAGCCCTTTATTTGCAGGCGAATCAATCGTCAGTGAAGCGGGGCGTGCGGCCGGAGCCCGGTCGCGCGCGCCCAGGCAAACTCGCGCGCGTTCGTGGTGAATTCGCGTGCAGTCATGGAGGCAAGGGTGGAAAGCAGAAGTCTGGAAGCGGATCACGAAATGCGTCGCAAGCGCGTGGTCGTGATCGACGATGGTTACGGATCGTATGCAACGGAGCAGCGGATTCTCGCGGAGGTCGGCGCCGATGTCGTGGTGCTGCCGTGCCGTGGCGACGCGGCCCGCGTGCGCGAAGCGGCGATCGACGCCGATGCGCTGCTGGTGCGCGAATCGCCCGTCGACGCGATGGCAATGGCGGCAATGCAGCGCTGCCGCGCGATCGTGCGTTATGGCATCGGCGTCGATAACGTCGATCTCGCCGCGGCGCGCGAGAAGCGCATCTATGTGGCGAACGTGCCCGATTACGGTGTGGAAGAGGTCAGCGATCAGGCGCTCGCGCTCCTGATGGCCGTCGCGCGCCATACCGTGCGCCGCGACCGCGCAGTGCGCAACGGCGCATGGAATGTTTCGCGCGAGCAGAAGATGTATCGCATCGGCGGGCGCACGCTGGGTCTGGTCGGTTATGGGCGCATTGCGCGTGCGTTCGAGCGCAAGATGCGCGGCATGGGCGTCGCGCGCGTGCTGGTGCACGATCCTTTTCTCGATCCGGCGCAGGCGCACGGTGTCGAATGCGTCGATCTGGATACGCTTTGCGCGCAAAGCGATTACATCTCTCTGCATTCGCCGCTGACGCCCGATACACGCAAGCTCATCAACGCGCCGCGTCTAGCGCGTATGAAGCCGACGACGATCCTCGTAAATACCGCACGCGGCGGTCTGATCGACGAAAGCGCGCTGATCGATGCGTTGCAGTGTGGTGCGATTTTCGGCGCGGGTCTTGACGTATTCGAAAGCGAACCGCCGCGCGCCGATCATCCGCTATTCGCGTGTGAAAACGCCGTGCTGTCCGATCACACCGGTTGGTATTCGGAAGATTCGGTCGCCGAGTTGCAGACCAAGGCGGCGCAGGAAGTGGCGCGCGTGCTCGGCGGCGAGCAACCGAAGCATTGGGTCAATCCGTGGAGCGTCGCGTAACGCGGGCGCATTCACGAGGCAAGACGGCAGCGCCGACGTGGTTCACGTGGCCGTTGTGTTCGAATCATTTAGTCATGCTACTGAAAGCATTGAAAAAAGGAGTGGAATAGATGGAACTGCAAGCCCTTATCAGCGGATTCGAAAAAGTGGCGACGGCCTCGGTGGCCGACGCCGTGGATCTGATCGCGGGACGCCGCGGCTATATGGATCAGACAATCAAGCCGCGCATCAATGAACGGAAGATCGTCGGTCCGGCCGTGACGATTCTCGAAGCCCCGACGCACGAGAAGGTGCCGCCGCAGCACGCGCTCGACGCCATCGACGAATCGGCCGAAGGCAGCGTGATCGTGATCGGCATTTACGGCGAGCAGAATGTGGCGGTGTGGGGCGGTCTGATGACGGCGGGCGCGGTGGCCAATCGTCATGCAGGTGCGATTCTCGACGGCGGCGTGCGCGATATCACCGAAATCCGCCGTGATTATGATTTCCCGGTCTATTCGCGTTCGGTTTCGCCGGGCACGACCGTGGGTCGCTTCACGACGCTTGCGGCAAATATCGAGGTCGAATGCGGTGGCGTGAAGGTCAATCCCGGCGACATTATCGTTGCCGATATCGACGGTGTCGTGGTGGTGCCGCGCGAGCATGCCGAAGCCGTGCTCAAGATGTCGGAAGAGATCGATGCACGCGAACTGGAGCAGGCGCGTCTGATCATCGGCGAAAAATCGCTGCGCAAGGGGCTGGCTAAATATGGCCGCATCTGAGGTCAACAAGATTCCGCCCGCGATCCTTGCGCTTGGCGAGCCGATGATCGAATTCAATCAGTCGGCCGGCAACGATGCGCGCCAGTTCCTGCAGGGTTTTGGCGGCGACACGTCGAACTTCTGCGTGGCCGCCGCGCGACAAGGCGCAAGCGTCGGCTATGTGACGCGCGTGGGCGACGATGCGTTCGGCAGGTTGTTTCTCGATCTGTGGCGAGAAGAGAGCGTGGATGTGCAGGGCGTGGCCGTTGATGCCCAGGCGTATACCGGCGTCTATTTCGTGACGCACGATGCGCGTGGCCACGCGTTCAGCTATCTGCGCAAGGACTCGGCGGCAAGCCAGATGTCACCGCAGACGCTGCCACTCGAGTTGCTCGCGCGTGCGCGTCTTTTGCACGTTTCGGGCATTTCGCAGGCCATCAGCGCGAGCGCCTGCGATGCCGTGTTCGAGGCGATCGCGCATGCGCGGCGCGCCGGCGCGACGATCTGCTACGACCCGAATGTACGCCTGAAGCTCTGGCCGCTGGCGCGCGCGCGTGCCGTGATCGAAGCCACCGCGGGTGAGGTCGATTACCTTCTGCCGAGTCTCGAAGACGCACAGACGCTCACGGGTCTCGTCGATGCGGAGGAGATCGTCGCGCATTATCTTGCGCTCGGTGTGCGCACCGTCTGCCTGAAGATGGGCCGCGACGGCGTGCTGGTCGCGCGTGGGGTGCAGCGCACGCGCATTCTGGGCCATGCAGTCAGCGTGGTCGATGCCACTGGCGCGGGCGACTGTTTCGATGGCGCGTTCGTCGCGCGTCTCGCGGCAGGCGATGCGCCCGAAGTGGCAGCACGTTACGCCAACGCCGCAGCGGCACTGTCGACGCAAGGCTTCGGTGCGGTCGCGCCGATTCCGCGCCCCGACGCCGTAGCCGCACGGCTTCGAACCTGATCAGCAGCAAGGACCGTAGCGCGCTGCTGGTGCGCTGCGGTCCTCATATCGTCAACGAAAAAACAGCAACACAAGCTGGACAGAGGTGAGGAGACACCCATGAACACCGCCATGAAGACCGATGCCGAGCTCGAAAAGCGCACCATGAGCAAGGTCACACGCAGGCTGATGCCGTTTCTGATCCTGCTGTATTTCTTCGCGTTTCTCGATCGCGTCAACGTTGGCTTTGCCGCGCTCACCATGAATCGCGATCTGGGCTTGAGCGCTTCGTTATTCGGTTGGGGCGCTGGAATTTTCTTTATCGGCTATTTTCTGTTCGAAGTGCCAAGCAATCTGGCGCTTGCGAAAACAGGGGCGCGTATCTGGCTTGCGCGCATCATGATCACGTGGGGCATTGTCTCGGCATGCGGCGCTTTCGTAAAAGGACCGGCGAGTTTCATGACTCTGCGCTTCATTCTGGGCGCGGCTGAAGCGGGCTTCTTTCCTGGCGTGATTCTCTATCTCACGTTCTGGTTTCCGTCGCGTTATCGTGCACAGATTATCGGGCTGTTCATGCTCGCCAATCCGGTATCGACTGCGCTGGGTTCGATTGTTTCGGGTTTCATTCTGCGCATGGACGGCCTGCTTGGCGTGGCGGGCTGGCAGTGGCTCTTCATCCTCGAAGGACTGCCATCGGTGGTGATGGGGGTCGTGACGCTGCGCTATCTTTGCGATGCGCCTGCGAAAGCGCGCTGGCTCGACGATAGCGAACGCAACTGGCTCGACACGCAGATTCGCAGCGAAGCCGCCGAGCGCGCCCGCAAGCACAAGCTTTCGCTCGGGCAAACGCTCGCGAATCCGCATGTACTGCTGCTGGGCGCGGTCTATTTCCTGATCGTGACGGCCAATAACGGTCTCGTGCTCTGGCAGCCGCAGATCATGAAAGCACTGGGGCTGGCCGAACATTGGGTCGGACCTGTGAATGCGATTCCGTTCGTGGTGGGCGCGATCACGATGCTGGTGTGGGGGCGTCTGGCCGACCGGCGCGGCAAATATCGCATCGATCTGGCTTGCGCCTGTACGGTTGCTGCGGCGGGTCTGGCGCTCGCAGCGTCATCTGCGCAACCGCTCGTGGTGATCGCGGGACTTGTGCTGGCTGCAGTCGGCGGCTATGGCGCGCTGCCCGCATTCTGGGCGTTGCCGACAACCTTTCTGTCCGGCACGGCAGCGGCGGCCGGTATCGCGCTGGCAAACTCGATCGGTAATCTCGGTGGTTTTGCGGGGCCTTATGTGATCGGCTATGTGCGTGCGACGACTTCCGGCTACGGCTATGGCCTCGCGATTCTCGCCATTGCCGCGCTGCTCGCGGGGCTGATCGGACTGTGCGCGCGCGGCCCGGTCAGCGCGGAGGATGCAGAGGCTTTCGATAGCCCGCTTGATGCGCGGGCGCACCGCACTCCGGGCGGTCATCGATGAAACCGCACACGCCACGCACCTCACGTGCGGTGGCGTTATTGTCCAGGCTTCGCGCGCTCAACGCCCCGCGACAGGACCGAGCCTGGCGGCGATCGTGCGGCAGGCCGCGAGCAGCGGCTCGATGTAGTGGCGTTGCGCGTCGGCTTCGCGGCGGAACATCGGCATGCTGATGCTGATGCAGCCCGCCGCGCGCCCGTCCGCGCCGCGAATCGCCGCGCCGTAGCACCAGATCGACTGCTCGTTTTCCTCGCGGTCTTCCGCATAGCCGCGTTCGGCCGTGAGCTCGATTTCGCTGCGAATCGCATCGAGATCGGTCATCGTGTGTTCCGTGAAGCGCGTGCGCGGCGCGCGTTCGAGTAACGGTTCGCGCTCGGCGGGCGTGAGCGTCGCGAGCCACGCCTTTCCGACCGAACTCGACGTCAGCGAGACGCGCGTGCCGATGCGCGACGCCATTCGCACCGCATGCGGGCTTTCCAGCTTCTCGATGTAGACCATCGCGCCGTCGCTCGGCACCGCGAGATGCACGGTTTCGGACGTGACGTTGCGCAGCTCCATGAGCGCATCCACGGCGGCGATGCGCAGATCGGAGCGCTCCCAGCTACGGCTGGCGAGATTGACGAGGCGCGCTCCCAACGCGAAGGTATTGCCGCCGCCTTGCGCCACGACGAGACCTTCGGCCTGCAAGGCCGCGACGATGCGATGCACGGTCGGGCGCGGATAACCGCTGGCCGTTGCGAGCTTCGCGATATTGGGCGGCGTTTCAGCGTCGGCGATCAGTTGCAGGACGGCGATGAACTTCGAGAACGCGGCGGCGCCTGCCACCGCCGTGGTGGCGGTGCTGCCCGAGGCGGCGGTGGGAGCGGGCGAATTGGGCTTGGTGGAAATCGACATCGGAAGCGGGCGGGCGAACGGGCTTATCAGGCGCGGGCATCAGGTCGCGCCATTATGCCCCAAAGCGGACGGCCGAAATTTCGTGCCGCCCGTGTTTGCGGCTTGCCGATATCAGACGCAGAGATAGCCGCCGTCGATTGGCACGATCGCGCCGGTCATGAACGAAGCGGCGGGCGAGCACAGGAATGCGGCGACGTTGGCGACTTCCTCGGGCAGACCCCAGCGCTTCATCGGCGTGCGATCGAGGATGCCTTGCGAGCGCCCGCTATCGTCCTGCAAAGCCTGGGTGAGCGGCGTCGCGATCCAGCCCGGCGCGATGGCATTCACGCGGATGTGGTCGGCGGCATAGGCGATGGCGAGCGAGCGCGTGAGCTGCGCCACGCCGCCCTTGCTCGCGCTATAGGCGGGCACGAGTCCGCCACCGAAGAAGCTCAACATCGAAGCCGTATTGACGATGCAGCCCGACGAAGCACGCAGCAGATCGCGAGCGCTCGAACACACCCGCATCGTGCCGTTGAGATTGATGTCGAGTACGCGCTCGAATACCTCGATTTCGTGTTCTTCCACGCGGCTGATCACGCCCGCGCAATTGATCACGATATCGAGCCGGTCGAGTTTGCCGATCAGCGCGGCGACATCTTCGGAAGAGCGCACGTCGAGCGTGGCGCGCTGAACATTGGCGTCGAGTGCGTCGGGCGCCGATGGCGTCGCGACGGGCGGCGGCAAACCGGCGGCGTGCGTACGCGCGCCGAGTTGCGCGAGCCGGTTAGCGATCGCGGCGCCGATGCCGGAGAAGCCGCCAGTGACGAGCGCGACTTTGCCTTCGAGAAGATTGGTCTGGAATGTCATGGTGATAGCTACAGGTGAGTTCAATAAAAGTGGCGTAATTCAGGTGGCTTGCGGCGCGGCAGCGTGCGCTGCGTCCTCGGGCCTGACTTCCTTCACGACGAAGAGATAGACGAAAGCCGCGGCGAACGCGATGGCCGCGCTGATCAGCAGCGCATTGACGAACGAATGTGTCTGGTCGACTACGATGCCGGTGATGACCGGTGCGAACGAGCCGCCCAGATAACCGCCGAAGTTCTGCATGCTGCCGAGCGACGCCACCAGGTGGCGCGGCGCGGCGATGCTCACGAGCGCCCATGCGCTGCCGCTGGCGAGGTTCACGAAGAACATGGCGAGCGACACATAGGTGATGGCGAGCGCGGTGCTGGGCGTGTACGCGGCGGGCACCGTGAACGCTGCGGCGCCGATCAACCCCACGCACACGGGCCACTTGCGGCTGCGGATTGGCGCGACGCCGCGTTTGAGCAGGTAATCGGCGATAAAACCGCTGCCCGCCATGCCGATCGTGCCGAACACATAGGGAATCGCCACGAGCCAGCCGGTGTGCGCGATGCTCAGGTGGCGCTCTTTCTCCAGATAGCCGGGCAGCCAGGTGAGGTAGAGCCACACCATATAAATCACGCCCATGAAGCCGAAAATCATGCCCCAGGTGTTGCGCAGCTTGAGCAGCATGCCCCATTCGGCAAAGCTGATGCCTTTTGCGCGCGGCGGTTCCGTTGCGCCATCTTCGAGCCATTCGGTTTCATCGGCGCTCAGTGCGATCTGATCGCGGTTGCGATAGACCGCATACCAGCCGATCGAAACCAGCACGCCGAGCACGCCCATGATGATGAACATCGGTCGCCATCCGAACGAGAGCATTAGCACGGTGAGCAGCGGCGGGGCGAGCATCGGCGCGATCGTCGATGAAGAGATAAAGGTGCCGGTGGGGCCGCCGCGCTCGCGTACGGCGAACCATTCGTGGATCACTTTCGCGCCAGCCGGAAAGAGCGGTGCTTCCGCCACGCCCAGCACGATGCGCGCTGCCAGGAAGTGATTGAGCGTCTGGATGAAGCCGCCCGTGACCTGCGCGACCGACCAGACGAGCATGCCAAGTCCAAGCATCACACGCGAGCCGAAACGGTCGAGCAGCGCGCCCACCGGCAATTGGGCGAACGCATACGCAAGCGAGAACGCTGAAAGCAGCAGGCCCATTTCGGCTCCATTCAGATGCAATTCCTGCGCGACCGAATGATTGGCGATCGACAGCGTGCTGCGGTCGAGATAATTGACGATGCCGGCCACCGTGAGAAACACGACGGCGACCGTCTGAATGCGTTTGAGCCGGGGCGATTTGGTCGGCATGGCTCGTCTCCTGTAGTTTGTTGTCGGTGTCGAAGGTCCGCGCACCTAATACGTCGCGCGGCCGCCCGAAAGATCGAAAGTCGCGCCCGTGCTGAATGAGCAGGAATCCGAGCAGAGCCAAAGTGCAAGCCCGGCGACTTCCTCAACCGTGCCCAGACGGCCCATCGGGCTCTTGTCGATCATGGTCTGCACATGGGCGGGCGACATCTGTGCGAGCAACGGCGTGTCCACGGCCGCGGGCGCAATCGCGTTGACCAGTACGCCCGCCTGCGCGAGTTCCTTGCCGAGCGATTTAGTCAGCGCAATCACACCGGCTTTGGCCGCGCTGTAGGCCGAGGCATTCGGCGTGCCTTCCTTACCCGCGAGCGAGGCCACGTTGACGATGCGGCCCGCGCCGGTCTTGCGCATCACGGGCACGACATGCCGGCAGACGTGATAGGTGCCGAGCAGATTCACCTCGACGATGCGCTGCCATTCGGCGGGCGAATAGGCGTCGAGCGGCACGGTCGAACCCGCGAAGCCCGCGTTGTTGACGAGGAAGTCGATCCGGCCGAATTCCTTGAGCGTGGCGGCCAATGCGGCTTCGACCGTTTCCGGGCGCGTGACGTCCACGGCGACGTGGCGCGGAGCGTGAGGCGAAGCCGTCTCGCCGGACACGCGGTCCCAGTTGACCGTGCGTGCGCCGGATGCCGCGAAGGCGTCGCAAATTGCGCGGCCGATGCCGCCCGCCGCGCCCGTCACGACGGCCACACATCCGGCGAAATCGTAGCGGGCGGCGCTCATCGGATGAACTGGTCCACGTAGTCTTCGCCCAGACCCACCGACGCATAGTGCTTGCGGCACATGTCGATCTTCGTGAAGACGTCTTCGTAGCCCGTGTAGTTGCCGTACGGATCGCAGTAGAACATCACGCCGTTCACCTGGAAGTAGGTGATCATTTCCTCGACGTCGTCGGGCACGTAGAGCGTGTGCGTTTCGCCCGGCGGCTCGAACACATAGCTGCCTTCGGTCGCCTCCCAGTCGTGTTCCAGATAGCGCCAGCGGCCCTTGAGCACCATGCCGTGAACGGCCTGCGGATGGCGATGCCGGCTCAGGACGCCCGATTTGCGCACGCGCAGCAGGTTCATCCAGTAACCCTGCGAACGGTTCAGACAGAGCGGGCGAAACCATACGTTTTCGGCTTGTGGCACCCAGACGCGTTCGTCCGTGGGAATGGCGGAGGGCACGACGATCTCCTGTTGCGCGTCTTTGGGGAACGGCAGTTGATAGGGCGTCATCGGCGAAAAGTCCTGATCTGGCATGTAGGGCTCCTTGTTGTTCGTCCATAATATGGACATAAAGTCCACGATATGGTTAATTTTGATCTTGATCATGGAACGTGGTCAATGCCAGGGTAAGCCCCAGGCATGACTTCAGACGCAGCGTGCGTCCCGCTGATGCAACTCTCAAAACTATCGTAAGATATGTTTTTCGACATCCAGAAGTGATGCGCAGGCGCCCCCCGCAGGTTTCGCGCTCGCGTGTGCTCATTCACCGCATGAACCGTCCGTTCCCCGCCGATACCCACGCACCCACGCCAGCCCGCTTGCGGGCGATCATGATTCTCGTCACCGGGGCGCTCTTCATGGAGATTCTCGATGGCACCGTGATTGCCACTGCGCTGCCGGCGATGGCGCGCTCGTTCGGCACCACGGCGGTCGCGCTCAATATCGGCGTGAGTGCTTATCTGCTCGCGCTTGGCGTGTTCGTACCCGCGAGTGGATGGGTGGTCGACCGCTTTGGCGCACGCCGCGTGTTTGCGTTCGCGATCGCCTTGTTCACGCTGACATCAGCGTTATGCGGGCTGTCGAATGGACTCGTGAGCTTCGTTATCCTGCGCGTGGTACAGGGTGTGGCGGGCGCGTTGATGGTGCCGGTGGGTCGACTCGTCGTCATGCGCTCCACGCCAAAGGAGCGGCTGATGGCGGCGATGCAGTCGCTGGTCTGGCCCGCGCTGATCGCGCCGGTGCTCGGGCCGCCGGTTGGCGGCTTTATCACGACACACTTTGGCTGGCGCTGGATCTTTTATCTGAATGTGCCGATCGGTCTGGTGGCACTGGCGATTGCTTACTTCATCATTCCGGATGCGCGGGAAGCGCGCGAGCGTCGCTTCGACTGGTCAGGATTCCTGCTTAGTGGCTTCGGCACATTCATTTTACTGACCGGTCTCGAGCGCGCCGACGCGCGAATCGACGCCATCACGCTCGGCATGCTGACCAGCGGCGTTGCAATCCTTGTGTTAGCGGTTCGCCATTTATTGCGTTCGCGTGCTCCGCTTGTCGATCTCTCTGCGTGCTCGATTCCAACTTTTCGCGCAGCGCTTCGGGGCGGTTCGCTGGCGCGTATGGCAATCGGCAGCGCGCCGTTTCTGCTGCCTTTGATGTTCCAGGTGGGCTTTGGCTACGACGCGTTTCATTCCGGTTTGCTCGTGCTCGCCGTGTTCGCGGGCAATCTCACAATGAAGTCGCTCACCACGCCTATACTGCAGCGCTTCGGATATCGGCCGGTCATGCTCTGGAACGGCGTGTTCTGCGCGATCTTCCTTGCCGCATGCGCGTTTCTGCAACGTAATACACCCGTGCCGATCACGCTGCTGCTGCTGTTCCTGAGCGGCATGACGCGCTCGATGCAATTCACCGTTCTCGGCACGATTGCTTACGCGGATGTCGCGAAAGAGCGCATGTCCGATGCCAATAGTCTCTTCAACACGGCTTCGCAAATCGCGATGGCGGCTGGCATTACGCTTGGCGCGCTAAGCGTGCGGCTTGGTCACTTTGTTGCGCTTCGGGCCGACTGGCATGGCAGTGGAATCGAGTATCGGCTGGCGTTCGTACTGATCGGGCTGGTTGCGTTCGCAAGCATCTTCGATGCTGTTCGTCTTCCAAAAGGCGCTGCCGACCATTTCATCACGCGTTCGACCTGACCGACTGGTTAGCACTGGCCTGCTCTCGCGTCATATGAAACCGTTCGTCCATGCAAAAGATGCGCTTTCCCGGCCATCCTAATTTCTTGCGAATTTGATTTGCATAATGCCGCAATCGGGCGTGGACCGCGCTCACAGTATTGAGGCCAACATGATGCAAATCCGGCTTTCCGCGCGTCGGCGCACGGGCGTTCTGTTACTGACCTGTGCATTGGCGGCGTGTTCGCAGCAGCAAAAAAGCGTGCAGAAAAAAGTGCAGACGGTGACCGTGGAAACGGTCAAGACCGTCGCGTTTGCGCAATCGTCGTCGATGCCGGGGCGCGCCACGTCGTTCCTGACCTCGCCGGTGACGCCCCAGGTGACCGGCGTGATCCAGAAGCGCTTGTTTACCGAAGGCAGCGTGGTGCACGAAGGGCAGGTGCTCTACCAGATCGACCCCGCGCTTTATCAAGCGACCTACGACGCCGATAAAGCCGAGCTCGAAAAAGCCCAGGCCGCGCTGCTTTCCGCCCAGCCGATTGCCGAGCGTGACCGCTCGCTCGCCGCCATCGACGCGATCAGCAAGGAAGCGCTCGAAGAGGCCGAAGCCACGCTCAAGCAGGACGAAGCCACCATTGACGCCGATAAGGCCGCGCTCGAAAGCGCGCGCATCAATCTGGGCTACACACGCGTGACCGCGCCTGTCACGGGCACGATCAGCGCGTCGGCCTATACGCCGGGTGCGCTGGTGACGGCCGATCAGACCACGGCGCTCGCCACCATCTACGCCTACGATCCGATGTACCTGGACGTGACCGAATCGAGTACGGACGTGCTCGCGCTGCGCAAGAAGTTCGCGAGCGGCGCGTACAAGACCGACGCGAACGGCAACGCCAAGGTCAAGATCACGCTGGAAGACGGCACGACCTACGCGCACGAAGGCACGCTGCAATTCACGGGCGTGGGCGTCGATCAGACCACGGGCACCATCACCTTGCGCGTGATCGTGCCGAACCCGGACAAGCTGCTGCTGCCCGGTGAATATCTGCATGCGGTGATCGATCAGGGCGTCAACCAGAATGCGATTCTGGTCCCGCAGCAGGCGGTGGCGCACGATCAGCGCGGCAACGCGACGGCACTGGTGGTCGACGCGCAGGACAAGATCGAGCAGCGCACGCTGATGCTGGCTGGTACTGCGAACAACAACGAATGGGTGGTGACGGGCGGCCTCGCCACGGGCGAGCGCATCGTCGTGGCCGGATCGCAGTTCGTCAGTATCGGCGACCCCGTGAAGGCGGTCGAAGCGCCTGCATCGGAGCAGGAAGCCGCCGCCGATACGAATAGCGCCGCGTCGTCGTCGGCCGCGTCGCCTGCGCCCGCAGCGAACTAAGGGGCGAGTGCATGCGTATCGCTCATTTCTTTATCGACCGCCCGGTGTTCGCCTGGGTGCTCGCGATTCTCGTGTCGCTGGCCGGCGCATTCGCGATTACCCAGTTGCCGCTCGATCAATATCCCGACATCGCGCCGCCCACGATCCAGATCACGGCCACCTATAATGGCGCGTCTGCGCAGACGAACCAGGACGCCGTGGTGCAGGTGATCGAGCAGCAGATGGTCGGTCTCGACAATCTGATGTACATGTCGTCCTCGGCGAATTCCGAGGGCAATATTTCGATCAAGCTGACCTTCTCGGCGGGCACCAATCCCGATACCGCCCAGGTGCAGGTGCAAGACCAGTTGCAATCGGCCAACGCGCTCTTGCCGACCGAAGTGCAGGAAAGCGGCGTGACTGTGCGCAAGGCGTCGCCCGATACTTTCCTCGTTTTCAACCTCGTGTCCGAAGACGGCAAGATGAGCAAGTCGGCCATTGCCGATTATCTCTACAGCAATCTGGAAGAACAGATCGAACGACTGCCCGGCGTGGGTCAGGCGCAGCAGTTCGGCTACGAATACGCCATGCGGATCTGGCTCGATCCGAACAAGCTGCAGAAATACGCGCTGATGCCGTCTGATGTCGTGACCGCCATCGACGCGCAGAACAACGACGTGGCGGCCGGCGAAGTCGGCAATACGCCTGCGGTCAAGGGCCAGGAGCTCGACGCGACCATCACGGCGCGCAGCCGCCTGACCACCGCACAGCAGTTCCGCGACATCGTGCTAAAGACCGAAACCAACGGCTCGCAGGTGCTGCTTGGCGACGTGGCGCGCGTCTCGCTCGGCCCGCAGGCCTATACGGTCGAAACCAACTTCAACAACAAGCCCGCTTCGGGTCTGGGGTTGCAACTCGCGCCGGGCGCGAACGAAGTGCAGGTCGACAAGGAAGTGCACGACTTCCTCAACAAGCACGCGGCGAGCTTTCCGGCGGGGTTGAAGGTCGAATACCCCTACGAAATGGTGCCGTTCATCACGACTTCCATCGAGGAAGTGGTGAAGACGCTCGCGGAAGCCATCGTGCTGGTTGTCGCGATCATGTTTCTGTTCCTGCAGAACCTGCGCACCACGCTGATTCCGGCGATTGCGGTGCCGGTGGTGCTGCTTGGCACCTTCGGCATCCTCGACGTGTTCGGCTATTCGATCAACATGCTGACGATGTTCGGCGTGGTGCTGGCGATCGGGCTGCTGGTCGACGATGCGATCGTGGTGGTGGAAAACGTCGAGCGATTGATGACGGAAGAGCATCTTTCGCCGCGCGACGCCACCAAAAAGTCAATGACGGAAATCAGCAGCGCGCTGGTGGCGATTGCGATGGTGCTCTCCGCCGTGCTGTTGCCGATGGCGTTTTTCGGCGGCTCGACCGGCATCATTTACCGGCAGTTTTCGGTGTCGGTGGTCTCGGCGATGGCGCTCTCCGTCGTGGTGGCGCTGACCTTCACGCCCGCGTTGTGCGCGACCCTTCTCAAGGACGGCCACGAGAAACCCAAGGGACGCTTCTTCAGCAGCTTCAATCGCGGCTTCGACACCTCGACCGGCAAATATCGCCGCGTCGTTGACAGGATGCTGCATCACCGCAAGCCGGCGATCATCGTCTACGCGCTGCTGGTCCTGGGCGCGGGGCTGTTGTTCGTGCGCCTGCCCACTTCGTTCCTGCCCACCGAGGATCAGGGTGTGCTGATGGTCACCGTGACCGCGCCCGTGGGCGCGACGCGCGAGCGCACCGAAGCGACCATGGCGAAAGTTGAAGACTATCTGCTCAAGCAATCGGCCGTTTCTGAAGTGTTCAACGTCGCCGGTTATGCGGTGGGCAGTAACGGCCAGAACGTCGGTATGATGTGGGTGAAGCTCAAAGACTGGAGCCAGCGCACGGCGGTGAACGACACGGCGCAGGGTTTTGTCGCCAAGGCTTCGCGCGATCTCTCGCAGCAGATTCGCGACGCCAAGGTGTTCGTGCTGCAGCCGCCTACTGTGCGCGGGCTGGGCATCAGTTCGGGCTTCGACATGGAACTGGTCGACGAAGGCAATCTGGGCCACACGGCACTGGCCGCCGCGCGCGACAAGCTAATCAAGATGGCCAACGCCAGCGGCATCGTGCGGCAGGTGCGCTTTAACGGACTGGCCGATACGCCGCAGCTCTCGCTCGATATCGACGACCGCAAGGCCAGCGCGATGGGCCTTGCGCCCGCGGATATCAACACGACCGTGGAAGACGCGCTGGGGGGCGAATACGTCGACGAATTCCTCGACAATCAGCGCATCAAAAAGGTGTACGTGCAGGGCGATGCGCCGTTTCGCATGTCGCCGGAAGCGCTGGAAAACTGGTACGTGCGCAATACCGCCGGAACGATGGTGCCGTTCTCCGCGTTCGCGACTTCGCACTGGACCTTCGGGCCGCCGGAGCTGGACCGCTATAACGCGCAATCGTCGTTCGAGATCGTTGGCGATCCCGCGCCCGGCGTGAGCTCCGGCCAGGCGATGCAGACCATGGCGCAACTGGTTGCGAAGCTGCCCAAGGGCATCAGCTACGCGTGGACGGGGCTGTCGTATCAGGAGCAGTTGTCGGGTGGCCAGGCGCCGTATCTCTACGCCGTGTCCGTGCTGTTCGTGTTCCTGTGTCTTGCCGCGCTCTATGAAAGCTGGTCGGTGCCGCTGGCGGTGCTGCTGATCGTGCCGCTGGGCGTGTTTGGCGCGGCACTCGGCACAAGCCTGCGCGGGCTGTCGAACGATGTGTATTTCCAGGTGGGACTGCTGGTGACGGTGGGGCTGTCGTCGAAGAACGCGATCCTGATCGTTGAGTTCGCAACCATGCTGGAGAAGCAGGGCGCGAGCACGCTCAAGGCCATCGAACAGGCCGTGGCGCTGCGCATTCGTCCGATCGTGATGACTTCGCTGGCGTTTCTGCTGGGCGTCGCGCCGCTGGTGGTGGCAAGCGGCGCGGGCGCGGCGGCGCGCCAGTCGATCGGCACGGGTGTGTTCGGCGGCACGCTGGTGGGTACGCTGCTGGCGATCTTTTTCACGCCGCTCTCGTATTTCATGGTACGCAAGTTGAGCGGCAAGGGGGCCGCGCCAGGCGGGCCGCGCGGTCCGGGCGGCGCCGATGCCCCCGCCGACGATTCCGGCTCGACCGGCGCGCAGGTGAGCGAGCACGAACACGCTTCGCAGGAGGCAGAAGAGAACGAGGCGTACTCGTTGTCCGCGAATGGAGGTGCAGCATGAGGCGCGTACTCAACTGGATGGCAGCTGGCGCGGCAGTCGTGGCGCTGAGCGCGTGTATTGACCTCTCGCCGCAGTATCGGCGGCCCGCTGCGCCGGTGCCGGCGGCGTGGCCCGATGCTGCGTCGTCCACGGGACCAGCGGTCTCGCTGACCGGGCAGACCGAACAGACGCTGGCCGCGGATATCGGCTGGCGCACTTTCTTTGTGGATGCGCGTCTGCAACGCACGATTGCGCTCGCGTTGTCGAATAGCCGCGATCTGCGCATTGCGATTCTCGACATCGAGAAAGAACGGGCGGAATACCGCATCGAGCGCTCGGCGCTGTTCCCCGAGATCGATCTGGGCGGCTCCGAAGAAGCGCTGCGCACGCCCACTTCCGTGCGCAGCGCAGACTCCGGTTCATCCTCTGGCACCACCGCCGCGAGCGGCACGACTACGCATATCTACAGCGCCAATCTAGGCTTCACCTCCTACGAACTCGATCTGTTCGGGCGCGTGCGTAACTTGAGCCAGGCGGCGCTGGAAACCTATCTGTCGACCATCGAAACGCGCCGTAGCACGCAGATCAGCCTGGTTTCCGATGTGGCGAGCGACTGGCTCACGCTTGCGTCCGACAAGCGCCTGCTGGTAATCGATCAAGAAACCGAAGCAAGCCAGCAGCGCACTTTCGATCTGGTCGATCGTGAGCATGGGCTGGGCGCGGCGAGCGCGCTCGATGTCGAACAGGCGCAGGCAAGCCTGCAGTCCGCGCGCAATGCCGTGGCCCAGGCGCAGACGACGGTGGAACAGGCGCGCAATGCCCTCGATCTCGTGGTGGGCGCACCTGTGCCGGTAGCCGATCTGCCCGACGCGCAGGTCGATCCCGTCGCCAGCATCATGACGATTCCGGCGGGCATTCCGTCGACCGTGCTGCAACGCCGCCCCGACGTGCTGGCCGCCGAACACACGCTGAAAGCCGATAACGCCGACATTGGCGCGGCGCGCGCGAACTTCTTCCCGACCATCAGCCTGACCGCGGCGTTGGGTTTCGAAAGTCCCGCGCTCGCGCAGCTGTTCACGGGTAGCAACCGCAACTGGTCGGTCGAGCCGTCAGCGGTGATCCCGATCTTCAATGCGGGCGAAAACCGCGCGACGCTCGACGCCGCCAAGGTCACGCTCAAGATCGACGTGGCGACCTACGAGAAGACCCTCCAGACCGCCTTCGAGGAAGTCGCGAACGCGCTGGCGACGCGCGCGACCATCGACGCGCAGCTCGACGCCCAGACCCGCACCGTGCAGGCCGATCAGCACGCTTACGACCTGACGATGGCGCTCTACCAGCAGGGCAGCGACAGCCTGATCGATGCCTTGACCGAGCAGCGCCTGCTGTATAGCGCGCAGCAATCGCTGGTGGCCACGCAACTCTCGGCGCAAACGAGCCTGATCACGCTCTATGCGGCGCTGGGCGGTGGCGTGGAGGCGGACGACGCGCATGCCGCCAGCCACGCCGCCGCGGCCAGCCGCTGAGCGCCGCCGCGACGGGTATCATGACCGCACGATTCCCGTCACAAGGACGCCAGGCAACGACATGCCAGCAGTGCTGACCCGCGCGATACACGCGATCCGACGCTCGAGCCTCACCGGCAAGCTGTTTGCCGCGATGCTCGTCGTCAATGTGCTGGTGATCGGCGCGATGGCCGTGGGCGCGCAGATCAGCTTCGAGCGCGGTTTTCTCGGCTACCTGGAGCATCAGGAAATCAAGCGGCTCGAATCGAGCGTCGGGCCGCTAGGCATGGCGTATCGCGATCACGGTAGCTGGAATTTTCTGCTGGAGAATCGCAGTCTCTGGCACGAAATCATGCGGCCTTACGCGCCCGCCTCGTATCCGGTGTCGAGCCACGCGCCGCTGCCGCGCCTGCCGGTGTCGTCGCTGATCGGCACCAACACGCGCTTCACGCTGCTCGACGCCCAGGGCCATTACGTATTCGGCAATCCGTCGTTTGCCGATAGCTCGCCGCGCCGTCCCATCGTGGTGAGCGGCAAGACCGTGGGCTGGTTGCTGATGGTGCCGTTCGAGCGCGCCACCGAAGCGGGCGATCTGCGCTTCCAGAAGACCCAGCGCGAATCGAGCTGGATCATCGCGATTGCCGCTACGCTGCTGGCGATTCTCACGACCTTGTGGATGGCGCGCGCGCTGGCCTCGCCGTTGCGGCGCATCGCCAGCGCCACGCACACGCTCGCGGGCGGCGATCTGAGCGCGCGTGTGCCGACGGTATCGAGCGGCGACATTGGCCAGCTCGAACGCGATTTCAACCACCTTGCGCAGACGCTGGAAAGCACCGAGCGCATGCGTTCCGCGCTGGTCGCCGATATTTCGCACGAACTGCGCACACCGCTTGCGGTGATGAGCGGCGAAATCGAGGCGATTGAAGTGGGCGTGCGGCCTGTGAGCGTCGAGGCGGTGCGCTCGCTGGGCGGCGAGGTGAAACGCCTGAGCCGGCTGGTCGACGACCTCTACGATCTTTCGCTCGCCGACGTGGGCGCGCTGCGTTATCACCACGAACAGACCGATGTGTGCGAGACCTTGCGAGCGGCGCTGCGCCGCGGCGCGCGCCGCCTGAGCGATGCGGGCTTGACGCTGCACGCCAATCTGCCCGATGCGCCGCTCTGGGTACGCGGCGACGAGCGGCGGCTACAGCAGGTCTTCACGAATATCCTTGAAAATGCGCTGCGCTATGTCGATTGCGGCGGTGCGGTATTCGTGAGCGCGCGTGAGGATGCGAGTACAGTGCGCATCGAATTCGACGACAACGGCGCGGGCGTGGCCGATGCGTATCTGCCATCGCTATTCGAGCGCTTTTATCGCGTGGAGGCGTCGCGCAGCCGCGCGACCGGCGGCGCGGGACTTGGCTTGCCGATCTGTCGCGGCATTGTCGAAGCGCATGGCGGGCACATCGATGCGGCGCGTGCGCCGCAAGGCGGCTTGCGCATCGCCATCGAATTGCCGCGTTGGAAAGACGGCGCGGCGAAGGACAGCACAACGCCGTTATTGATCAGGACAGCAGCCAGGAACCGAAGTGAGCGCGACTAACGAAACACCGATCGATATTCTGATCGTCGAAGACGAACCGAAACTCGCTAGCCTGATGGCGGATTTTTTGCAGGCCGCGGGTTATGTAACGCGCGGCGTGAGCGATGGACTCGCCGTGGCTGGCGAAGTGAAGCGCCAGATGCCGGGTCTGATCGTGCTTGACCTGATGCTGCCGGGCCGCGATGGCCGCGATATCTGCCGCGATCTACGCACGTACAGCGAAGTGCCGGTCATCATGGTGACGGCGCAGGTGGAGGAAGTGGATCGGCTGATTGGCCTTGAACTGGGTGCGGACGATTACATCTGCAAGCCCTTCAGCCTGCTGGAGCTGGTGGCGCGCGTGAAGGCGATCTTGCGCCGCTCGCGCTTTGAGCGAGCGCCAGAAAGCGTGCCGCTCAGTCTGGACGAAGAATGTTTTCAGGCGACCTTTCGCGGCGTGACGGTCGAGTTCACGCCGATCGAATTCCGCTTGCTCAAGACGCTCGCAGCGCGGCCAGGCCGCGTGTTTTCGCGCGATGCGCTGATGGACCAGCTGTATCCCGATGGCCGCATCGTCGAGGACCGCACCATCGACAGTCACGTCAAAAAGATTCGCCGCAAATTCGAATCGATCGCACCGGACGAGGATGTGATCCAGTCGGTCTATGGCGCGGGATTCCGGCTGGCGTTATAGGGCTTGTTTCGGAGTTAATTGCAGGGCTGAGTATTTCAATCCTGTCGTCAGGGATAAAGGAGACGCGGGCATGGCAGAAGGCAATACAAAGAAGTGGGCCGGGCAGTGTCATTGCGGCGCGGTGCGTTTCGAAGCGACCTTGAGCGACGGTTTGAATTCGGTGCGCCGCTGCAATTGCTCCTATTGCCGGATGCGCGGCGCAGTCGTCGTGACGGCGGAATTGGGCGGGATCACCGTGCTTCAGGGCGAAGGGATGCTGACGAGCTACCGCTTCAATACGGGTGTCGCGCAGCACTTCTTCTGTTCGCGTTGCGGGATTGCCACGCATCTTCAGCGTCGCTCAAATCCCAATCTGTTTGGCGTGAACGTGGCGTGTCTGGACGGCGTGAGTCCTTTCGATTTCGCCGAAGTGCCCGTGTCGGACGGCGTCAATCATCCGTCCGACACGGGCGGGCCGCCGCGGCTGGCGGGGACACTGCGGTTCGATGCCGGGCAGTAGCATTTTTGCTGAGCTTCACCTCTTAACCATTCATTCAAGTCGCAGGCCACTTTTCTCAATAGACGTTCGACGGTGCGCTGGCAAAATCGCCCGACAAACGGAGACAACGCAATTCATCGGCGCGGCAAAAATCGCTGGCGAATTGCGTCTTACACTATGAGGATAAGAACGGCCATGACGTACAGGTCCGCAATTTTTATCTGCGCGGCGTTGATGGGCGCCTCGCCTGCGTGGGCCGGCGTTTCGCCGCCCCTGATCCAGGGCGCGGACAATACCGTCACGCTATATGGTTCGGTCGACGAAGGTGTCGAATACATCACAGGGCAGGCGTCCGGCAAAGGCACGACCAGCAGCGTGCGCACGGGCTGGGGCACGGACACTTCATTCTTTGGCATACGCGGCAATGAGAATCTGGGCGGCAGCCTCCACGCCATCTGGGATCTGGAAGGCGGTTTCCAGGCGAGCAACGGTGCATCGAGTCAGGGTGGTCGCTTATTTGGGCGGCAGTCTTATGTCGGACTCGCAGGGGATCTCGGTAGCCTGACCTTTGGACGCCAATACACCATGCGCGCCTATGCTATCAAGCCGATCAACCCGTTCGGCTTCGGCGCGCAAGGGCTCACTACGCTGGATAACGGCATTGCCAATCCTCGCGCCGACAATTCGGTCAGCTACCGCTATCACATCGACGATTTCGAAGCCGGCGTGAATTACAGCTTTGGCCGCGACGCGGTCGACGGGGACAGCGTGGTTGCAACCAATTGCCCTGGCGAGACATCGCCTTCGAACGAATGCCGGGAATGGTCCGCGATGCTCAAATATGAAAGCCGGATCTGGGGCATCGTCAGCGCATATGAGCGCAATTACGGTGGCACCTCGGCAACCTGGGGCGGCCTGACATCGCCGAAACTCACGGATAGCCGTTTTATCCTTGGAGGCTATTTCAATGTTCGCGAAGCGCGCTTCGGCGCGGGCTGGATCCGGCGCGATGACGAAGGGATTTCGACGCCCAAAAGCAATTTGTTCTGGTTGACGGGTACCGTGCCCGTGAGTCCTTTCCTCTCGTTCGACAGCGAAGTGGCGGAGCTCAAATACGATCAATCGCCCAATAAGGCGGTGATGTTTGTGTTGCGCGCAGTCTATTCGCTTTCCAGAAGCACGGCGCTTTATGTGACCGGCGAGCACATCAAGAACAGCGGCTCGCTCGCGCTGGCGGCCAGCACCATCATTCCCGTGGTGGGGCCGCCTGGCGGCGGCTCGCAAACGTCGATCATCGCGGGCATCCGGCATCGTTTCTAGCGCACCGCTGATATTCGTTCGGCAACGCAACCTGCGCACGCCCGCGCAGGTTGCGTTTTTTCGTTTGCGGGAATTGAACGCGAATCAGTGCGAATTCGAGTCAACGCATGGCTTAACCAATTGCTCAAACGGTCAGCCATTTTTCTCAATGGACCTGTGGCCGTGCACAGGCAAAATTTCGGTGCATTACAAATAAATCAAATCTGGATTACGCCGATGCAGCGCGCCACGCCGGCAAGCTGCACGAGCCATTGTGATCCGACACATGGAGACAGCGACGATCATGAAGTGCAGATCCGCAATTTGCGCCGGCGCGGCGTTGATGAGCATTGCGCCCACCTGTGCACTGGCCGATAGTGGCAGCGCAGCCAGCTTTCAGCCGTTTGGCACCAGTTCAGTGACGCTCTACGGCTTGATCGATCAAGGCCTGGAATACGTGAATAACGTCGCAAAGGGCAAAAACGCCACCACAAGCGCGTTTCGCGAAGGAGACGGCACCGCCACCTCGTTCTTTGGCATTCGCGGTAGCGAGGACCTGGGCGGCGGCACCCGGGCCATCTTCGATCTTCAAGGCGGTTTCCAGCCCAATAACGGCGTATCGCGCCAGGGCGGCCGCCTGTTCGGTCGTCAGTCTTACGTGGGGCTGGACAGCCCATACGGCAGACTCACTTTTGGGCGGCAATACACGATGCGCTTTTTCGCCACTTCGTTTATCAATCCGTTTGGCACGGGCGCACAAGGTCTCACTACGCTGGATAATGGCATTGCCAACGCGCGCGCCGATAATTCCGTGAGTTACCGCTTTTTTCTCGGCGCGCTGGAAGGCGGCGTGAACTACAGCTTCGGGCGCGATGCCGTGGCAGGCAATAGCTCTGTCGCCTCGAATTGCCCCGGTGAAACGGTTCCGTCGAACGAATGCCGCGAATACTCCGCAATGATGAAATACGACGGCGGCAACTGGGGCGTGGCGAGTTCCTACGAGCGCAATTATGGCGGCACGTCGGCCACGTGGGGCGGGCTGACCTCGCCCAAACTCACCGATAGCCGCTTCACGCTGGGCGGCTATTTCAAGGTCAAGGGGGCGAAGTTTGGGGTTGGCTGGATTCGCCGCGACGACGAGGGCATTGCAACGCCGAAAAGCAATCTGTTTTGGGTGACCGGCACCGTTCCCGTCACGCCGTATTTTTATATGGATGGCATGGTGGCGCATCTGCAGTACGATCATTCTGCCAATAAGGCGCTCGTATTCGTATTGCGCGGCGAATATATTTTGTCGAAAAGCACGCTGCTCTATCTGACCGCAGAGCATATTCATAACGACGGCACGCTGGCACTTCCCGCTACCACCATCACGCCCACTGCCACGCCGCCCGTTGGTGGATCGCAGCTCTCCGTGATCGCAGGTATCCGGCACACGTTCTAAGGCGGGTTGCTGTCTTCCGATGGCCGGACATCAAGCCGGCCATCGGCGAATCAGGCGATTAATTTCGCCGCCGCGTGCGCCGCCGACATATCGGCGACATCGTCGAAAGCCTGTTTGCGATCGAGGCTGCCCAGCCCGATATACATGTCCTGAAGATAGCCAATGTCGTCGCGCGTAAGCGATAGATCCGCGGAATAAGGCCGCTGCGTTTCGTTGAAATTCCAGATGGCTTGCGCCGAAGCTCTGTCGAATTTTTTCTGCGCATGCCGGCGCGCATCGAGGAATGCCTCGTGCGAGGCGGGCGACATCAGGAATTCGTAAAGTGCGCCGTAGGCCGCCATCACGGCAACCATATCGTCATGCTTGTGGCGGATCGCGTCATCGGAGGCATAGGCGGTCTGAAAAATACAGCGCGGCAGCGCGTCCCACATATTGCCGTCGTTAATGACCACAAGACCGTCCTGATCGTTGAGATGCGAAATGCTCGAACAGCTTGCATCGACTTCGCCATTGACCACCGCTTCATGGCACGCGTCGTTGCTGCCTTTATCGACAAAGCGAATCTGCATTGCATCGATGCCGCGTTCCTTCAGGAGTTGCAGCATCAGCGCATGCAGCAGGCCGCGCGCCGGGCCTACGGCAACGGTTTTCCCTCTCAGGTCGGCGAGCGTTTTGGTGCCATCGGGCCGCGCAAAAACCGTCAACGCACACTTTCTCATACCCGCGCCGACGATTTTCACCGGCGCGCCTTGCGCTATACGCGACAGCACCAGGTTGTACCCGGATACCATGCAGAGGTCGCCCGCACCGGTGGCGATCGCGTCGAACGGACCCATGACACCCGGTATCTGAACGATTTGCGCATTGACGCCGAATTTCCGGAAAAACCCGGTTTCACTCATGAGTGCATTGAGCGTAGCGTTCTCCAGTCCTGGATTGCTGACGATGCGTATCGGCGCCGTGGCGGCGCGCGCCAGCCACGGCGAGGTGAATGCGCCAGCCGCAACGCTCAGACCGAGAAGGCCCGCGCTGCGTAGAAAATGCCGACGACTGGAATACTGGGACATTCACGCTCTCCGCGTGCCGGATGAATCGGCACATTGTTATGGCTGCTATGACTGCTACAACGGCTAGGGCTGTTATCGCTGCGCCCGGGGTCGATTCTTGCGCATCTACCCTGGGGGAGGACGTCGTGTTGGCTGAAAGCCGCTCATCGCGGCGTCACTACGCGCAGCGTGATCGTGCCAGTGGTCTGTCGGCCCGGCAATTGAGGAAAAAGGCGTTAGACTTAACGAACTGGTAAAACCGGGAAAGGTGACGAGTTGTCGGAGTTCGACTGGTACCTGCAAATCAACCTGAAGGCGCGGCATTTACACCTTCTGGTGGCGATCGATACGTACCGGAACCTGACCCAGGTGGCAGATGTGACCCACGTTACCGTGCCAGCCGTTTCCAAGGCGCTGGCCGAACTGGAAAAAGGGCTGGGTTTAACGCTGTTTTCGCGTACGACGCAGGGCCTGGTTCCCTCGCCCTATGGCGATTGCCTTATCCGCCACGCGCGCGACATGCTGACGATTCTGCATCAGGCCCGTGACGAACTGAAAGCCTTGAGTTCGGGTACTGAAGGCAAGGTGCATATCGGCATGTTGCCGGCCTCCGCCTCCGTGTTGTTGCCTCAGGCGCTAAGCCTGCTCAAGCAGCGTTCGCCCAGCACCAATGTGGTCGTGATCGAAGGCACGACCAGCTCCCTGCTGCCCGAACTCTGGCAAGGTCGTCTCGATCTCGTGGTAGGCCGCTTGCCACCGCCGGATACGCTGGGCAGTTTCGAAGAAAAGGAGTTGCTCGAAGATCCGGTCACGCTTGTCACGGGCCGCCATCATCCGCTGGCGAGCAAGAAAAACCTCAAATGGGCCGATCTCCACACCTATCCGTGGATCTTGCCGCCGCCCGGTTCGATCCTGCGGGATCCGCTCGAGCGCGCGCTGGAAGCGCACGGCGTGCCGCTGACGAATAACTACATAGAAACCCTTTCCATTCACGTCGTGCGCGCGCATTTGCAGGTGTCGGATTTTATAGCGGTGATGGCCGATACACCGGCCAGCGACCCTGCACAACCGCTTCATACGCTGGCGTTGCACCTTCCCCGTTTGCTGCGTCCCGCGGGTGTACTGTGGAATCGCAATCGCGGCTTGACGCCCAGTGCGCAACTGATGGTTGCATGCCTCGACGAGGCCGCCGCGCGGCTCGCTAAAAAGAACCGGATTGCCGCCTAGGCGCCGGCTGCGATTTTCTGTTTCACGCAATCGGTCTGCGCACCGTCTCCCGTCTTGATCCTCGTCTTGCCTTAACCATTTGCTCAAACCCCGGGCCAATTTTCTCAATTGACCCCTATGGTCGGCGCGGCGAAAAATGTCCCTGCGTTCACTGAATCAACGAACGTAGACAAAAGCGATTCACGGCCGGCGCGGTGCGGTTTGCCTGCTGGATGGCCTTAAAGGCGAATCGCGGATTATGACCGGAGACAGGTACGAGCATGAAGTTGATGACCGCAATACGTACGTGCGCGGCGTTGATCGGTATTGCCGCAATGGCAATAACCGGCCCCGCTTTTGGCCAATCGGTCGAAGACTTTTATCACGGCAAGATTCTCACGATCGTCGTTAGCGCCGACGCGGGTACGCCGACCGACATCATCGCCCGGCAGTTCGCGCGCTTCTTCGTCAATTACATTCCCGGCAAGCCGCGCGCCGTGGTGATGAATGTGGTGGGGGCGGGCGGCATGGTTGCCGCGGCCTCGCTGCAGACGCGGCAACCGGACGATGGCAGCGTGATTGGCTTTCTACAGCGCAATAACCTCTATATTCCGCTGCTCGATCCGCGCCAGAACCGTTTCGACCCGCGCAAGGTGCGCTGGCTGGGCAGCCTGAATAAGGTCGAGTATTGCATCGTGTCCATGACGCGATCCGGCGTCACGTCGATGAGCGATCTCACCAGCAAAAAGATGTATGTGGGCGCAACGGGTTTCGCCAATGAAGACCGCACGTTGCCCGCGCTGCTCGATGAATATCTGGGCGCGAAAATGCGCATCGTGCCGGGTTACACGGGCCGCGGTGAAGTATATCTGGCGATGCAGCGCGGCGAAGTCGACGGCTGGGCCTCCACGCTCGACGGCCTGCAACAGGGCGAACCGGTGCGCCTGCTGGCCAACGGCAAGATGAAGGTGCTGCTGCATCTGGGCTGGACGAGTCCCGCGCCGTTCGCCGATGCGCCGAATCTGAGCACCTTTATCACCGATCCCAACGTCAAGGCGCTGTTCAACCTGTTCCTGCTGCCGTTCGACGCGGGCCGCCCGATTGCGGTGCCGCAAGGGGTGCCGCAGGACCGGCTGGATGCGCTGCGTACGGCATTCGATAAAACGATCAAGGATCCTGATTTTATCGATGCGATGAAGCATTCCGGTTATCCGATCGACCCGATCGCCGGCAATGCGGTGGAGCAGATCGTCAGCAAGCTCTACGCCACGCCCGCGCCGCAGATCGACAGTGCCCGCAAGCTTATTTTCAGTTCTCACTGATCGCAGTGCGCCTGCGCGAATGCGATGCCGTTCGCGCAAGTGCGCCTTACTCCGAAACAGCGCCAGTCATGCACCTCGT
This sequence comes from Paraburkholderia sp. J69-1, assembly GCF_905220255.1. Taxonomy (NCBI): domain Bacteria; kingdom Pseudomonadati; phylum Pseudomonadota; class Betaproteobacteria; order Burkholderiales; family Burkholderiaceae; genus Paraburkholderia; species Paraburkholderia sp. J69-1. Next base: position 33,550 of record NZ_CAJMZG010000030.1, on the reverse strand, counting down.
GTGGGTGAGTGACCGCCAATTACCGAGAGGTTAATCTCATGACACCCGAAATCATCGATATTCATCCGCACATTATTTCGACCGATACGGTGCATTACCCCATCGCACCGCAGCATGGCCACCGCTCCAAATGGTCGGCCACGCGACCGGTCACGTTCGAGCAGATGCTCGCCGAAATGGACGAAGCGGGCGTGGCAAAAGCGGCCATTGTGCATTCGTCGACAACCTACGGTCACAACAACGCGTATGTCGCCGATAGCGTCGCGCAGCAGCCGAAGCGTTTCACCGGCGTTTATTCTTTCGATCTGATGGCGCCCGACGCGCTGAAGACCTTTGATCATTGGCTCGCCAATGGCATGGGCGGCATCCGCCTGTTCACGGGCGGCGCGACGCATCAAGGCGACAGCAGCTGGCTCGTCGATCCGGCGACGTTTCCGATCTGGGAGCGTTGCGCGGAAATCGGTATGACGATGGCGGTGCAGACGACACCCGAGGGCCTGGCGATGGTCGCGCAACTGGCGGAACGCTTTCCTTCGGTCAGGATCGCGCTCGATCACTGCGCACGTCCCGATCTCGAAGACGGCCCGCCGTATGCGCGTTGTGCCGGGCTGTTCGAGCTCGCGAAATACGACAACGTGTACATGAAGATCACGCCGCGCACCTTCGATCTCGCGCAAAACTCGCCGGGCGGCGCCCAGCCCTTTTTCGCGAAGCTGGTCGAAGTATTCGGCGCGGACCATCTGGCGTTTGGCTCGAACTATCCGGCATCTGCCGGACCCTTGAAGACGCTGGTCGAGCAGGGCAACGCATGTTTTGCGGCGCTCAGCGACGAAGAGCGCGCGTGGGTCTGGGGCCGCACGGCGAAGGTTCTCTATCCGTCACTCGCTGACTGATTTCGTCGAACGACCGGGTATCAACGTGGCGTTATGCGCTGACCCATACCCGATCTTCGCAGCCCGGTCGATTTGCATCAGGCAATCGCCGGGGTCGCTTCTTCATCAGGATGACGCATGGAATTCTTCAACGATGCAACGTTAATGGCAGCGGGCCATGCGCTGTCGACGATACTGCAATTCAACCGGCTGATCTTCCTGGTCTTCGGCGTCATGGTTGGCCTCGCGATCGGTTTGCTGCCGGGCATCGGTGGCTTGACGGGTTTTGCCTTGCTGGTGCCGTTCACCTACACGATGGACCCGTATGCGGCCTTTGCGATGTTGCTGGGCATGGCGTCCGTGATCACGACCTCGGACGTGATTCCGGCCGTGTTGTTCGGCGTGCCGGGTCACGCGGCTTCGCAGGCAACGGTGCTAGACGGCTTACCGATGACCAAACGCGGCGAGGCCTCGCGCGCATTGAGCGCCTGCTATACATCCTCGTTGCTGGGCGGTTTGATCGGCGCAGTCATGCTGGCGGTGTCGTTGCCGCTGGTGCGGCCTTTCGTGCTGTCCATCGGCACGCCGGAAATGCTGGGTTTGACGATCTTCGGCGTTTCGATGGTCGCGGCGCTATCGGGCAATGCGCCGCTGCGCGGCGTGGTGGCGGCCTGCTTCGGCATTCTGGTCGGCATGATCGGCACCAATGTCGAAACCGGGCAAATGCGCTGGACCGCCAATATTCTTTATCTGCAGGATGGCATTCCGCTGGTACCGATCATTCTCGGCATTTTTGCGCTGCCGGAACTGTGCGAACTCGCGATCCGTCGCACCGCGATTGCCGAAAACGTGCAGTTCAGTTCGCGCAAAGGCATGCAGCAAGGCGTGCGCGATAGCCTGCGCAACTGGTTCCTGGTGCTGCGTTGCGGTGGGCTGGGCGCGTTGCTCGGCGTGGTACCGGGCATTACCGGCGCGGTGACCGACTGGATTGCCTACGGCCATGCCTTGCAGACATCGAAGGACGCGAAGCAGTCGTTCACCACGGGCGACGTGCGCGGCGTCATTGCGCCCGAAGCGGCCAATAACGCACGCGAGGGTGGCAGCCTTGTGCCGATGCTTTCATTCGGCGTGCCAGGCGGCGCGGCGCAGGCAATTTTGCTGGGCGCAATGATGGTCCACGGCTTTATTCCCGGCCCGGACATGCTCACCAAGCATCTGGATTTCACCTATTCGATGGTGTGGTCTATCGCGCTGGCCAATATCTTTGGCGCGGGTCTGTGCTTTTTGCTCAGCGGGCAATTCGCGAAGGTCTCGACGCTGCGCTATACGCTGATCCTGCCCGTCATCATGCCGATCATCTACGTGGGCGCGTTTCAGGGTTCGCGTAGCTGGGGCGATCTCTTTGTGTTGCTGATCGCGGGCGTGATCGGCTGGACCATGAAGCGCCTCAAATGGGCGCGTCCGCCGGTGATTCTCGGCCTCGTGCTGGGCGTGCTGATGGAGCGTTACATGACGATCTCGTTCGTGCGCTACGGCACGGCATGGGTCACGCGGCCAGTGGTCATGGTGCTGCTCGCACTCGCCGCGCTGGTGTTTTTCAAGCCCTTGTTCAACGCATTGCGCGTGGGCGGCATGGCCCGTTTTCGGCCTAGCGGCAAGATCGACTTCAAGCCGGAAGACCTCGTCTACGTGTTCTTCATCGGCATTGGCGCTTACATGCTGGTGTCGGCGCAAAGCTGGCTGCTGATGGCGCGCATCGGGCCCACCGTGATTGCGAGCATCCTGGTCGTGGCCGGGTCCATCAGCCTGTTTTACAAGGTGTTTTTCGTGCCGGTCAAGGCAGCGGGGGGCAACGGCATCCATATGGATGTGTCGGGCGACCACGCGGAGAAACTGCCGAACGCGGTCACGCTGACGCGCGCGGCGCGATTCTTCGGCTGGTTCGTGGGGTTTCTGGCGTGTATGTCCGTGATAGGCATGATTCCCACGGTGCCGATCGTCATCGTGGCGTATATGCGGATCGAAGGGCGCGAATCGTGGAAGCTCAGTCTGATTCTAGCCGCCTGCGTAACTGCACTGATTTACGGTGTATTCGACCAGATTATCCATATTCCCTGGCCGAGCAGTCTTTTCTGACGATCGAACGACACAGCAGTTTGATTGGCATAACGAATTAATGAAGGAGCTGTAACGATGACAAACCGAATCGAACGCATCGATCCCGAAACCGCCTCGGACGAACAGAACAAGGTTATTGCGCGCCTGGGAGAAGGGCGCGGAAGGATTCCCACACCCTTCCATATCTGGCTGCATAACCCGAATCTGGCCGCCGGAATGGAAATTATCGGCACCCATGTCGATCGCTCGCCCGTGCTGACCGAAGCGGAAAGCGAAGTCGCGATTCTCGCGACGGCTGTGTTCTGGAACGCGCCGTATGTGATCGCCAATCATCGTCGGCACGCGCTCAAAGCGGGCGTACCCGAAGCGGTGGTGGAGGCCATTCTGGCAAAGCGCCGTCCGGAAGCGGGCGACGACCGCTTTGGCGCGCTGTGCGCAGCGGTGAGCGACATTCTCGCGGGCGCGGCAATCGAGGAGACGCGTTTCGCGCGCTACGACGCCGTGTTGGGCCGCGCCGTGATTGCGGAACTGCTCGTGACGGTGGGCTATTTCACGTCGATTTCGCTGGGCATGACCTTGCACGCGCTCGAACCGAAAGACTGACCTCGCCGTAACCCGCGGAGGTACACAAAGTGTCCGCTCTCGACTGGTACCTGCAGATCAACCTCAAGGCGCGCCATCTGCGCCTGCTGGTGACGATCGACACCTACCGCAACCTAACCCAGGTGGCCGACGTCACGCACGTGACGGTGCCCGCTGTTTCGAAGTCGCTGGCCGAACTCGAACGGGGCATGGGCCTCACGCTGTTTTCGCGCACGGCGCAAGGACTGGTGCCAACGCAATACGGTGATTGCCTCATTCGCCACGCGCGAGAAATGCTGACCATCCTGCATCAGGCGCGTGACGAACTCAAGGCGCTCAGTTCCGGCACGGAGGGCAAGATCCATATCGGCATGCTGCCTGCTTCGGCTTCCGTGCTGTTGCCGCAAGCGCTCAGTCTGCTCAAGCAGCGCTCGCCGGGAACCAACGTGATGGTGACCGAAGGCACCACTGCGTCGCTCTTGCCCGATCTCTGGCAGGGCCGTCTCGATCTCGTGGTGGGCCGCTTGCCGCCGCCCGACACGCTCGGCAGTTTCGAAGAAAAGGAATTACTTGAGGAGCCGGTCACACTTATGACCGGCAGGCACCATCCACTTGCGCGCAGAAAGTCGCTCACATGGGCCGATTTACGGCCGTTTCCGTGGATCTTGCCGCCGCTTGGTTCGATCCTGCGCGATCCGCTGGAGCGCGCGCTCGAAGCGCACGATGTGCCGCTGACCCATAACTACATCGAAACGCTTTCGGTGCACGTCGCACGGGCGCATCTGCAGATATCCGATTTCATTGCCGTGATGGCGGGTACGCCTGCGGGCGACAACGCTCAGCCGTTGCATACGCTGCCCTTGAGTCTGCCGCGGCTACTGCGACCGGCTGGCGTGCTGTGGAATCGCAATCGCGGCTTGACGCCCAGTGCGCAATTGATGCTGTCGTGTCTGGAAGAAGCGGCCGAGCGATTGCGCACGGGCCAGGGGACAGCGCCGCGCCCGGTAGCGGCGGTGCAGAAAGCGGGCCGCCCGCCTGCGGACGCTTAGCTATCCGCTCAACCTCGCGCGCCATTCGGGCTGCGTGCACAAGCTCTTCGCGCCCGAGGTTTTACCAATCGGTTAAGTCGGCAGCAGGTTAATTCAATAGACGTAAAAGTGGCGCGGAAAGATCATTTCATCAACGAGATCACCTGAAACGCCCGATTCAATTGTCCCAATTAGATGCAGATTTAAAGGGGCAACGATGAACGCCAGGTCGATCCGATCGTTCAAGTCAAAGGAGACTCAATTGTCCAGCAAAGTTCATCTGAAGCTCGCCATCGCCGAGCACCCGCACACCGCCGCCATTCGTGACGGCTCGATTCCCATCGAAGGCGTGGACGCGGAATTCATCACCGTGCATCCGCAGATCGGCGCATTTCGCCGTATGGTTCGCGACGTCGAATTCGATGTCTGCGAACTCGCGCCGACCACCTATATCATCGCTCGCGCTTATGGCGCGCCCTTCGTCGCGCTGCCTATCTTTGTCGTCCGACGTTTTCACCATTCGGGCCTGCTCGTGCGTCCGGATGCGGGCATCAAGACGCCCAAGGATCTCGAAGGCAAGAAGGTGGGCGTTCGCGCCTATTCGGTGACGACCGGCGCGTGGACGCGTCAGGTGTTGATCGACGAATTCGGCCTCGATCCGTCGAAGGTGACGTGGGTGGTCGACGACGAAGAGCACGTCACGCAACTGCAACTGCCGCCGAACGTCATCCACGCGCCGGCCGGCACCTCGCTGGCCGACATGATGGCGAAGGGCGAACTCGTGGCGGGCTTTCACGGGAACGCAGGCATTGGCCGCACGGGCGACCCCACGGGCGGCTGGAAGGAAGTGGAGGCTGATTATCCGGATATGTTCCCGAACGCCGCGGAACTGGAGGCCGAATACTACGCACGCACTGGTGTGTATCCGATGCACGGCACCATCGTCGTCAAGGATTCGGTGCTGGCCGAGCATCCGTGGGTCGCGAAGTCGATCTACGACGCGTTCGACAAGGCGAAGAAGGACTGGTTGGCGAAGCTCGACGCAGGCGAGCTGACCGACAAAAAGAACAAGAAATATCTGGAACTGCGCAAGATCGTCGGCCACGATCCGCTGCCGTATGGCATCGAGGAAAACCGCAGGACCATCGAAGCACTCGAAGCCACGGCGTTCAAGCAGGGCCTCACGCCGCGCCGCATGTCGATGGACGAGCTGTTCGTCGATCCCCGCGCCTGATGCGCGCCTGAATGCCGTATGGAAGACAACAATGATCATTGATTGCCACGGTCACTTTACGACCGTACCTGCCTCGTTCCGCGACTGGCGCGCCAAACAGATTGCCGCCGCCAACGACCCCGCCAATGCGCCGCCGCTCTCGGGCGCTCACGTGAGCGACGACGACATCCGCGAAGGTGTCGGCAACGGCCAGTTGCGTCTGCAAAAGGAACGCGGCGGCGACCTTACGCTGTTCTCGCCCATCGCGGGCCTGATGAGCCACCACCTCGGCAACGAACGCACCAGCCTCGAATGGGCCGAAGTGTCGAACGACCTCGTGCGGCGCGTCTGCGATATCTATCCGGACAACTTCGTGCCGGTCTGCCAGTTGCCGCAATCGCCGCTGGCTCCGCCGAAGAACTCGGTCGCGGAACTGCGCCGCTGTGTGGAGGAAATGGGTTTTGTCGGCTGCAATCTGAATCCCGATCCGAGCGGCGGTTACTGGACCGGCAAGCCGATGACGGACCGAGAATGGTATCCGCTCTATGAGGCGCTCTGCGATCTGGACGTGCCCGCCATGATTCACGTCGCCGCTTCGTGCAACGTGTGCCATCACGGCACCGGCGCGCACTACCTGAACGCCGATACCTCGGTCTTCATGCAACTGCTGCAGGGCAACGTGTTCAAGGACTTCCCGACGCTGCGTCTCGTGATTCCGCACGGCGGCGGCGCGGTGCCGTATCACTGGGGCCGTTATCGCGGCATGTCGCTGGAAATGATGGACCGGCCGCTGGAAGGGCTGCTGAACAATATTTTCTTCGACACCTGCGTCTATCACCATCCGGGCGTGGAATTGCTGACCAAGGTCGTGCCCACCAGCAACGTGCTGTTCGGCTCGGAAATGATCGGCGCGGTGCGTGGCCGCGATCCGGATACCGGCGAGTATTTCGACGATACGAAGCGCTATATCGACGCCTGCGAAGCGCTCAGCGACACCGACCGCCACGCGATCTTCGAAGGCAACGCGCGCCGCGTCTATCCGCGCCTCGATGCGCATCTCAAGGCCCGTGGTCTGTAAACGCAGCCCCGGCTGGACCGACACTATGAACTACATCGACATTCATCCTCACATCATCTCCGACGATGAAAATCGCTATCCGCCCGCGCCGCTGTTCGGCAAGCGCTCGGACTGGTCGCAGGAGCGCCCCAACACGGTTGAAGCGCTGATCCAGGCGATGGACGAAGCGGGCGTGGCCAGGGCCGCGGTCGTGCATTCGTCGACAACCTACGGCTTCGACAACAGCTACGTGGTGGACGGCTGCAATCAGTACAAGGACCGGTTGGTAGCGGTCGGCTCCGTCGACATGCTGGCCGATGATGTGCCCGCGGTCATCAAAGGCTGGGCGGACAAAGGTCTTGCGGGCCTGCGCATCTTCACGGGCGGCTCGACCAAGGACTTCGACCCCAGCGAACTCGACAACCCCAAGGCCTTCAAGGCGTGGGAAATGCTCGCGGAATTGAATCTGCCGATGTGCATCCAGACCGGCCCGGTCGGCCTGCCACAGGTGCGCATGCTGGCTGAAAAGTTTGCCGGCGTAAAGATCGTGCTCGACCACCTGGGCCGCCCCGATGTGCTCGATGGCGCGCCGTACGCCAAAGCGGCGAGCCTGTTCGCACTGGCCGATCTGCCTAATATCTACATGAAGCTTACGCCGCGCATTTTTGGCGACGTGCAGAAAGAGCAGGCCAGCGCCGAAACGTTTTTCCCGCGAGTGGTGGAAGCCTTCGGTGCGCAACGTATGGCGTGGGGCTCGAATTTCCCGACCTCGCCAGGTGCGCTCAAGGACATCCTCGCCGATGCGCAGTCCGGCTTGGCTTGCCTCGACGAAGAGGCGCGCAGATGGATTTTTGGCAAGACCGCGCAAACGCTTTATCCGGGACTCGCCTGATTTCCCGCAAATTATTCGCATAACGAAATAACTGGTGACAAAGAGAGATTGCCATGTCCACGATTCGCCTGAACAGCATCATTCGCGCGCTGGAGTCGGGTAAGGCCGCGCACGCTGCCTTCTCCAAGCTCGACAAGCAGACCGCCATCGAGATGAGCGACGCGCCTTATGACGGCCTCGTCTTCGAGATGGAGCACAACCCCTACGATGTCTCCGCACTTGGCGATGCGCTGCAGTACATGCTAAACCGCAAGCAGATTGCCGAATCCGCATCGGTGGCCACGAAGGTCACGCCGATCGCGCGCATCCCGGCCAACGGCGTCGAGATGAACCAGAGCTTCGCCAAGCAGGTGCTCGATCGCGGCGCCTACGGCGTGATCTGGCCACACGTGGCGACCGTCGAGCAGGCGTACAACGCGGTGGCCTCGTGCCGCTACGCGCGCCCGAAGCATGCGCCGCTCTACGAACCGAAAGGCGTGCGCGGCGACGGCCCGGCCAACGCGGCGCGTTACTGGGGCCTGTCGATGCAGGAATACTACGAGAAGGCCGATGTGTGGCCGCTTGCGCCGCAAGGTGAACTGCTCGTGGGCCTGATGTGCGAGAGCACCCAGGCGATCGAGAATCTCGATGACATCCTCGCCAATGTGTCCGGCATCGGCTTCATTCTGATCGGCGAGGGCGATTTGTCTCAGGAACTGGGCCTGCCGCGCCAGTACGAGCATCCCGAAGTGCTCGATGCGATGCGCCAGATCGTCGAGACCTGCAAGAAGCGCAACGTCATCGTGGGCCATCCGCATGTGACGGCGAAAAACCATCGGCGCCTGAGCGAAGAGGGCTATCGCTTCCTGATGTCCGCTCCGCAGCGCACCTATGGCGTGGTGGGCCTGGCGCGCGAAATGGCGGGCTACTGATCCGACGTAGCGGGAGACACATTCATGACAACAACGCTGACCGGTGTGCCGACGCTGCGCACCAATCTGGCCGAATACGCGGTGACGAAGGCGCTGCGCGACGGGCGCGTGCGCTCGGAGCAGGTGACGCTGGACTTTTGCGGCCCCACGCCCGCGCACAATGGCTTCAAGGCCATGGTGCGCGAAAGCCGGTTCGATGCGGGTGAACTGGCCATCGTCACCTTCCTGCAGGCCAAGGCCTACGGCAAGCCTTATGTCTTGCTGCCCGCGCCGATTTCGGGGCGTTTCCAGCATCATTGCGCCGGCTTCAATATCGATTTTGGTCACCTCGATCCTAAGGATATCGAAGGAAAGAGGGTGGGCGTGCGCACCTACACTCAGACCACGGCGCTGTGGATTCGCGGCATTTTGCGCCACGAATACGGCGTCGATCTGGACAAGGTCACCTGGATGACGTTGGGTGACGGTCACCTCGCCGAGTACAGTGACCCGCAGAACTGCCAGCGCCTGCCTGCCGGATCGTCGATTCCAGAGATGATGCTCAAGGGCGAACTGGCCGCCGCGCTGCTCGGCGAAGACATGCCGAAGGACGAACGCGTGCGCACCTTGGTGCCGCACGCCCATGCGGCGGCGAAGGACTGGTTTGCACGCACGGGTGTGGTGCCGATCAATCATATGTTCGCGGTGCACGAGAGTCTGTCCAGGGAACGTCCCGATTTGGTGCGCGAGCTGTATCGCATGATCAAGGAGAGCCGCGAACTGGCCGATGGCGTCCCGGCGATCTTTCCGCCGATCGGCCTGGAAGCGAACCGCAAGGGGCTGCAACTGGCGATCGACTGGGCGTTCGACCAAAAGATCATCGCGCGCCGTCTGAGTGTCGACGAACTGTTCGACGATGTGACGGGCAGCCTGGGCTAAGCGGGCTTGTGCAGGCACCGCACCAACAAAAAAGACAAGGGCGGAAGCCTTCATGAGTCGAATCAACCCTTCGCCCACGGTATCGATCGACGCTCGGGCGGGCATGACACCGTTATTGCGGCATGCTCCGCTTATGCGCTTTCTGGGCGCGCGCATCGGTTCCATCACGGCGCAACAGATGCTGATGCTGGCGATCAGCTGGCATATGTACGAGCTGACGTCGAGCGCCTGGTATCTGGGGCTCGTCGGCCTGTTTCAGTTCATGCCGGGTCTCGCCACCACGCTGGTAGCGGGGCATTGCGCCGATCGTCTGCATCGCGGCCGCATGGTCGCGGTGTGTCTCGCGGTGCAGGCCGTGATTGCCGCCTTGCTGGCCGTTTCGACCGTCATGCACGCGGTGAGCCGCGATCTGCTGCTTAGCCTTTCGCTGGTGCTGGGCGCGATCCGGCCGTTCCAGATGTCGGGGCAGCAGGCGCTGCTGCCGATGCTGGTGCCGCAGGGCTTGCTGGCGCGCGCGATGGCGCTCAGTACGGTGGTGCAGCAGGTGTGCGTGATCGCGGGGCCGGCCGTGGGCGGCTTGCTGTTTGCCACCGGCATCGACGCGCTCTATGTCACGTGCGCCGCAATGTTTTGCGTGAGCGCTGTGTTGTATGCGCTCATTCCTTATGAGCACGTCGCGCAGCCGCGCGAACCGGTGACGGCTGCGACGATACTCGCCGGCTTGCGCTTCGTCTGGAACCATCCGCTGCTGCTGGGCGGCATTTCGCTCGACCTGTTCGGCGTGCTGTTCGGTGGGGCGACAGCGCTGTTGCCGGTCTACGCCAAGGAGATTCTGCATGTGGGGCCGCAAGGGCTGGGACTGTTGCGCTCCGCACCGGCCGTGGGCGCGCTGTGCGTTGGACTGATTTTGTCGCGGCGCGCGATTCGCAGTGGCGTGGGTCGCAAGCTGCTGATCGCCGTGGCGGTTTATGGCGCCGCTATCGCCGCATTCGGGCTGTCGCGCTCATTTGCCGTTTCGTTGCTGCTGCTGGCAATTTCCGGCGGCGCGGACACGATCAGTGTGATCGTGCGTCAAACGCTGATTCAACTGGAAACGCCGGATCGCATGCGTGGACGCGTGGCGGCGGTGAATACGCTTTTTATCGGCGCAAGCAATCAGCTGGGCGAATTCGAATCGGGCGTGACGGCGGCCGCGATGGGCGCAATTGGCTCGGTGGTGCTGGGCGGTTGCGCGACGATCGTGGTCAGTCTGGCGTGGAGCCGCCTGTTCAAACCGCTGGCGCAACGCGAAACGCTGCATTGAGTGTGTGCTTGGAGCGGCGGTGCGTCACGTTCGCCGCTCCGGAGACATCTATGAAAACCGATCGACAATCGCTTCGCTCCCTGGTCAACGACTGGTTCGGGCGCGCAGAAGCCTGCCGCGTCACGCGACCCTAGCGCACGAAGACCATGCCGTGGCATGCCGTCAAGGTCGAAGTCGCGCGCCGGTCCGGACCGCTGGCGATTATTTTCTTTCGACATGACGATGGCTCCTGGTGCGTTTATCCGCCGTCGACGGTGCGGCCCGCGATGAACTGGCTGTGCGGTCAATAGCGCAATACCTCGCCTCAAAAGCCATGCATTGCCACGCCAACCGCCACGATCAACAACACAGCAGTCGGCCAAAGTCTTTTTCTTTGCGCACGCCATTCAAGCAGCCGTTGCTGCGCTTCATGCCGTGTCACGCCTGATAGACGGAATGGCTGCCGGTCGATTTCGGCTTTCATGGCGCGAATATGCAAGCTCAGGCTGGCAAGCGATATGAGCGCAAACAACAGAACGGCTCCCATCGGATAAATGGCGACCCGCATCATTCACACTGTCCTGATCCGGAACCGGTGGCAGTTCGCTCGCCCGGTTGCCTGGGCAGCCAGGCGGCAGCGATACCCAGCAAGGGTAGCCAGGCGCACACAGCGTAGACGGCGGGAATCCCATAGCGATCGGCGGCGCGACCGAGCACCGCCGCGCCAATGCCGCCAAGTCCGAATGCAAAACCAAAAAATAATCCGGAGACCATACCAACGCGTCCCGGCATCAATTCCTGCGCATAGACCAGAATCGCGGAAAACGCAGACGACACGATGAAGCCAATCGCAATCAGCAGGATCGTCGTGACGGGCAGGCTCGCGTAAGGCAGTGCGAGCGTGAAGGGCGCGGCGCCCATGATCGAGAACCAGATCACGGTCTTGCGGCCGATCCGGTCGGCCAGCGGGCCGCCGACCAGCGTTCCCGCCGCCACGGCAGCCAGGAATATGAAGAGATGTAGTTGCGCCGCTTGCACGCCCAGCCCGAATTTCCCCTGCAAATAAAAGATCAGATAATTGCTGATGCTCACGGTGTAGAAGTATTTGGAGAACATCAGCAACATCAGGATCGCGATAACCGGCACCACCGTGCGCAGGTCGAACGCTGCCTTGCCGGTCGCGCTGCGTTTGCGCGCGCCGTGTTGCGCCATGTCCCGCCGATACCAGCGGCTCGCGTGCGAAAGCAGCAACATGGCCAGCACGGCGGCAAGCGCGAACCACGCAATGCCGTGTTGACCGCGAGGCACGATGAACAGCGCCGCGAGCAGTGGTCCAATTGCGCTACCCGTATTGCCGCCCACCTGAAAAATAGATTGTGCGAGGCCATGCCGCCCGCCCGAAGCCAGGCGCGCCACGCGTGAGGATTCGGGATGAAACACCGAAGAGCCGGTGCCCACCAGCATTGCCGCGCAAATCAAGCCGGGAAAGTTGCCGACACGCGACAGCAACAGCAGCCCGCACAGGCTGAAGATCATCGATACGGGCAGCGATCCGGGCTTGGGCGTGCGATCCGTGTAGTGGCCGATAAACGGCTGCAGCAAACTAGCGGTCAACTGATACGCTAGCGTCACCACCCCCAGTTCTCCAAACGACAGATGCAGGTCACCTTTGAAAAGCGGATAAGCCGCAATCATCAGGGACATGGATCATGTCGTTGAGCAGGTGCGAAGCGCTCATGACGCCGAGGATGCCGAACGCCGTCTGTCGCCCGGAGGGCGCAGGTCGCGACGATGCCGCGTTCGAGGTCAGGGTAGCTGCATTTTTCATGGTCTGGAGCCCGCTGCATGCGCTGGATGGGAAATCCAGTCTAGGGCTACACTACCGATCCGTCTCCCGCGAATAGTCAATCGATCGTCGGAAAAAGGACATGCCCAGGCTCAGCCCGCTCTCTCCGCACCCAGAGGATTCCCCTCGACGCGACCATCATCATCATCTTGCCGCGGTAAGCAGTCGTTCGGTCGATTTTCCCGCGGGCGAAGTCCGTCCCGCGCACCATCACGGCGTGGCGCAACTGATCTACGCGGTCGAAGGCGTGATGGTCGTGAGCAGCGAGGCGGGGCGGTGGATTGTGCCGCCTACACGCGCGATCTGGATGCCGGCCTTCACTTCACACACGATCCGCATGGTGAGCGCGGTGTCGATGCGTTCGCTCTATATCCAGCCGGAGGCCGCTAGCGGATTGCCCGCAGCCTGCGCGACGGTGGCGATTTCCGATCTGCTCAAGCAACTTATTGTCAGCGCGATGGAGATTGACGGCGATTATCTGACCGATTCGCGCGATGGCCGCTTGATGGGGCTGATACTCGACGAGTTGCGGGTTCTGCCCGTTCTGCCTTTGCATCTGCCCAATCCGCACCATCCGTATTTGCGGACGATCTGCAACGCGATCGCGGAAGCGCCCGACGACAACCGGACCCTGGCTCATTGGGCGGCAGTTATTGGCGTCGACATCAAGACGATTCAGCGTCTGTTCATGCGGGAAACTGGCTTGACGTTTGGTCAGTGGCGGCAGCAGGCCCGGCTTTTGATGGCGCTGGAGCGCCTGGCATCGGGCGCGCGTATCGTAGATATTGCGCTCGATATGGGCTACGACAGCCCCAGCGCGTTTTCCGCCATGTTTCGCAAGCAGTTGGGCGTGCCGCCGAGTGAATATTTTCGGGTGGTGGAGTAGAGGGGCTGTGGGGGGCGCTTCATTCGCAGCAAATAAACGCCCCCCAAACATTTCACGCCTCAACCGCCTCCTGCGAATTACCCCACTCGTCGCCGCCGAACAGCTTGCCGTCCGTCGTGGCGTTCACCGCCGCGTCTTAATCGAATTGCAATTAGCTTAACGTCTCGAACTAACGTGCCAATTACGGCGCGCTTGTATTGTGCGGAGGTTACGTCGCGAAATCCGTCTGCGACAGATCTGATCGCAGAGGTTTGAGTCGCGTGAGCGAAGCTGTGAGCCCGACGCCGTCAGCGTTGTTGGCGAGGGTCAGTTGCGCGCCGTGGCGTGCGGCGATACGCGCGGCGATGGATAGGCCAAGACCACTTCCGGTTCCTTGCAGCGCATTCGCCCGGTAAAACCTGTCAAATGCCCGATCGATGTGTTCTTCGGGAATGCCGGGTCCGTTATCGACTACCTGAATAGAGGTGTCGTCACCGTTGCGGAATAGCACCAGATCGACCTGGCCACCACTTGGCACGTAGCGGATTGCATTGTCTACCAGGTTGCCGATGAGCGTATGCAGGCCGTGAGGGTCGATGCGTGCCTCGAACGTGTCACGACCCGGGCAATCGGAATGCACGACGAGTCCAAGGTCGATCGATTTTTCCTCTGCGAGCAGAGAAAATTCGCCAATGATCGTCTCTGCGATCTTTCGCAGACTCGCAGGTTTGAGTTTCGCCGGCGTATCGGCGTCTTCGTGGGCAAGACTCAGCAGTTGGTGCACGAGGCGAACGAGACGGCTAAGGCGCACGCTGATTCGATCGAGAACATGCGTTTCACCACGCAATTCGCCCGAGCGAATCGTGCTCTGTACTTGCAGGCTGAGTGCCGCGAGTGGAGAGCGCAGTTCGTGGGCCGCGTCGGCAATGAAATTCTGCTGTGCCTGGGATGCGAGACGGAGTCTCGCAAGCAGATCGTTGAGTGCGTGGACGAGTGGGACGAGCTCGAGAGGCGTGTCCGCGTTGAGAACCAGCGGATGAAGCGCGGAAAGACTGCGCGTCGTGAGGTGGGTGGAAAGCTCGCGTATCGGCAGCAGGCCGCGCGCGACGACAAACAGAACGAGAGCGATCGACATGGGTACCAGCAGTGCCAACGGCCAGAGTGTGTGTAACGCCAGCTGGCGACCGAGGCTGTCGCGAATGCCGTAAGGCTGCGCTACCTGAACGAAAGCGTCCGGCCGCTGGAGGCCGAACACGCGCCAGGTTTCGTCGTTGTGCCGTAATACATTGAAACCTGTGCCGCCGCGTGGTAGTGAAACGACGTGTTGCGAGTGATAGGCTTCGCGGCCTTGATCGTCCCAGATCTGAATGAGAATTTCGTCGTCGTCGATTCCGCTATAGCCTTTGCCGCCGCGTTCCGCGTCTTCGATGCGCTGGGCTACACCCAGATTGGCGGGGATGGAGAGCGCGACTGCACGCAATTCGTAATCGAACAACTCGGCCGCCTCATGACGGGCGGTGCGAAAAATTCCGTAGGCGGCAATCAACGAAGCAATGGCGAAGCCGCATACGAGCCAGGTGAGCAGGCGGCGGCGGATCGAAGTCATGGAGCGGTTAGGGAGCACTAAAGAGAGGGCCGATATCGCGAATCAATAAGCGACGAGTATATCGGTGGTGTCGGCAAGCAGCACGGCAGGCATGCATGCACGCGCAATCGATCGACTCGTCATTGCAGAATGTCGAGCGGGATATCGGTCACGGGCAGCGAAGGCGCGAACGCATGCCGTGTGGTCTTATAGGGAAACACAGCCTTTTCACACAGGAGGCGCTGAAGAATGGCGTCTACATGGAACGGTATGCCGGTCTTCCATTCGGTTACCGACACTCTGGGGTCAAAATAGTCGAGCAGCACGCATGGCAGGTGACGAAGTCCGAGAATGGCTGCAGCAGTCAGGCGATGATTACCGTCCATGACAATCCCGGTTTCGCGACTCACGGGAATAGGGGTTGTCCATTTTCCTGATGTGCGAATCTCACACACTAGTTTGTCGACATTGGTGTGGTCGACCGCTTCGGATTGGACGAGAAACTCGATCGGCTTCACTGCGACGCAATAGGGATTCTGCTTCGGCATCTTATCTCCGGAGAGCGATTTCATTCATGGCATAAACGAGTGCGTCGATTTCTTCCTGCACGTTATAGGCGTGCACGGAAGCTCGTACGACCGATTTCAGGCCGCGTGCGCGCATGTCAAGCATCGTCGATGTGTCGGTCGAACAGGAAACGTTGATTCTGTCTGGCAGGCTTGCGAGCTTGCGCTTGATGTCGTCGGGATCGATGCCGTCGCAAGTGAACGTGACGATGCCGGATTGAATCGTGCCGACGTCCTGCAACCGCACGCCGTCGACGTCGCGCAACTGGGCACGAAGGGCGTGCGCGAGCATTTGAATCCTCGTCCAGATCGCATCCATGCCCATCGATAGCGCGTACTCGACCGCCGCGCCCATGCCGAGTTTGGCCGCGATGTTGCATTCCCAGTTCTCGAACCGTCGCGCATCGTTGCGGATCTCAAAGGAATCGGGGCCGTGTAGATGCGCGGCGTGCAAGTCGAGGAATGCTGGCTCCAGTTGCGAGCACAGGTTGCATTCGACATACAGGAAGCCCATGCCGCGCGGTCCGCGCAGGTATTTCCGGCTGGTTGCCGTGAGTGCATGACAGCCGATCTTCTGCACGTCGAGCGGTAGTTGTCCGATGCCCTGGCAGGCATCGAGCAGGAACCATGCGCCTGCCTGCCGGGCTTCGTTACCAATCGCCTCGACGGGTTGAACCGGGCCGCCATTCGTGCCGATGACAGGCAACGTGACGAGTTTCGCACGCGGATGCTGAAGCTTGCGTCGCAGATCTTCCATGCAGATCTGGCCGCCCGGATCGTTCTCCACGACGACGATCTCAATGCCCAGGCGCCGTTTCAGTTGCAGGTACGGAATATAGTTGCCTGCATATTCCGTTGTGGATGTCAAAACGATGTCGCCCAACTTGAGCGGCAGCGAATAGAACACCATGTCCCATGCGCGCGTGGCATTTTCGACGACGGCGATTTCGTCTGGCATCGCACCTATGAGTCGCGCAATCGACGCATAGACGTCTTCAAGCCGCGCTTCAGCAGCGGCGGCTGCCTCATAGCCGCCAATACGGGTTTCGCTTTGCAGATGCGCCATGACCGTATCGATCACGACATTCGGCATCAAGCTCGCACCAGCGTTGTTCAAATGAACGACGTCGGTGGTCCCGGGAGTGTCTGCTCGCAACTGTTCTACGTTCAGCATGGTGTGTCCCTCGCTTCTGTTGGCGCACGAATCGATGCGGGCCGCTCACGCACAAGCGTCAAAATGAGGGCGGTTGCCATGGCGTAGGCGACACCGACGAATACGTATGTGTAGCGAAGCCCCGCCGCATCCGTCAACCATCCGCCCAGGGCGATACCCAGAATGGATGCCAGTTGCGTCGTACTCTGCGCCACGCCGAGCACATAGCCTTGCTGCGAACCGCTGGCTGCCCGCGAAATCAGCGACATCAGCACAGGCGTGGTGGCGCCCAGCAACATCCCCCACAGGAAATGGATTGCGACGAACACTTCGACGCTTCGTGTGAGTGCCGCGCCAAGCGTCAGCGCACAGCAGCCCAACGCGATGCCGGTCATGCGCCGCAATGTTTCGGCAAGGCTACGCTGTTCAAAGAAACGTGCCCACAGCGCGGCCGATACGACAAACCCGAACGCCAGCATGCCGTAGCAGAAACCGACTACCCAGTTGCCGACGTTGAATGTCGTGCGGACGTAGAGCGAGAACGGCGTTTGCGTGAACATTCGGCTGATCAACAGCAGGCCGATTACGCCAAGAAGCCCGACGATCGGTGTCCCGCGCCACGGTGAGGCGCCGCGGTCGAGGGCTTGTTTTTCTGGTTGCACGCTTGCGTTTGGACGCGAAGAGCGGACATCAGGCAGAATCAATGCGACGGCAAGCGCACTGGCCAGACACAACACGCCAGCAACAATATTGATCCAGACGAAAGTCGAATGGTCGAGGATGACGCCACCGAAGACAGCGCCCACCAGGGAGCCGAGATTCGTCGAGACCTGCAGATACGCGAAGAGCCGTCCACGACGCAATGGATCGATAATGCCAACACCGTAAGTCTGCGCGGGAGCGATATAACCCGCGCATGCGCCTTGCAGGAAGCGCAGCGCGAGTATCGACCAGACATCGCTTGCCCACGCCAGCGCGAACTGGGTGAGCGAAAGGCCGATGAGCGCGCGGATCATCATCAGCTTATGTCCGGTGCGATCGCCTATGCGGCCCCAGAAAGCGCTGGTCAGCATGATGCCGAGCATCGGCCCGACGTAGACCGCGACGCCCGCAAAGCCAGATTCGAACGTCGAGTGGCTGAGTTCCTTGAGATGCAGCGGCCAGAACGGCCCGCTCATTTCCATCGCGCCCATCGATACGAGTTGAATCGCGAACAGCACGTGTATGAGGCGTGCCGCGCGCCCGGGCGCGACAGAGACATTCATCATGAGTTATTGCTCCTCGACCAGTTCAGGAAGCGGATTCGGCAGATCGTGCTGAAGACGATAATCTGCATACTTGAGGAGGTGCATTCGCAGAACCGAACGCGTTGGCCAGGGCTGTTCGAGGAACGCGTCGAGTTCGCGCGCCCATAACGTAGGCTCCACGCGAGATGAGAACGCATCGAATGCACGCGCGGTCTCTTCGCGAATGACACGCCAGAGTTGATCCGACGTCAGTGCGTATTCGCGCGTCAATGCCAGCGCGAGTTCGTGCAGATGACACACGAAGCAGGCGTCAAGTACGAAATCGCGAACAGGTTCGATATCCTGATCAAATACGGTTGGCAGAATCCCCGGGTGCGCGTATGGCTTCAATTCATAGCCGCGGGCGTTGAGCAGCGGCGCGTAGGTGCGTCCGTCGCCAAAATCGCGGATCAGCATTTTACGCGGCATGCCGATCTCGTCGAATAGCACCGAGGTATTTTGCTGGTGTGCTTCCAGCGCGATGCCATAGAGCAGATAGATGCCGATGACGGGATGCACGACAGCTCGAACATAGTTGCGGAACCAGGTTCCGACGGTCGATGTAGCCGCGGGTGTGCCCGACTGCATTTCAACGAGTTCGGTCACGAGCGGACGGCCGTCCACCGGCGAGGCCGTGAACAGTGCCGCCACTGTGACAGGCAGCAGCGCGTCCGTACGGTCCAGCGCTTCGGCGCTCGCGCGGAATGCCACGGATAGATGGCGTCCGGGCCGGTCCTCCTGATGCGCGGCGTGCCTGTAATGGAACGCCGCTTCTTCAGGAAAGGCTTCGAGCGTGCCGTCAAAACCTCGCTCATCGGCGAGGATGCGTTTCATGAGCCAGCTGATTCGCGGCCCCATATGAATCGACTTTGCCTGCAGTGTGCGCTGCTCGCTTGTGAGCCAGAGAGCGACCGGCAATTTGATGAACGGCACCGGCCCCGGCAGACGCGGCATCATCGTGCGGAACGACATGGTGGGCCAGGTTTCGATATCCGGGCCTTCGAGTAGCAGAATGCCTTCCTCCAGTTCAGCGGCATATTCATGGCGAACGAAGTGTTCGAGATGCCAGCTATGAATGGGCAGCGGCAGCCAGTCGTGCTCGTCGAGTCCCTGTTCGTTCAGGCCGTCGCGCCAACGCGTCCACACGTTGGGAAAGTTGGCGGCGAACCAGGTCTGCACGCTCTCTACATGGGGCATTCGCTCGATGTAGGCCATATCGCGGCGCAACGCGGCAACGCGCACATTGACAAGGGCGTTGAATTCCGGCGACAGCGCGGCGACTTCCTCAGCATCGAGATCGGGCTTGCTCTTCCACGTGGGATAGAACGGATGACCTTCGAGCGAGCCCCATTGGTCGAGTTCCACCGCGGCCTGACGCACGCTCAGATGTTTGCGCATGTAGCCCAGCAAGCCGCCTGATCCTGCCACGCGGATGCGCTCGCGCAGATCCGCGTTCCAGGCATCGCGATAGATGCGTGCGAGCGCGTCGTTGGCGATGCTATTGGCGATATCCGCTTTGAGACCCGCGACGCCGTCGTCGCCCGGCTTGAAGTCGAAAGAAGGGCGCAACGCATCGATCAACCGGTCCGGCTGATTGATGGTGGTGCGAGTACCGTCGGCATCGGCAAGAACCAGTTCGCCGTTATTGATGAATGTGTTCGCGGGCGCCGTTTCAAGATCGGTGAAAAGCAGCCGGGCATTGCGATTCGCTAACGCAAGCGACGCACCGCATCCATCGGCTGAAAATTCGAGAGCACGGGCATCGAGGATGCCTTCGGCAAAGAGGCAGCGCACGAGACGTCGCACCGCGTTGCGTCGCGCTGCATCTTCCGCGTCTTGCCGGCGTTCGGCGTAGAACGCGTGATTGGTCTGCAAAATGGAGAGATTGGATTTCATGAAACTCCGCCTTCAGGCTGGCCAGGATTCAGGAAAGTAGTCGAGTGCGGACCTGCGCAGGCCCTGCATATACGACACATTCCATTGAAAGACTTCTTCGATATGCGGCAGACGCACGTTGAGACGGCGGCCCATTTCCACGAGCAATGAAAGGCCAAACGCTACGTCCTCGTGAAAAGCGCGGTGTTCGCGATCGATGACGTAACCGTCGCGATGTGCTTCGTGCACGAGCGGCAACGCGATGGCGTCGTACGCCTGGTTCGTGCGTAGCACCGAGAGCATGGTGCGCGGATCGGCGATCTGCTCCTCGTACGCCTCGACGATTTCCTGTTTCAGCGGCTTGACCGATGAAAGGTCGATATCGAGGCGCTGTTCGAGCGCCTTGCAGAGCCGTTGATTCTCTTCGTCGCTGCGTTCGAGAAAATACGCGCCGAGTTCGGGGCAATCGGACCACCAGCAAAGCGATTGGGCGAACGTTGTTTCGTGCCATTGCCCGTAGGGTCCGATCAGTCCGTAAAGAACCGAACTGTGCATGATCGGATTGCCGGGCGTCAGCGTGATTTCAAGGTAGTCACCCAGCAATTCGACGCTCGCTTCATAGAGCCGGGACAGATGCCTGAGCAACGCCTCGCGCGCGCGCTTGCTTTCGCGCGAATGCGTCGCGGCGTAGAGGGCGCTTTTCGCGCCGCCCATTCTGACCGACACGCCTGGACACAGATCGGACGCAATGTGCGGAACGTCCTTCATGCCCCAGATGACCACGTTGTCGCGATTGGCAAACGTTTTCTCGGCAAGCCAGTCGAAGCCGCAAAATCCCGGAATCGCGCCCACATAGACCGGCTTGTGCGAGGGCAGGCTGGACGCGATCTGCTCCAGCAGTTGTGGCCGCACGTGCGCCGGAACAGTGACGATGACGATGTCTGCCTCGCGGCACGCTGCGCCGGGATCGCTTGTCACCGCGTCGAGTTGCGCCGAACAACGGGTTCCGTCGGGCAGGATGGCAGTCACGCCTTCGTCGTGCTGGTAGTTTTCCACCACGGCGGGATTGTTCGTGTAGAGCGTGACGTGCACGCCTGGCAGGCGAGCGAACAGCACCGCTGCGAGGTGCCCTGTGCGACCGCCGCCGCACACCACCACGTTGAGCTGGTCAACCGTTGCAGAGGCGCTCATGCGGCGTGGACCGCGTGCAGGCGCGGCACTTCACGCGGCGCTTCTTCGGCGTCTGCCTGGCCGAGCCAGCCGTCGAGGCGTTCCCAGACGCGCGGATCGAGAAGACTGCGCTCCTCGAGCCAGTTTTCGCTGAATACTGTATGCAGATATTTTTCGCCGCCATCTGCCACAGCCGCCACGACATTGCCGCGAATCACACCGCTATGAATGAATTCCAGCGCCTTGTAAATCACGCCGCCCGTCGAGCCACCCACGAGCAGGCCGGTGCGTCGCGCGATATAGCGAGCCGTTTCGAACGCATGGGAATCGGATACCTGCACACCCATGTCGATGCAGCTGTAATCCAGCACCAGTCCGACCGTGTCGCCGGCCGGTGTGCCAGTACCGGATTGATAGTAAGGATGACCTGGTTGTCCGAATACGATCGAGCCCTCCGGTTCGACAGCTATCGTTTTCGTTTGCGGATTGTGGACCTTGAGTCCGCGCGCGATGCCGGTCATCGAACCGCCCGTGCCGACGCATCCCACGTAGGCATCGATACCGCCAATTTCGCTGACGATTTCCCGCACGAATTCCGAATAGCCGCCCGCATTGGCTGCATTGTCCGACTGGTTCATGAACACCGCGGCCGAGATCTCGCTGGCCAGTGCCGCAGCCATGCGTTGCCGCTCGACCACGGCGACCTCGTCCTCGCGATAGTGGCCTTCCACATAGCGGATTTCCGCGCCCAGCGCCTGCATGACGGCGATTTTGTCGGGCGCCGCGTGGTGGTCGACCACCGCGATAAACCGCAGGCCGAATTCGACCGCAGCTATCGCCAGTCCAATGCCCGTATTGCCCGACGACGATTCGACCACCACGCCGCCCGGACTCAATCGACCGGATTTCAGCGCAGCCACGATCATATTGCGGGCCATGCGATCCTTGATACTGCCGCCAGGATTGTTCTTTTCGACTTTCAAGAGCAGGCGTGCGTGCTTACCGGGCACATCGAGACAAAGAATCGGCGTGTTGCCAATCAGGTCAGTGACTTTATTCAAAATCATGGCGTTCCTCCATTCGATCGTCGGGTGAGAAAGTCATCTGGCCGCGCGCGTCGAACATCGCCGCGATGCGACGTGGCATGGGATGACGATGAAACTCGTTTTCGAGCAGATCCATCTGGTAACCCGCCGTATTGGCGTAGACCAGCAGATCGCCCGCATGCGGATACACGGAAAACTCAATCAGGCGATTGGAAATGACGTCTTCGTCCAGGCAGCTATGACCGGCGACCCAGGCGCGCACCGGCCTGGATTGGCGTCTTGGCGCATCGGAAAGCGGCACATGCTGCGGATCGATCAGGAATTCGGAGCCGAACCAGGTTTCGCAGGCGCTGAAGCTGCTGCCTTCGGCGAAAATCACGGCTTCATTATCCGCAAGCGATTTGACACGAGTGACACGAAACACGGAAAGCGCAGCCTGGTCGGCGAGACTGCGCCCTGGTTCGATGGCCAGCGTGAGTTGCTGGGACTTCAGATAACCCGCAACCGATAAGCCGTTGATACAGGGCGAGGCAAGCAGGCGATCGAGCCATGTGGCCGCATCGATTGCGCCGCCATAGGGATAAAAGGAGCGGGGGACCGACGCATTGCGATAGTGCGTCGGGTTCTGCCCTTCGAGGCAGGCGCGATAGTGCTCCTGATCGACATAGCGAACCGGCAGGCCGCCGCCGATATCGATCATGGCTGGATTCAATCCCATTTCACGTGCGGCTTCGACTAACGGTACGAGTTGTGTGAGCGCCGCCACCCGAAGTTCGTGACGATAGCCTGCGAGATGAAAGTGGAAACCCTCAAACGAAATTTTATTTTTTAGGTATACTAAACGTTTGAGTAAATAAAAAAGCTGGGCCTGCTCCAGACCAAACCGGCTTGCCCGCGAATCGGCCGGTTTATACCGAAGCAGAACACGTACAGGTTGCTCCGGTTGTACTTCGCGAGCAATAGCTTCGATGTCGTCCAGTTCCTCGACGGAATCGACGGAAATCAGCGCTCGATTGGCCACGAGCGCCATGTGAAAGACGCGGGTTTTTGCCGGTCCGGTTGCGCAGAGACTGCGTGGTTCGATACCGGCATGCAGCGCGTCGCGCATCTCGTAGATGCTCGACACGTCCACGCCGACACCCGCATCGACCGCGGCCCGAACGAGGGCCGGCGATTTGTTGACCTTGGCGCCATAGAAGATTTCGTGCGTTACGCCATGACGGCGGAAGACCGTCCGAAGACGCTCGACGTTCCCGGCGAGCGCCTGAGGCACGACCACGTTGAGCGGCGAGCCATATTGCTGTGTCAAGGCTGCCAGCGAGGTCTGCGGATCCTGCAGCAAACGGCGCAGTTCCTCGCCGAGCAACGGCGCAAGCGTTAAGGGCGGCGACAGGCAGGCATCGTTGGGGGTGGTCAATTCGAGCAGCACATCACTTTGCATTCTTATCTCCGCCAGAGGTTCAAAATCAGAAGTCCACGCTCGCCGATGCGAACACCGTACGCGGCGCACCGAGCGAGATCGTTCCGTACGAGGCTACGCCCGACCAGTAATTGCGATTGAAGACGTTGAGCAGGCCAGCGCGGAACGTAGTCGATTTTCCGTAAATCGGCGTGGTGTAGCGTGCGCCGATATCGACGGTCGTCCATGAGGGCACAGACTGCTTGTTGGCCTGGTCGAAGTATTCCTGGCCAGTAAAATTGATGCCACCGGTGAGCGTCAGACCGTGCACCCATGGCAGGTCCCACTCGGTGCCCAGGTTGGCCATCCAGCGCGGCACGCCAACGGGGCGATTGCCCACGGTCGAAGCGCTGTTCGTTTTCGTGAGTTCCGCATCGATATAGGTCACGCCGCCAAGCAGACGGACGCCCTTCAGCGGCTCACCTGCGAACGTCAATTCGAGGCCCTGATTGCGCTGCTCGCTATCGACTGCGTAGACGGTGCCATACAGTTGGCCGCTCGGCTTCGTGATACGGAACGCGGCCAGCGTGGCCATGACGCTCTGATAATCCAGCTTGACGCCGAATTCTTCCTGCTTCGCCTTGTAAGGGGCGAACACCTGGCCCGCATTCGATGCCGTTGTCGGTGCGATATCGCCGCGGCTCAGGCCTTCGACGTAATTGGCGTAAAGCGACACATATTGAGCAGGCTTGAACACGATGCCCACCAGCGGCGTCACCGCGCCCTTATCGTATGAGGACGACTTCGCACCAGTGCTCGTGTTGAAGTTATCCGATTCAATCTGCTGCTGGCGCAGACCGGCGGTCAATTGCACGCGGTCGTTAAGGACGCTGAGCGTATCGGCCAGCGCCACGCCATAAAGTTGCGACGAAGATACTTTCGGCACACGCGACGGCGAGGCGATGTCCTGCTCCGGGCTTGCAATCGGCGAATAGATATTCGAAAGAATGGCCGAGCCGGAATTGCTGCCATTGGCAATGCGATCGCGGTAGATGCTGGCCATCAAAGTCACCTGATGCGAAACCGGCCCGGTGTCGAAGTGGGCGCGGGCACCCGTATCAGCGCTCCAGCGATTGACCTGGAACTTCCAGTTCTGCGGTGTGGAGCGGGTGTCGCCGGCCGCGTTGAGGATGGTCGGCGTCTGGTCGGACAGACGCGAGACGTCCGTCTTTGCGGTGCCCGCATCGGCGAAGATCGTGACATTGCGGCTGGCGTCGTATTCGGTGTGCAGCAGTACCGACTGATCTAGCGATTTCCACCAGCCCCACGACTGAGTGACATTGCGCGCGCCATCGGGTGCGGACGGCACAGCCAGCCCGGAGGTCAGCAAGAAGGGGCGCGTCGGTGCGTCCACCCATTGGTACTGCGTGATGAAATCGAGCGTCGCGCGAAGGCGCTCGCCCTGATAGTCGAGCGAGAGCGCTCCCACTTCCGAGCGCGAATGCTGATTGTCGAGCGGCGTGCTGCCTTGACGATGCAGCCCGTTGAAGCGGATACCAAACTGGCGATCATTACCGAAACGCCGACTCAGATCGACATGTTCGCCGAACTGCGCATCCGACGTGTAATCGACGCCCACGCGTGTGAGATCTTGCGACAACGGCCGTTTCGGCACTACGTTGACGACACCGCCAACGCCGCTATTGGGCGACATACCGTAGAGCAGGGCGGCCGGTCCCTTCACAACTTCCACGCGCTCCACGTACTCGGGGAAGACATGATAATTCGGCACGACACCATACACGCCGTCGAACGCAAATTCGCTGACATTGCCTTCGTTAATCGGAAAGCCTCGGATGTAAAACGAATCCGTCACGCCGCCGGTCTGCCCGGTGAAACGAATCGACGGATCTTTGTTGAGCACGTCGGCCAGCGTCTGTGCCTGCTGGTCCTGCATGCGCTTCGATGTGTAGCTGCTCACGCTGAATGGCGTGTCCATCACGTTCTTGTTACCGAGTAAGCCCACACGGCCACCCGTGGCAACCTGACCGCCCGCGTAAGCGGTGGGGAGTTCGTCGGCAGTCGCCTTCGCGTTCACTTTCACCGCTGGCAATGCTTTCGACTGGTCCGGGCTGGACGAATCAGTTTGCCCCGATAGCTGCGCATACGTAGTAGTACTAAACGAAAAACTACAAGCAGTTGCGAGGGCAATCTGGAGGGCCGAAACCAGCGGCTTGTATGCCCAGGTGTGCTGTGATTGCGCGGCGCTGCGGGAAAACTGTTGCGATTGACGCGATTGACGAACCCGAAGTGACATGATCGTAAGTCTATGTTTTTGTTAATGAATTATTGCGATGACGGTGCCTTTCAATTTGTTAACGATAGCGCGAATGAGAACTGTTCGCAATACATATGAGGAAAAAGATGCTCGCGACATCGATTTCAATGGCGCCGTCGACTACTCCGTTGTTTTTTTTTGAATGAGCACTTCCTTAAGCGTTTCTTAAGGAAGTTGAGCGAATACACGGAAGGAGGCCGATGCGCCAGACATCGGCGCATGGAAGTTTCACTGCCAGGTTGCTTTCAGGGTGGATTGAGTTGCAGTGCGCTTGCCTTGCGGGTCTCATGAAAGTCGACGGCTCCGTCTGCTTCAATCAACATAACGCGGCAGCCTTTTGCGACGCGATTGAATCTCAGCGTCATGCCGTGCATTGCGGCGACTGCATTCGACAGGCTTAGCCCAAGTCCGTTTCCGGGAGTATGTCTACTGGTCTCGCCGCGATAAAAGCGCTGCAACACAGCTTGATGCTCGTTTTCGGGGATGCCGGGGCCATCGTCGTGAACAGAAAATTGAATGCGGCCTTCAAGGCGGACCAGGCTGACCACAATCCACCCTCCTGTTGGCGTAAATTTGATGGCATTCTCGATGAGATTGGCCAGCGCTTCGAACAATAGATTTGGGTCTCCTTTCAGGTGAAAATCACAATTGCCTTCGATTTCGCATCGGTATGTAAGACGCTTTTCTTCCGCGGATGCCTCGTAGTATTCGTACACGTCACTGACGATCGCGGCCATATCGACCGGCACAAACGATTCGCGGCGCACACCGCTCTCGATTTCCGAGATTCGAAGCAGCGCGTTGAAGGTGTGAAGCATGTCCGTGGCGTCGATGAGGGTTTCGTTCAGCGCCTGACGATAGTCGTCAACCGTCCGGTCACGCCGCTGCACCCGCTCGAGCCCGGCAATCATCGTCGTTAGCGGCGTACGCAGGTCGTGTGCGATCGCATCGCAGACGCCTTTTACTTCGTTCATCAGTCTCTCGATTTCGTCGAGCATTCCGTTGACCACTCGTACCAGACTCTCGAGGTCGTCGTGGCGTCGATGCGTCGGCAAACGCTGCGAGAGGTCTCCGTCGACGATTTGCCTGATTGAAGCGGTGACGGCATCTAGGCGACGAAGTGAACTCAGTCCGATTAACGCCGCACCGACGAGGCCAATTGCGAGGGCGATAGCCGCGCCTATCAACAGCACCTTGACGAGGCCGCTGTTGAAACTGTTCAGCTCGCGCGCGTTCTGGCATCGCATCGCGATATGGTTGCCCGGCAGATTCGCAGCAATACAGCGCGCGGTTTGATTGATGGGTTCCTGCTGCAAACGGATTGTGAATGGCTCTCCCACGGAGGCAATATCATGAGGCAGCCTGGTCAAGGAGCCAGCGATATATTGACCGTCGTTCTTGAAGAGGCCGTTTGGGCGCTGCTGGTCCGGGTCGCTTTGAGCCAGTACATTGAAGAGAGCGGACAGTCTCGCTGGTGAACTGCGCTGCATGGCAACGTATTCGCGACCTAGCCAGTCATCCACCCGCTTAGTCTCGAAACCGGTAATCGAAAAATACAGATAGGCGAACAGTGGCACCGAGATGCCGCCAAAGATGCCGAGGAATAGCACCGAAAGCCGAAAGCTCGTGGTACGTCGAAGGTCAATCAGGCGCACGAAGGACATAACCAGATCCGCGAACGGTATGAATGATGGGCGCCGTTGCCGTCGGGTCGAGTTTCTTTCTCAGGCGACTGATATGCACATCGATAACATTGGTGCGCTCGCCTACGCGGTAATTCCAGACCGCTTCAAACAGCATCGTGCGGCTGACCACTTGTCCTTCGCGACGGATCATATACTCGAGAATCCGGTACTCGCGCGGTAGTAGTTCGACTTCCTTTCCTGCATACCACACAGTGCGGCTGACCAGGTCGACATGCAGTTGGCCGATGCGACACGTCGGTTCCTGGATAGAGGTCTGCGCGCGGCGAACCAAAGAATCGAGCCGGGCAGTCAGCTCGATATATTCGAATGGCTTAACGAGGTAGTCGTCACCGCCGGCGCGCAATCCCTTCACGCGCTCGTCAACTGTCGATAGTGCGCTGAGAATCAACACGGGCGTTGTCGATGCCGCGTCGCGAAGTGCGCCCAGCACCTCGAGGCCATCCATCCCGCCTGGTAGCATCCGGTCGAGAATGATCGCGTCAAGGCTGCGCGAAGTTGCGCACGCGAGTCCTTCCGCGCCCGTCGTCGCGGTTTCGACCATATATCCGTGATCCTCCAGCGCGGCCTTGATTTCGTGGAGTGTTTTCGCGTCGTCTTCGACGACGAGTATTGTTGGCATGGCGAAATCTCGTCAAAAATTCGGCGGGACAGCCCTCAAAACGTCCCCCGAACATTAAATAAAGTTCATTAAACGCGGTTCATCTCATTGATTTTGCGAGGGAATTGCCAAATCTGAATTTTTAAAGTATAAATACGAACCATTCTCATTTTAGCAGCGAGCAGACCTCCGTGACAGTCAGCAGAGCTGTTCACTGCTGAAATTCAGCCAGAGTGGTGTGTTGTCGTGCAAGTGTGCCCACGTTGTCAGATAGGGCGATTAGTAATCCTATTTACTCCGTGTGGGCCTCAATTGCAGGGAATCGACCGGACAGTGGCACTTTCAGTCGTGCACACTTCAGGCTGAACCGCTAGCCTCGGTGATTTTCGCTTTGGTGCAAGCGTGCAACGACGTTTCCACGGCTTGCCTGTTTTAATTTTCTCTGTGTCGGCCAATTCGAACGCAAGACGTTCGATGGCGCAGCTTTGCTCGTTATTTTCTCCTTCTCCGCTATGAATCGATCTTCTCGCCAGGTCCGTCGCGCCTCTTCGGCGCGGCAACGCTCCACGTTGAAACGACGCCGGTCTATCGCCGTTGCGCTGTCTGTGGTCGTCTATGGCGGGTTCGCCGATGGTCGCGCGTTCGGAAACGAACTGGTTGCCGCTCCAAGCACGTCCGCGTCGGCGTCCAGCGTGACGAATGCGACGGCAGATGGGGCCACGCTGGCGCCCATTCTGGTCAAGACCGCGAAGGAGTCGGCAGCCAGCCCTTACGCGCCGAAAACCGTTCAGACGGGCCAATACCGCGGACTCGACGCGCTCGATGTTCCTGCAACCGTGAGCGTCGTCACGAGCGATGTGCTGAAAGCGCAAGCCGCAACGGGTTTGTACGACGCGTTGCGCAATGTTGCGGGCGTCACGCGCCAGCAGCTGAGCGGTATTTCGTATGACCAGCTTTCCATTCGCGGCATTGCGCTGGACAACCGTCAAAGCTATTACCTCGACGGCGTGCTGCCCATCGACAACAACATCTGGATGCCGATGGAGGATAAGGAGCGGGTCGAAGTGCTGAAGGGGGCTTCGGCGTTGTACTACGGCTTCGCGGTGCCGGCCGGGATCGTCAACATGGTGATGAAGCGCGCGGGCGACACGCCGGTGACGTCGGTGTCGACGCTGGTCGATTCGCATGGTTCGGTCGGCGCGCACGTCGATATTGCGCGGCGCTTCGGTGCGGACAAGCAGTTCGGTATTCGCGTCAATGCGATGGCCGAACATGTCGAGACGCCTATCAGTGGCGACCGCGGCTATCGTATGTTCGAGAGCGTCGCGCTCGACTGGAAACCGACGAATCGATTGACGCTCAAATACGACCTCGAGCACATCGATCAGCGTGTGGTCGAGCAGGCCGGTATTACGCCGCTCACTGCCGTCAACGGCGTCATTACGTTGCCCTCGCTGCCAGACGCGTCGAAATTGCTGGTGCCGAACGACAAGCCCACCACATCGACCGCAATTGCACAGATTCTGCGCGCCGACTATCTGATCAACGACAACTGGAGCGCCAATGTGTCGATTGGTCAATCGATCACGCAACGCAATCGATGGCTCTGGATTTTCCAGAAGTACAACGTCGATACGGGAACCGGCCAGGTTCAGGGCAGCCAGCAGAATGGTCAGTTCTACGAGAACAAGAATGTGCGTGCAGAAATCAATGGCCTGTTCGATACGGGGCCTGTCACGCACGACGTCACGTTCGGCGTCAACGAAAACTGGCTATTCCAGCCTGATTTCACGACTTACTATTACACGGCGACGCAGAATCTGTATGAGCCGCTCAGTATTACGAGTTTGACGCCAGGTTCGTCGAAGGCCTTTTACGCGCAGCACATCAGTAACCAGGGTGCCTACCTTTTCGACCGCATCGGCTTGACGACGCATCTCGACTTCACGGCGGGCGTGCGGTATTCGTCGTATCACGCTACGCAAGCGAAAACGGTCACGCAGGATGTGAACCACACGTCGCCGTCGGCGAGCATCGTGTACAAGCTCACGCCGAAAACGAGCGTCTACGCGAGCTATATCGAAGGGCTTGAGTCTGCGGGCACTGCGCCCGCGACGGCCACAAACGCGTATCAGATTCTGCCGGCGGCGGTGAGCAAACAAGTGGAGGTTGGCCTGAGGCATCGCTTCAATAACGGTGCCCTGGCGTCGATCGCTGCGTTCCAGATTCGGCAACCGTCTGCAAGCACGGATGCTGACGGCGTCTACGCCCTGAACGGTGTGGGTCGCTATCGAGGTATCGAGTTTTCGTATCAGGGCGACATCACGCGCGATCTCTCGATAGTCACGACCGGCATGTGGCTCGATGCGACGCTCGTCGACAGCACTGATTCCACCACGCTCGGCAAGCGCCCGGAAAACACACCGCGTTACACCGGCAGCGTATTTCTGAATTATCGCGTGCCGCATCTTTATGGCTTTTCGATCAACGGCGGCGCGTATTTCGTAGGCCAGCGTCCGATCAACGACGCGAATCAGGCCTATATCCCCGGCTACACGCTGTTCTCCGCAGGTGCTCGCTACGAGACGAGTCTGTTTGGACGCAACGCCACGTTTCAGTTGAATGTCGAGAATGCGTTCAACAAACACTACTGGGCGTCGGCGGGATCGAGCCAATTGGGCATTGGGCTCGAACGGACCATCTCGTTGACCTCGACAATCGATTTCTGATAGGAGAACAACCATGGGTATGAATCTGTCATTGCGTTCGCGCGTCGCAACGTCGCGAGGCCCGCTACTGCGGGTGGCCTCGTTGCTGGCTGCGTTGCTCGCGTTAAATGGTGCAGGCACTGCTGCCGCGGCGGCGCCTCGCGAAGCGGGGCCGGGTGCCGACGCAGTCACGATCGGCAAGAACGTGCTGTACGTTACCCGGCTCAATCATCGCGACCGGGAAGAAGACGACAAGGTGATCGCGCATCTGGAGCAACGCGGAATGGTCGTCAAACTCGTCGACGAGGATGCGCCGGTTTCGGCTGCGAAAGGCGAAGACCTGGTCATCATCTCGTCGGTAGTCAGCGCGCGTGATATGGTCGGGACGCCGTTTCGCGACGTCCCTGTCCCACTCTTGACGTGGGAATCGGATCTGTTCGATTCGCTGCGCTTCACCGGTCAGAAAAAGGGCGAGGACTTCGGAGAGGTCGCGAAAGAGCACTACGTGAACGTTGTCAATGCACCGAGTTCGCTCGCGGGCGGCGTGCCGGCCGGAAAGCGCTGGGTCTATCCGCGAGACGACGAAATGGGGTGGGGCAAGCCTGGGCCGGGCGCGACAACCATTGCGACCATCGCTGGCGAACCGACCCATGCCGTGGTTTTCGCTTACGAGAAGGGGGCGACTATGGACTACGATTTCATCGCGCCCGCGCGTCGTGTCGCGCTGTTTCTCGGCAACCGTTCGTTTGAAAAGCTCAGCGCGGATGGCAACGCGCTTTTCGACGCAGCCGTGAATTGGGCGATTCGCGAACCAGGTGGCGAGCGTTGCAAGTAGTCAGCCAGGTACAAGCGAGTAGCCCGGACTTTCCTGCGGCATGTCGTACGACGGTAGCTCAGGCCAATAGCACATAAATCGCAATGAGTTGCCGCGTTGCTGAAAAGCGTATCGAGGCGCTGCCTCGATACGCGTAGCCTGCCCCGCATCAACGGACTAACGAAATACCCTGACGCAACCGCTCGTGCAGGTCGCGTCGCCTGCAGCAACAGGCACAAAAAACGTGTGGTCGTCAGCGGCAATCGAATGCGCCGCTTTGCCCGTCGGTATATTGCCCAGCCAGCGCCTGCTGTGTGCGTCGACTAATCCCATCACTGGGCCGCCGGGGTTGGCGACGGCAGCCAGACCATATCGCCCGGAGCTGGCGTCATACCAGACTTCATCGGAACCGCCGACCTGGTCAAGCGAAGCAGTGACGGTGCCAGTGCGCGAATCGATCAGCAGCGACTTAGTCGGAAATCCGGCTTCGACAGCATCGTTACTGCACCCGACCAGGATTTGGCCATCCGGACCCGCTGCCAGTCCTGCGGGCATGCAGCGCGCGACGTGAATTATGCGCTCCAGCTTCGCGCTGCGCGGATCGATCACGGCGATGCCCCCGTCATCCTTGTGTCCGTCGAGTACTGGTACCGCAAGCAACAGCTTTCTGGTCGCCGAATCCCAGACGGGCTGCTCGATGCCGTCCGTGGCGTGGGGCAGCACGAGTCTAGCCCTCACATCGTAGGGCGCTCGCGCTGAAATCAGCGTGACGAAAGGGGGATCATCAGCGTTGTTGGCGGCGGCAATCAACTGCTCCTGCGGATCGTAAGCCAGCTCGTCGACACGCTTGCTGCCGCCGGTCGAGACCGTCGCCAGAGTCTTTTTCGACGCGATATCGATGACCTTGATATCGCTATTTCCGTCTCCTGCCCAAATCTTCTTGCCGACGATGACGATGCCATTCGGCCCGGAGATATCGGTCGCCTTCTCACCGGTAAAGCCCGTCAGCCGCCCTTCGAAGCGAAGCGTGTGAGTATCGAACAGATCGACGGACGCATTCGAGCGATCCGCGAGCGCATAGAGACCGTGGCTGGCAAAGCCAATATCGAAGCTCGCAAGCGGGGCGCCGGGAATGGCTAGCGTTTTCTCGGGCTGAGGAGTGGTTGCTTGAGCCGAAATGCCGATGAGCAAACAGACTGTTGCAACAAGACTGCGTTGAATGATGGCCATGTGCAGGGAGTTGGGGGACAAACGAATGGACGAGCGATGTATTGGATAGCGGCGTCTCATGATCGAAGCAGCACGCACTGTGTAAGCGGACATCACGATAACAATGCAACTATTAAGAGAAACTTAGTTACAGGGCACATAAAAGTGAATTTATAATTGTAAAAATAGCCTACTAATTCGACAACATTCAGTTCGCCGTTTCTGATCGTTCGACATGATCTTCAGTTCAATCTGTAACGAGTTGTGCAATAGGGAATATTTAAATAAGTCATGGATTCATGGCCTTTTCTTAAGGTTCGCCTAAGCAAGCTCATGAGTGAAATGTGCTGGCTCTGTGTCGAGGATTATTCTTTGAAGCGAATTACCCATGTTTCACGGTTTTGAAATATTCCGCGCCTATCGTGCCGACGCTGTAATTGTCACGAAATGAATGGAGTCGTCATGAAAAACCGGATTCTTGTTGTTGCCGCCTGTGCACTGTTCGCTTCGCTC